>JAGPVP010000019.1 GCA_018066965.1 Zhongshania sp. | reverse complement strand
CTTTCAGGCCTATCTCTATTTGGCGGGCACCGGTCAAGCGGGCTTTAATTTTGTGGTGTGGGGTGAAGATCAAGAGCCTTATGTGCTGGACCTTGGTCATGGCGAAGTTGCCGACAGCATGGACTTTGATAACTTCTCCTTATCGGGTTTGAGTCTTACCCAGCCAGACTTACGCAAGACGGCAGTGCTCAAGTACGAGAGTGATAATCTTAAATTGGAATACAATTTTACTGCTATTCATGATGCCTTTAGCTATCGGCAAAACCCCACAGGTTTACCCGAATGGTTTGCGCTAAATCGCTTTGAGCAAACCGGCCGCGTTACCGGATTTTTAGAGTTTGGCGACCGCCGCATTGAGTGGGACCGCATAGGTCATCGCGATCATTCCTGGGGTACGCGCAAATGGGGTGTGCCTCATCATTGGAAATGGCTTATTGCCTACACCCCAGATGGCCGCCATATCGTCAATGCCTGGATCTATATCGCCAAGGGCGAAATGGGCGTTGCCGGCTATGTGGTTAAAGACGGCGAAGTGCTGCCGATCGACACCATTAAGCATCACGCCAGCTACGACGATGATATGGGCCAGCGCCAAGTAGAAGCGGCGATCACCGATACCCGTGGTGGTGTGACCCATCTGCAAATGGAGCGCTTTGGCTTAGTGCGTCTGCCGACCAACGACAAAATGGATACCATGATTATGGAAGCCGCCTGCACCGCGACAATCGACGGTCATGCAGCGGCGGGGCAGTTTGAAACCCACTGGCCCAAATCCTATGTAAATTACCTTGCTTCGCTGAATAAAAAATCATGAGCTGGGAATGGTGTGAAGCGAGTTTGGGGCGGCTGCAGAATTTCCTTGCCGAGCAAGGCTTAACTGATGGCCCACTCACGACGACGCGTATTGGCGATGGTCACTCTAACCTGACGTATTTGGTCAGCGACGGCAAGCATGAGATGGTTTTGCGTCGGCCGCCGCCGCCACCCTTGCCGGTGGGTGCTCATGACGTTCTGCGTGAGGCACGGTTGATTAAAGCGTTGGAAGACAGTGGTGTGCCCGTCGCCAAAGTACTTGCTGTCGAAGATGCTTTACAGGTCTTAGATGTGCCATTTTATATTATGGAATACGTCGCTGGTGAGGTGATAACCGATTCCACGCCCGAGGCCTTAGCGATACCTGCTCAGCGTCAATTCATGGTGGAAACCTTAGTCGATACGCTTGTTGCGCTGCATAAAGTAGATTGGCGCGCCCGAGGTTTAGAGGGGTTTGGTAAACCAGACGGCTTTAATGCTCGGCATTTTAAACGCATTAAGTCATTGATCCCCGATGACGTAAATTTGTCTCCCGCATTCGCGGAGTTGTCCCAGTGGCTTGCTGCGAACATTCCAATGGAGTCCGATGCCTGTGTAGTGCACAACGATTTCCGTATTGGTAATGTAATGTGGAAAGCGACGGCGCCGACTCAGCTCCTCGCCGTTTTAGACTGGGAGTTGGCGACCCTTGGCGATCCGCTATTCGACCTTGCCTATTTTATTAATTGTTACCCGCGCCATGGAATCCCCCGCACCCCAACTCAAGACTTGGCCGCCGCAGTATTGGAAGACGGTTACTTAGAACCTGCTGATTTAATAGCGCGCTATGTAATGGGCAGTGGCCGCGATGTGTCGAATTTAAAATGGTATCAAGTATTCGTCGATTGGAAGCTGGCAATATTGTACGACTACTCTCGGCGTCGTGGTGGCGATGATTATTATCAGCAAGCTGGTTTGGTCGATAGGTTTTTGGCAGCGGCGACAAACACCATCGCGTCTTGAATTACGAGGAATAGAAAAATGGCAGAGATGGAAATAATTCCCGAAGGCTTTGAGCAGATTATGCCAGCGCCAGGTTTTGATGAGCACATTGGCAAAATTTACCAGAAGCAGCTAAGCGGAAGCAAAATTTTGGGTTTCCGCGTTCGCGATATTCACCTTAATAAGGCAGGCAGTTGCCACGGTGGGGTACTTACTTATCTTGCCGATATGCAGCTCGCGGCAGTTGAGAATCAAATTCACAGCAAGATTTTTCATTACCCAACCAAAAATTTGAATGTCGATTTTATCGCGCCGGTGCCTAAGGATGCCTGGGTAGAAGTCGAAGCAGATTTAGTACGAGAAACCAAAAGTACCCTCTATTCACAGGCCTTAATGAAGGTGGATGGGCGCATTGTGGTGCGCACCACGGCCTGTTACCACATTGCGCAGTAGTCGCTGCAAAGTAGAACACTAACTAAAAGTAATAAAGATAATATTGTGGAGTTGTGATGAGTCTTGAAAGCGCTAATGTAAGATCTGATGGCTATAGTAATAGTCGCTACCGCTATTACGCTTTAGCGCTGTTGACGACCTCCTATATGTTTAATTTTGTTGATCGGCAAATACTGTCGATTTTGCAAGAACCAATCAAGGCCGATTTGGGCTTGTCAGATACCCAGCTGGGTTTGTTAACGGGCTTCGCCTTTGCGGTATTTTATATTGTGATGGGCCTGCCTATTGCGCGCTGGGCAGATAGAGGCAACCGCAGAAACATTGTCGCGTATTCCGTCGGGCTATGGAGCATGATGACCGCCGCCTGCGGCTTGGCGCAAAATTACTGGCAATTGCTGCTAGCGAGAATTGGGGTAGGTGTGGGCGAGGCTGGTTGCAGTCCGCCAAGCCATTCAATGATCTCAGATATCTTTCCCATGAAAGAGCGGGCAACCGCCATTGCTACCTACAATAGTGGCGTCAATATCGGCATGCTGGTTGGCTTTTTAATGGGCGGCTGGATCCAAGAATATTTTGGCTGGCGCATAGCCTTAATGGCAGTGGGTATTCCCGGTATTCTACTGGCCTTGGTCATTAAATTTACGGTTAAAGAACCCCAGCGGCAAGTGGCGAAAGCACTAGAGAATCAGGCGGCTGAGGCCCACCCAACTCTGCTGGAAACCATGACACTATTGTGGTCAAAGAAAACGTTTCGCTACATGGTCTTTGCTGGCGCACTCGCTTCATTTAGCGCTTACAGCTTGTATAGCTGGACGCCGTCTTTCCTGATTCGCAGCTTTGGTATGAGCACCGGCACCGTTGGTAATTGGCTGGCGCTAACCATTGGCGTGGGCGGCGCTCTTGGCACATTTTCCATGGGCTATGTGGCCGACCGCTTGGGCTTAAAAGATCGCCGCTGGTATCCCGGCACTATCGCGCTGGCCTATGGCTTACCGCTGCCGCTAGTGGCGGCAATGTTACTGAGTAGCGACGGAACGACATCGTTGTTATTTTTTATTATTCCCGCGGCCTTGCAGGCCACTTACCTTGCGCCATTGATTACAGTCACCCACAGCTTGGTTAAACCGAGTATGCGCGCGGTGTCCTCGGCGGTGGTGTTATTAATGGTTAACTTAATTGGCTTGGGTTTTGGCCCAGTATTGGTCGGTGGTTTAAGTGATTATTTAGAGCCGACTTACGGCAATGAAAGTCTACGCTATTCACTGCTGTTTTGGGTGAGTGCTGCAACGATAGCGTGCTTAGTTCTGTGCGCGTTGACAGCCAAACATATTCGTAAGGATATGCCCGAGCAGGCTGATTAAATCTGCTGGTCTTGCTTATGTCTTAAATTATCTTGGTGTGGCTTGCGTATCAATGCCACGTCAAGATCCTTTTTAGCTTTATTCTGAGCATTATGGCAATTACTTTAGTAAAGGCTTTTTTATAGGAAGAAACTCGTTTAAATCGCCCTGCCATTTCTTAGCTACTTCTAATTTTATATCTTTCGCTGTAATCGCATCTCCGCATTCGGAGCAGTGAGTTGTGGGGTGCATTTGATGGCCACAGGATTTGTGGATGTGGACAATAGGTGCACCGCGCTCGTCGCTCATGTGTTTGTCGCCCCAGCTAACTAAGCCGAGAATGACGGGGTGCAACTCAAGACCTTTTTCGCTTAAGCGGTACTCCTCGCGTAAGGGGCGCTCTTGGTAGGGCGATTTATAAAGCACGCCATAGCTAACCAGTTTTTTTAGCCTATCTGTGAGTAGGTGGCGAGTAATGCCAAGGCGCTTTTCAAAGGCGTCAAAGCGCCTGACCCCAAGAAAGCAGTCGCGGAGTATAAGTAAGGTCCAACGATCACCCACCACGGCCAGCGTGCGTGCGAGTGAGCAGGGTTGTTGGTCTAGATCTTCCCAGCGCATAAAAAAATCCTAAAAAACGAGTGTGTAGAATAAATTGACAAGTTCTAAAAAGGAATCTATATTTTGTTAGTTCCAAAAAAGAACTTAAAGGAAGACTTTATGACAGACGCTCGAAATAGGCCGCCAGTGGCGGTAATTATCGGTGCTGGGGATGCGACCGGTAGCGCTATTGCCAAACGCTTTTCTCGTGGGGGTTACGCGATTGTGGCGACACGGCGGAATGTTGATGCTCTGCAGCCATTGCGTGAGGAGATCAAGGCCGAAGGTGGTGTCGCGCATACATTAGGCTGTGACGCCCGCAAAGAAGAGGCGATGGTTGAGCTCTTCGAGCATATAGAGCGCGACATTGGTCCAGTTGAAATAGTGGTTTTTAATATAGGCGCCAACGTCATGTTTTCGATTGTTGAGACCACCGCGCGGGTATATCAAAAAGTATGGGAAATGGCGGCGTTTGCTGGTTTTCTCACTGGCCGCGAGGCGGCAAAAGTGATGTTGCCACGGAATAAGGGCACGATTATTTTTACGGGCGCAACGGCGTCACTGCGGGGCGGAAGCGGGTTTAGTGCCTTTGCCAGTGCCAAATTTGCCCTGCGCGCACTGGCACAAAGTATGGCGAGGGAACTTGGCCCGCAGGGTATTCACGTGGCACATTCAATTATCGATGGCGCGATTGATACTGCATTCATCAAAGACAATTTTCCCGATAAATACGCGACCAAAGCCCAAGCGGGTATTCTCGATCCAGAGCATATTGCTGAGCAGTACTGGCAAATTCATTGCCAGCCTAAGGATTGCTGGACTCACGAATTCGATCTTCGCCCTTGGCAGGAAACCTTCTAGTTAGGAATAAAATTATGCGTAAATCTATCGAATTCTTTTTTGATGTGGGCAGTCCGGCAACGTATGTGGCATGGACGCAATTAGCGGCGCTCGCCCAGCGCACGGGTGCCGAAATCATTTACAAGCCGATGTTATTGGGCGGTGTATTTAAGGCAACGGGTAACCAGTCGCCAGCGATGATTCCGACCAAAGCACGCTATATGCTAGTCGATTTACAACGCGCGGCAGACTATTACAAAACCCCATTCAACTTTAATCCGTATTTTCCAGTGAACACTTTAATGTTGATGCGCGGCGCAGTGGCGTATATGGACACACCGAGGTTTCATGACTATATAGGCGCTATTTTTACCGCACTTTGGGTTGATGGCAAAGACCTGACAACGCCAGAAGGTGTGGCTGAGGTTTTACTTTCTGCGGGTTTTGATTCGGCGGAGGTGTTTGACTTGTGCGAGCAAGATGCGGTGAAAGATCGTTTAAAAGCGATTACCAATGAGGCCATAGAGCGCCATGTTTTTGGTGCGCCGACATTTTTTGTGGGTGATGAGATGTTTTTTGGTCAGGACCGTTTGGATTATGTTGAGCGGGCTCTGCAGTAAATATTGCTGAGCTTGGTGCTATAAAAATAAGCGTCCGATTAATGTCGATACTGCGGTTTCGGTTTTCAATATACGCGGGCCTAGACTAAAGCTTTGCATACCGGCCGCGATAAGTTTTTCACATTCGTAGGGAATAAAGCCGCCCTCGGGGCCAATGGCGAGTAGGCAGTTTTGTGTAACGGACTGCGGTGGGCCTTGGTCTGAATAGGGGTGCGCGAGCAAACCTATTTTGCCACCTAGTAAGCTCGGCAATTCGTCTTCTATAAAGGGCTTAAAGCGAGTTGCGCGTCGTAGTATTGGCAATACGGTATCACCGGCTTGCTCTAAACCTTCCAACATCGCCTTATGCAGCGTTTCGTCGCTGACGAGTGGGCTTTGCCAGTAACTTTTTTCGACTCTATAACTATTCAGTAGAATAATTTCCGCTGCGCCTAATTCAGTCGCGGCGCGAATAATTCGTTTCGCCATTTTGGGGCGGGGTAGGGCGAGTAGCAGCGTCAGTGGCAGCTTGGCCGGTGGCGAGGTGTGCAGTTCACATTTGAGACTAACACTAGTGGCGCTGATTGCGGTGATGTTAGCGCTACCAGTTAGTCCATTTAGTAAACCGACTTTGAGCGTATCACCAAGATTGGCGCGCAGTACATTGCGAATATGTTCTGCGCGCGCATCGCTCAGTGTTATGTGCTCTGGGTTTGTGCCTAAGTCTTCAGGCTGCAGTAGCAGCAGATTCATTAGGCGGGTTCAGCCCACAGGTCGTAGTCGTCTGAGTCGATGATATTCACGACTAGAGCGTCGCCGGGTTTCACGTCGGTGAAGCCGTCTAAATACACTTTGCCGTCGATTTCGGGGGCGTCGGCTACGCTGCGACCAATTGCGCCTTCTTCATCGACGGTGTCGATGAGAATTTCTTGCTGAGTGCCGATTTTTGCGCGTAGGCGTTGCGCAGAAATTTCCTGCGCGACCACCATAAACCGTTGCCAACGGTCTTTTTTAACGTCTTCTGGCACTTGGTCGGCCAGCTCGTTAGCGGTGGCGCCTTCAACCGGCGAGTATTCAAAGCAACCGACGCGATCTAATTGCGCCTCTTGCAACCAGTCTAGCAATATCTGAAAGTCTTCTTCGGTTTCACCTGGGAAGCCAACAATAAAGGTAGAGCGAATCACCAAGTCTGGACAGATTTCGCGCCATTTTTTAATGCGCTCCAAGGTTTTCTCTTGGTGGGCTGGGCGCTTCATGGCCTTCAACACTTTGGGGCTGGCGTGCTGAAAGGGAATGTCTAAATAGGGCAGAATTTTGCCTTCCGCCATCAACGGAATCACATTGTCGACATGGGGGTAGGGGTAAACATAGTGCAAGCGCACCCACACGCCCATTTCGCCTAAGGCCTCGCATAATTCGAGCATGCGGGTTTTGATGGGGCGACCATCCCAAAAATCGAGTTTGTATTTGGTGTCTAGACCATAGGCGCTGGTGTCTTGCGACACCACTAAAATTTCGCGAACGCCGGCATTGACCAAGCGTTTAGCTTCTTCTAATACGCTGCCGATGGGACGGCTGACTAAGTCGCCGCGCATAGACGGGATAATGCAGAAGCTGCAGCGGTGATTGCAGCCTTCAGATATTTTTAGATAGGCGTAGTGTCGCGGTGTTAATTTTACGCCCTGCGGTGGTACTAAATCGATAAAGGGGTCGTGCTGCTTATTGGCGGGCGCCCATTCGTGTACCGCGCCGACCACTTCTTCGTAGGCGGCAGGGCCGCTTACTGCGAGAACATTGGGGTGAACGGCGCGAATTTTTGCGTCATCGCCCATACAGCCGGTGACGATAACCTTGCCGTTTTCTTTTAGGGCTTCGCCGATGGCGTCCAGAGATTCTTGTTTGGCACTGTCAATAAAACCGCAGGTATTCACTACCACCACGTCGGCATCGTCGTAATTTGGCACAATATCGTAGCCATCGATGCGTAATTGGGTGAGGATGCGTTCGGAATCGACCAGCGCCTTGGGGCAGCCCAAGCTCACGAATCCAACCCGTTTTCTGGCGTCTGTCATACTCATATTGTCTATATACCTTGCGGGTTGTGGTGAGTTTTGGAAAGGGCGCAATTTTAGCACGACAGCCCGCCCAGCCATATATGGCTGGGCGACGTTTCCATGAGCACATGCCGTTAATAATGCTGAATGAGTGAGATTACTGAGGGTAAAACGGTAAAATTTAGAGAATGATTATTAGTTACAATTTTGTGAGCTTGTGATTGCGAGCAAATAGGATTTCTATTAGAACGTGATATATAAGGTTTTACAGTATTTACTAGGGCAGCGGGTGCTAGGAACTAGCAAGCGCCGTTGCGGTCAATTGCAGGAGCTTAGGCTCGCCGTCAGGAGCGGCTATGACACCGGCGATCAATTTACTTAAAAAGCAAAACATTACCCATTGTGTCCATGAATATGAACACGACCCGGCCAGTTCATCCTACGGTTTAGAGGCGGCTGAAAAGCTAGGTATTTCAGAGGATCAGGTTTTTAAAACACTGGTGCTAGTCTTAGACACAAAGGCGCTGGCGGTTGCGGTGCTACCGGTGTCTGCGCAGTTAAATATGAAGCAAGCAGCCAAGGCGTTGGGCGTGAAGAAAGCGGCAATGGCAGCACAGGCCGACGTGGAGCGTTCGACTGGCTATGTTTTGGGTGGCGTGAGTCCATTGGGGCAAAAGAAATCATTAGCGACAGTAGTCGATGAATCTGCGCTGCAGTTTTCTACGATGTTTATCAGTGCGGGTCGTCGTGGCTTAGAACTCGAGTTGGCCGCCGCAGATTTACGGGCCATGACGCGGGCTGTATTTGCCAAGGTGATATGAACAAGATTGCACACTAGTCGCGTTGCGGCGGCATATTGAAGTGAAAATGGGGGGATAACATGTCTGATTCTAAGGGTTCATCAGCAAGTGCGCTGATATTAGGAGTTTCGCTGGTGGTGGGCCTTGCGGTGCTGGGCGTGTTATTAGGCACAGCCGTAACTCAATATCGTGAATTTGAACGCAGTGTGACGGTGAAGGGCTTGTCTGAACGAGAGTTTACGGCCGATGTTGCGATTTGGCCGCTACAGTTCACTGAAGCCAATAACGACTTGCCAAAACTCTATGTTTTGCTAGATGAGCGAGTTGCCACCATAAAGTCGTTTCTGCGAGATAAAGGTTTTGCCAGTGACGAGATCTCGGTGTCGGCGCCGGCAATTACCGATAAATCTGCTCAACAATATGGTAATAATGGCAATTCACCGTTCCGCTACACGGCCGAGCAGACGGTCACGGTGTACTCAGATAATATAGAAAAAGTACGCGAGGTAAGCCGCGAATTGTCTGAATTGGGCAAAAAAGGCATCGCCTTTAATGGCAATAATTATCAAGCCCAGACCGAGTATATTTTTACCAAGCTTAATCAGGTTAAACCGTCAATGATTGAAGAGGCGACGCGTCAAGCGCGCGCCGTTGCTGAGAAATTCGCCGACGATTCCGACAGTGTCTTAGGTAAAATAAAGCGGGCATCGCAGGGCCAATTTTCGATAAGTGATCGTGATAAAAACAACCCCCAAATTAAGAAAGTACGGGTAGTGTCTACGGTTGAATATTATCTTTCAGACTAATTTTAAAGTGGGTTTGCCTGATACATTCAGGGTTTAGCGGTAGGTAAAATGCAGCAATTTTCAAATGTAATAAAACTGGTGTTGGCACTGGGTTTGCTGAGTGCCGCCACGCTGGGCTCTGCCGACAGCCGCGATACTGAAAGCCCAGCTTCTGTAAAAGCCCTGCAATGGCGCGGGGCCTATCAATCGCAAAAATTGAGTCTTGATAAGAAACTCGGCGGACGTTTACCTGAAGGCTTTAAGGCGGGCCTTACTTCGCTGGCCTCGCAGCAACAGTTTCGCAGTGATCGGGTCATCATGGGGGTTTTGCTACCGGGCGCGAACCTCGATGCAACGCAGGCGATAAACCTAACTAATTTTAACAAAGGCATGATCGAAGTTGAGCTGGCTTTTCAACTAAAGCGGCCTGTAAAGCACGCAGTGGCAGATGTTGCAACGCTAAAGAAATTGGTTGAAGTGGTGGCGCCAGCTGCAGAATTACCTGACTTAGGGTTTAAAGCGCAAGGCGTGCCAACCGTGTTTGAAATTGTTCGTGCCAATGTCGCCGCGCATAGCTTTGTGGTTGGCGAGCCCGTTGCCATTGAGAGTCTAGATATAGACGCCATTACGGTGGGTTTGCATATTGACGACCAGCCGATATTTTCGGCGCAGAGCAACTCTGTCGTTGGCGGTCAGTGGCAAATGTTACTGAATTTGATTAATGAGCGTGTAGAGCAGGGCTGGGTCATTTACCCAGATCAATGGTTGTTAACCGGCGCGCTGGGGCAAATATTGCCATTAGAAAAAGGGCGTTATTACGTCTCATTCGGTGAGCTGGGTGAGCTGTCTTTGTTAGTTGAGGCGAATGTGCCGGTGGTGCCGCCATCAAATATGGATTATTGAATCTTCGCTGTAGTGCCTGACTGGCAGGTGCCGGCGCAGGGTGCTTAATAGTTGCAGGCTGTCATCTTTGTTTAAAAAACCGCCTATTAATACGTGCTCACCGCAATGGCTTAGGCTGATTTGCAAGGGGTCCCAGGGGTGGGGGCGAACGGTAACTAGCACGCAGCTGTTCGTTTTTGGCCATTGCCAGCTGCGTTCACAGCGCTGATGGCCGACGTCAATACTGAGAGTTTGTGAGTTTAGATTTACAATTTGCTGTATTTGCAGCTTTTGAAAGAGACGGCTCATAACTAGGTACATAATCAGCAATTCTAATCCCATAAATGGCAGTACCAGCCAGGCACCAATGGCGACGAATCCCATGCTGAAAAGGGTGTTCACCATCATTACCGCTATTATGATACGGCGATTTTGAGCCCAGCTAGCCGAACTGTTCGGGCGCAGAATAATTTCTGCGCTTTGCTCGTTATCACGGATATTTATCATGATGTCTAGCTCCCTCTCGTCCTTTGAGTGTAGCAGCGTCGGCGAATAATGCGTGGCTGACCTAGGGCTTAAACTTTTCGGTATAGCATCAGGGCATTGTGAGTTGGGTCGTCGCTTTGGTAGAGCTTTTCGCCGCTGCCCTGAAAACCAGAATTGCTGAGCCACTCATCTAAAAACGCTAAGCTATAGAAATTTCGCAATTCCTTGGCGTTGTAGTCCCAGCTTTCGCTGGTGCCCAGATTAAAGACGTCGTGGGCGAGGCCGACCATAGCCTGCATGTCATCATTGTGGGCGTCGTGATCGCGAACGATTAAATAGCCACCGGGCTTCATCGCATCGCGAATGCTGCTAATAAACTGTTCCCTTAGTGGCAGTGGGCAGTGATGAAAGCCGATGTAAACAGTCACTAAATCTAAGGAGTTATTGGGAATGGTTGTTGCGAGCTTGGGTGCGTAATCGGCAAGCGGCATATAGTGGCCAGCCTGCATTATTTGGCCGCGGTCGATCATGTCGGTCAGTGAGTAAGTTGGCGCTTGCTCGGCAAGAAAAAAGCGTTCGCCAACAATGTTTAGCGGTTCTTCAAGGGCATCCAAATAGCGGCCAGTAGAGCCTATTTCTAAATAGCCCTCATAACGGCGTCCAGTATCTAGTAGTTCGCAGGTTTGGGTGCGCATGGTGAGTTTTTGTTTGCTTAAGGCTGGCAGCGCAAATGTTAATTCCGACAAAAACGGCTTAATATTGCCAATATTCTGCTGTAGTTGTTTATAGACGTTTTCATCCGCGCTATAAGATTCCGCAAAGCTCTGAATAAGTGCGTGAAACTCCTGCTCTGGGTAGAGGTGAAATACATTTACTAGGAAATTGAAAAATTGCTCGCGCAATTCGGTGTTGCGATAAATATAGGAAAAATTGCCGCCAAAGCTGTCATCAACCAATGATGGCACCGACGGAAACGGCGCTGTGGTTTTGTTAATGCCAGGGGTTGCGACGTCATTTGCTGCTAGTGTGCGCTGGGCAAGTAGTGGCGCGGACACCAGCGAAAGGTATTTTACAAACTGTCGTCGTGAAACATTATTCATTGTTGTGCTCACTGCGTTAACAGGAATTCTGCTGTTATACATTAAAAAGGGAGTTTGAGCTTGTTGGAATTTGTTGGATCAATATTGCGTCGTTGCTTTAAGGTATTTTGGACCTTGATTCGCAGTTTAGCAGTGCTGCTTATTGTTGTCGTAATCGTGGCGGGAATTGCGACTACCGTCGTGGTGCTGCGGGCAGGTGACGATGAATTTGTAGCGCCAAAACTACCGCTGGTCGTTAACGATGTTACGCATCTAAATGCGGTGCGGGTGGGGAAGGTTGTTGCTCCCAAGACCGTTGAGGACATACAGCAAGCCATACGCGAGAGTGAAGGGCGGGTGTCTATCGGCGGCGGTCGCTATAGTCAGGGCGGTCAAACGGCTTACCCAGACAGCCTACATATCGACATGCGCAGCTTTAATAAGGTGTTGGCATTAGACGTTGATACCAAGCAGGTTACGGTTCAGCCGGGCATCAGCTGGCGGCAATTGCAGACGGAAATTGATCCCCAGAACCTGTCTATTAAAATCATGCAAACCTACGCTAACTTTACTGTTGGTGGCTCGCTAAGCGTAAATGTTCACGGCCGCTATATAGGCGAGGGGCCGCTGGTGGGATCGGTGTTGGGCCTGAAGTTGGTGTTAGCCGATGGATCATTGGTCAGTGCTTCGCCAACTGAAAATGCTGATATTTTTTACGGCGCCATTGGCGGTTATGGCGGACTTGGCGTGATTGTCGAGGCAACGCTGCAGTTAGAAGATAATGTGGCGGTAGAGCGCAAAGTGCGGGCGATGCCAGTAGAGGAATATTCGACATATTTCCGCGACGCTATTCGCGATAACAAAGACGTGGTATTTCACAATGCCGATATATACCCGCCAGGCTTTAGTGAGTTACGCGACGTTAGTTGGTATGCCAGTGATAAGCCGGTAACTGAAACCGATAGATTGATGCCGGCAGATCAGGACTACCGCGTGGAAGTGGCGCTGGAGAAATTTGTTGCAGGGTCTGACTTTGGCAAGTGGTCTAGGCAGCATCTAATTGATCCGCTGTTGTATTACCCCGAAAAGGTGGTGTGGCGTAATTACGAAGCCAGTTACGACGTGGCCGAATTAGAGCCTGAAGATCGCTCGGAATACACCTACGGCTTGCGTGAGTATTTTGTACCTGTTGAGCGTTTTGACGAATTTGTGCCCAAGATGCGCGAAATTTTCCAGCGTAATAAAGCCAATATCCTCAATGTGAGTATTCGCCACGCCAAGGCGGACACCAATACCCTGCTGTCTTGGGCGCCGACTGAGGTATTCGCCTTTGTCGTGTATTACCGCCAAGGCACCGATGCCGAGGCTAAGCAGGCGGTGAGCGTTTGGAGCAGTGAGATGATCGACGCGGCGATAGCCGTCGGTGGTGCCTATTATTTGCCTTACCAACTTCAGGCGAGCACCGAGCAATTCAAAGCGGCCTACCCGCGTGCCAAAGACTATTTTGGATTGAAATGGCGGCTAGATCCAAATAACCGCTTTGTGAATATGCTCTGGTCTAAATACTATCCGTTCAATACCGATTTAATGGCCGCTACTCGCAAAGATATTGGGGAATATTATCGCCCAGTTGAGCAAACTTTACTGACGATTCCTGAGTGGTATTTGGTGTTCCAGCCCAAGGAATACGCCGACTATTTAGCAAATGGCGGCGACCCCAGCAGTTTCCCGTTCTTGGCGAGTATCGATGAATACTGGGCTTTGTACGACCGAGTGGTGGCGATGAGTGCGGAGAATTACCCCGCAAATTCAGAGTATCGCACCATGCTGCGGGTTATTGGCATTAGCACCAGTCTGGAATATGTAGTGAAAGGTGCTTATGAAGCTAGTCTTGGGCGTCTGAGCCGCTGGCTTGCCGATGGTGAAGACACGCCCGAGGATGTGATTATTCTGCAGGCACATCGGGCTTATAGTGAGCTGATATTTGATGAACCTTGGTATGAGTTTGATTTTGCCGGTTGGCGAGATCGAATTTGGTCGGAGGCACCGCTCTGGGGCGAACACGCCTTTCGTAAATGGGAGCGGAAGTTGTTTTTCAGCGCTGAGTTTGGCGTGAAATCGCTTTATGCCAAATTAATTAAATATGCCGCCCAATCTACCTACGGTGAAACCGATAAGCGGATTTACCTCACGGCGCAGCGCGTGCAAAGTAATAGTATACGTTTGCCGAAAGAGCCAGAGGGTTCAGAAATCGTCGCAACCGGCGGTGACGACTATATTATGTCGGTGCCGCGCTGGGGTGGTTTTACTGAGATCATGCCTAAATTCCTTAATACTGAATGGACGATCAGCGACATCTCTGGCAACCATCAAATTGCGGTGTCCTTGTTGGTAAATAAGGATGCGGATATGTCTACGCTCAATGCGCAGGAGTTATTTCGGTCGCGGCTGGTGTCAGACGAGAGCCACGAGCGTGTTGTGTTGATGGTGGCGGTAACTGGTTTGGCGAAATTAATCGCTGATGTACAAGGCCATGGCATCGCTCTAGAACATATTTATGATTACTAGGATACTTGCTAAGTTTTAAAAAACTGTTAGTCTCAAGTCCATGAACACGTTATCGATTTATACAGTTAAAGGTTTCAATTTCGGCGCGGTCTGCGCTGGGATTTTTGCCGCCTTCCTCTCCTAGGGCGATTGAGTTTTACTCAGTCGCCAGCACCGCTTCCAACCTAATCAAATTAATATTAGTGGCTGATATTTTTAAAAAATATAGCCGAGTTTTGCTGTGGAGAAAATTGTGCAAGATTTGTCGCATATCCCTATTTTTGTAAAGCAATCTGATTACCAGGCTTTAACCGAGTTTATTCGTCGTAACCGCTCCGATGCAGCAAAGGATTTACAGTCAGAAGTTGATCGCGCAGATATTGTTGAAGACTGTGATTACAATAATGACTTTGTGTGTATAGATTCAGTCGTTACGTTTATGGATTTAGACGCACTCACTTTAACCAAGGTGACCTTGGTGATGCCGTGGCAGGCAAACGTGACCTTATTAAAAGTTTCAGTTTTGTCGCCGGTAGGCTGCGCATTGCTTGGCTTGCAAAAGGGCAGTGAAATTGAATGGCCCTTGTTGAACGGCAAAGTGCGGCGCTTATCTGTACAGGATATTGATATTCCGGTCTGCAAAAGTAAGCGCCAGAAGGCGGTGAGTGCAGGTTAGGCTGCTTTAGAGCAAATTTTTGCGTTGTAACCAGTCACCACAAAGCTGGACGGCTTCATTTAACTGAGCCTCTTGCCCGAAATAGTAATGAGTAGCGCCTTTAATCTCATGCATCTCCTTGTTGTTATGGGCTATGGCATCGAATATTCGCGTGGTGTGGCTTGGTGTGCAGGCGTCGTCGGCGCTATTGCCAATAACTAACGCCGGTACTGTAATGGTCTGTGCACATCGTAGCCCGTCGGCATTGGAGTCGTCATAACTCCATTGCGACAGCCAGCTGCGCAGGGTGCAGAAGCGGGCGAGGCCCACCGGACCGTTATTCACCACCTCAGGATCACCCAAATAGCACCAGCGTGGCTGACGATCATTTGCATCGATGCTGGGGTCTAGCCAGCGCGGGTCGGCCATGGTGCCGTGAACCACAAAGGCGAATTCATCGTTTGCTCGGCCACTGTCTTTTAAACTTGCCAGTTTGTCTTTAACCCACGCTGTGATTTTGCGATTACGGGCAATTTGCGCTGCGCGATACCGTTCTAAAAACGCGGTAGAATAGGGCGGTTGATTGGCATTTTGCGGGTTGTAAAGATCCAGTTCAGGGTCACGCTGACTGGGGTCTTGCTCATCAAGAACAGAGGCGTCTATCCACTCCGTTAACGTATGGGTGCGGCTAATGTGAGCTGCCAGCATCATAATGCCGTCGGCGGGAATAAGGCCTTGAACAGTTAGGTCTACCGCGTCACCTGCTGGGGTTTCAGTGATGGTCGGGTTTTCTGCCTGACTTTGATAGAACATCGACAGCGAACCGCCGCCACTCCAGCCCGCTAAAATCACCTTATCAAAGCCAAATTTTTCCTTGGCGTGGCGAATGCAGTTGCCAAGATCGATGACCACTTTTTCCATGATCAGCGCGGTGTCATTGCCGGGATAGCGGCTTTGGCAATAAATCACCGGATAACCCGCTTTAGCCAGCTCGGTAATCATTGGCAGGTATTCGCCGCCACCCACGGGGTGCATAAACACAATAACATTGTTAGTTTTGGGTTCGGCGGGGCGCAGCAGGTGCGACTTTAGCGCGCCAAAGTCCATGGGGCCGCCGTAGGTTTCTTTAAACGGACTTTTGTCCTGATAAAAAATTAAATAGGGTACGCGTTCGTAGGCTTTTTTCTTATTGGTCATGACGATACTCGCTGCTTGTTCACAAGAAAAGTATGAATGGCAGTAGAGCAATTTACCGATAATATGTCAATTATCTTTACTAATATTGATATGGCTACGCTAGGTGTTTTGGGTCGATACCGAATACAATAGCGTGCTTATAATAAACATAGATGGAATCCATCGTTCTTGCGGGATGTGAGTGAGGATGCTTTTGAGTGCGGTATTTAGCTGGATAATGGAATGAAAAAAATAGCAGAGCATCAGGACTTTTTGATTGGCACACTTGCGTACGCCCTTTTCTGGATGGACGAGAGCCTGCAAGCCAGTCTTGAAGCGGCTGGCTGGGAGCGAATGAACCGAACCAAGTCGATGATCATGATCAGCGTGACGGTGGGCATTAATCGCCCCGCATTTCTGGCGCGTAATTTAGGCGTAAGTCGTCAGGCTATTCATCAATTATTACAGGGAATGCGTGACGATGGCTTGCTGGAGTTAGTGCCAGACCCAGCAGACCGTCGCGCAAAGATTGTTCAATTTAGCGCCACCGCCGATAAAATCCGCCAAGATGCCGAGAAAGCCGTTATCGGTATAGAAGATGAGCTTGCCAACCGCATCGGTAAAGCGCAGTTAAAACAATTGAAGCAAGCGCTCAGCAAAGGCTGGGGGCCGATAGTGGTGGTGCCCCCCGTCTAAAAATTGCAGCTCGTGAATGTTCTACTGCCTGCCTGTAGTTAGCGGGCGCGCTTGTCTATTTTAGCGGCACCGAAGGTTTTTTCCTTTAATGGGCGGGTCTTCTGGGTCCACGCGGCTAATGATGTGCGGGCATCGTCGGTATGTTTTTGCAGTATTGAAGGATCTGTCGCGCGGCAGGTGATCTCGACTTGTATGCCGTTGGGGTCGTACATATAGACCGAATGCACAAAACCGTGGTCGACGGGGCCAAGACAGGTTTTGCCGGCGTCATTAATACGTTTGTGCCATGCAAGTAAGTCGTCCATGCTTTCTGCTTCTAATGCCAAATGCATGTCGAAACTGTCTTTGCGGCCAAAGTCTTCTTCTTTAGATATACCGGGCTCGTCAAAGAAGGCCAGGTAGTTGCCATCGCCCATCTCAAAGAAGATGTGCAAAAAATTGCGATTGCGGCCAAGGCCTTCACCAAAGTCGATGTCTTCTTCAAAAGCGGCGGCCAGCTTTAAACCCAGTATGTCTTCGTAAAACCAGCGGGTTTGTTCCGCGTCACGGCAGCGGTAGGCGGCGTGATGAATATTGTGTAATGGCTTTAGTGATGCGTTCATACTTATCTCGCTACTTTTATGGTGGCTATCGTTGTTATTGTTGGTTTGCCGTGACGACATTTGTAGTTATCATATATAAAGTCAATTTACTTGACAATAAAAAGGCGTCTTGTTTGTATTGTCAGCAGTCATAATCATAAAAAATAGGAGTGT
Source organism: Zhongshania sp. (assembly GCA_018066965.1). Taxonomy (GTDB): domain Bacteria; phylum Pseudomonadota; class Gammaproteobacteria; order Pseudomonadales; family Spongiibacteraceae; genus Spongiibacter. The sequence continues at coordinate 110,934 of JAGPVP010000019.1, read as the reverse complement.
GCTGTGAGTGCGTCTGCATCGTGGTTTGAAATTCGCCAACGAACAAAGGAGTTTTTGGAGCAGCGCATCTATCCTGCAGAATCAATTTTGCAGGGTGCGGATAAGGCCGTCTCTGAGCTAAAACTTGCTGAGCTGATGCAACAAGCTAAAGCCGAGGGTCTATGGGCCTTAGGGCACCCAAAGGAGATTGGCGGGCAGGGCATGCCGTTTCTCGATTATGTGTATATCAACGAGGTGATTGGTCGTTCTGAGTATGCGCAGCGGGTGTTTGGCACCTATTCCTTGCAAGATTCTTTAATGCTCAAACAGTACGCCTCGCCCCGGCAGCAGGAGCAGTATTTGCGCCCCCTAGTTGCGGGTGAAATTTGCCCTAGTTTCGCGATGACAGAACCCGCCTTGGCTAGCTCTGATCCTACCCAGCTACAAACAAGCGCGGTATTAGAAGGCGGGCATTGGCGCATTAATGGCCATAAGTGGTTTACCACTGGCGCGGATATCGCGGCCTACACCACAATTATGTGCCGCACTGAGCCAGGCGCGCCAGACCACAAAGCCTTTAGTATGATTATTGTTCCAACCGATAGTGTCGGATACGAGATCGTGAGAGATACGCCCCTATTGGGTCTGAATAGCGGTCACTTTGAAGTGAAATACCATGACATCCGTGTGCCTGAACATCACCTTTTAGGCGGCCGTGGTGAGGGCTTTGTGATTGCACAGCGGCGTTTAGGGCCGGGCCGAATATTCCATTGTATGCGCTGGTTGGGTCAGGCCCAGCGTGCCTTCGATTTAATGTGTGAGCGGCTTCATAGTCGCAGCGCCTTTGGTTCTAGCCTTGCAGATAAACAGCTTATGCAGCAGCATGTGTTTGATAGTTTGGCTGAGATTCAAGCCTGCCGACAGCTCACCCTACATGCCGCCCGTTGCATAGATAGCGGCGATGCGGCGCGGGTAGAAATTGGCGCGATTAAAGTGGTCGGTGCACGTATGCTTCACAATGTTGTAGACCGAGCCATTCAAGTTTATGGCGCAGCCGGCCTTACTGACGACACGCCGTTGAGCCGCATGTACCGCCATGCCCGCGAAGCACGAATTTACGATGGCCCAGATGAGGTGCATATCCAATCGGTTGCAAAGCAGGTATTAAAACGCTATCGCGATAATGGCCAGGGCTGGGACTTTGGTGAGCGCGATGCGGAATGGAGTGACAGTTTGTGAGCAATGCGTCGCTAATGGGCGCTGAAGCAAGCACGGCCGAGGAATTAAAAGCGACGTTAGAAAAGGTGCTTGCAAGGCAGTGGGCAGAGCCGGTAAGTGTAAGGGGGCTACGTCGATTAACCGGCGGAGCCGCAGCACAGACGTGGTCATTTATTGCGATTACCGCAAACGGCGAGCAGGCGCTTATATTTCGCCGTGGTCATGATGCCAGTCAATTTGGTGGGGCGCTTAACAAGTCAGATGAAGCCAAGGTGCTCGGTGCTGCGGTTGCTGCGGGTGTGCCGGCGCCAGCCATAATCCTAGCTCTGAGTGCAGGCGATGGTCTTGGCGAAGGCTTTATCATGGGGCATATCGAGGGTGAAACCCTGCCGCAAAAAATACTAAAAGATCCGCGTTATGCTACAGCGAGGGAGCAAATGGCGGGGCAGTGCGGTGAGATTTTATCTGCCATTCACGCTGTGCCCCTCAGCGCCTTGTCCGGTCTACACCGCGCGGTGGCGGCAGAGCAAATTGCATTTTATCGGCAGGCATATGATGGCTACCAGCAAGCCTTACCGGTGTTTGAATATGCCTTTCGCTGGCTTGCTGAGCATATTCCGGCCTGCGCCGAGGAAACCTTAGTCCATGGTGATTTCCGTAATGGCAATTTAATGGTGGGCGAAGAAGGCATTCGCGCTGTACTCGATTGGGAGCTGTCTCATATCGGCGACCCTATGGAAGACTTGGGCTGGCTATGTGTGAATTCTTGGCGCTTTGGCCGCATTGACAAACCGGTGGGCGGCTTCGGTGATCGGGCCAGCTTATATAACGCCTATGAGCGCGCCAGTGGCCGACATGTTGATCATGCGGCAGTTAAATTTTGGGAATTGTTCGGTGTGCTTAAATGGGGTGTCATCTGCCTATACCAATGCGATATGCATTTGAGTGGTCGTGAGCGCTCATTGGAACGGGTCGCAATAGGCCGCCGTGTTTCAGAGTGTGAACTAGATATACTTGATTTACTTAGGGGCGGTGACCATGCCGATTAGTCAGCCAAATGTCAGCCAATTATGCGATGCCTTGCAGGAATTTTTAACGACAGAGGTGGCGCCGGCAGTTGATGACGACGCCATTAAATACAAATTGAAAATTGCGATGAATGTTTTGGGAATCATCGCGCGTGAGTCTGAGTTGGGCGAGAATTTTAGGCAACTAGAGCACTCGGCATTAAATGAGTATCTAGGTGATGATCCCGAAAGCTTGGGGGTTGAAAGCACTGCCCCTGAAAGGACGGATATAAATCAGCGCCTGCTCGATCACATCCGTAGCGGTGATATAGCATCGAGACAAGATAATTTGCTTGCCACTCTAGAGCGTATTACCGTCGCAAAGATGGCGATAGATAACCCGCGTTATGCCAGCTACTTAAAGCATGTTGATGACTGAGTGCGAGCTTTAGGGCGTGTCCCTAATGCCGATTTGTGCGTAAGGGGATATTTTTAACTCGCATTCAGTTATCTCGCGCCAAATAATGCGCGGTTCAATCGAAATCTTGGCTTGAAAACCCTTTTTATATATCTCAGAAATGCCTTGTCGGCCAATACACTTACTTGACTAGGAGTGTGTATAAGGTGGATACTTTATACACATTTAGTGCTTGTGCAAATTGAGGTCAAACATGCGAACGAATATTGAGATTGACGATAAGTTAATGAATGAGGTGTTGAAGGCCACGGGCTTAAAAACTAAGAAAGATGTGGTTGAACTGGGGCTGAAGACCTTGATTCAGCTAAATAAGCAGAAAAATATAAAAGAACTGCGTGGGAAATTGCAATGGACAGGAGACCTTGATGATATGAGAGCCAGCTCGTGATTCTAGTGGATTCCAGTGTATGGATCGATTACTTCTCGGGATTGGACTCTCCCGAAGCTGATAAGCTCGATAATATTCTTGGAATAAGGCCGGTCGCTATAGGTGATCTGATTCTGACTGAGGTATTGCAGGGCTTTAGGCATGATAAAGACTACAAGGCTGCACGCGAGGTTTTTGAAGATATAACTATTTTCGACATGCTTGGAGAGAAAATGGCGATAAAGAGTGCGGAGAATTTTAGGGCACTACGAAAAAAGGGGATTACTGTACGTAAAACCGCCGATGTCATTATCGCCACATTTTGTATTGATCAGAAACTTCCTCTTCTTTTTTCAGATAAAGACTTTAAACCTTTCGTTAAACATCTAGGCTTGGTTGAAGCTTGAAGTGCTCGATTTAAATTCTGTCTCCGCTTTTGAATGAATCAGCCCCTAAGCTGTGATTGTCGCGATACTGATGCGGTGTCACGCCGGTCCATTTTTTGAAAGAGCGTATAAATGCGCTGGGTTCAGAGAAGCCGAGCTGATAAGAGATTGTCTTGATCTCTCTGTTGTCGTGTAACAAATAGCCAATCGCGGTATCTCGAATAAGCTCATTTTTGATCAATCTGTAATCACAGCCCTCTTGGCGAAGTCGGCGACGGAGGGTTTGTGGCGTCAGTCCTAGCGATTGCGCCATGCCTTCGTAGCTGGGGATGTCCGGCAATGATTTTTTAATAATCCGTCTAATTTGCTCGGTGTAACTGCTGCCTTGGTTGGGAATGTGCAGGAATTCGCTGGGCACGCGTGAAAGGTAGTCTTCTAGCTCGGCGGTTGAGCGAATGATTGGCAGGCTTAGGTATTGGCGATGAAACACAATTTCACTGTGGTCTTGGGCAAAGCGGGTATCGCTGAAAAATAGGTAGTGGTATTCGCCGCTGTGTGATGGTGCTGGGTAGTTGAAATTAACGCGATGAAGGGGGATTGAGCTACCAGTTAACCAACATAAAAAGCGGTGGTTTATCATGAGGTGCTGCTCGTAAACCCAGTCCGTCAAGGTTAGGCCAAGATCGGCTTGCAGCCGGTAGCTTATATAGTCGCCGCTGCGAATCAGTGCCAAGCTAAAGCCAAAATCGAATAAGTTATAAAACTTCACATTGCGCTCTATGGCTTGTTCTAAGTCTGCAGCGGTTTGCTGATAGTGAGCAAGAGCGTGGAATGTGCCGTGTTTTTGAGGCTGTCGATAATGCCCCATACCTTCATCGCCGGTGGCGTCGGTTATCCATTTGTTCAGTTGCGAAAGCTGGGTGGGTGTGACTCGAGCGCGCTCACTGGTCACGGTTTTCGGGTCGATACCTGCGCGCTCAAGTAATTCTTCGCAGTAGCGCTTTGGCAGCCCGCAGCCCGATACCATATTGCGTATAAAGGCGATGGAGATGGTTCTGTTTTCCATAAGACACCGAGTGAGTTTGGCCTATATGTTTCCCGGCAAACCAGTTTTTTGCCGCAGGCGCATGCTTGGGAGTTTTCAATGCTAACTTGTAACATAATGTCTATTGTATGTCATTGACGGTCATTGCGAAAAAGGCGCTCGGGGGCGACTCTCTTGTGCACGTAATAATCATGTCAGTCAGGGACAATACACTATGGCTAATACAGCTTTCATCTACGACGCAGTTCGTACACCCCGTGGTAAAGGTAAAAAAGACGGCTCACTACATGAAGTGAAGCCAGTCGACCTGCTTGCCGGCTTACTTAACGGTCTGCGTGATAGACATAATCTTGATACGAGCAAAGTCGATGATGTCATTATGGGCTGTGTTACGCCTATTGGAGAGCAAGGCTCTTGCGTGGCGAAAACGGCACTATTGAAAGCCGGTTGGGATGAGCGTGTTTCGGGTTTTCAACTAGATCGTTTTTGCGCATCGGGATTAGAGGCGGTAAACCTCGCCGCACAGAAAGTAGCGTCGGGCTGGGAAGACTTAGTGGTTGCCGGTGGCGTTGAGTGTATGTCTCGCGTGCCGATGGGCAGCAATGGCGGTGCGTGGGGCGAAGATCCGCAAACTGCATTTGATAGTGCGTTTGTGCCGCAGGGTGTGGGCGCAGATTTAATTGCAACCTTGGCTGAATTTAGCCGTGAAGATGTTGATGCCTTTGCACTTCAATCTCAGCAAAAAGCAGCAGCGGCAAGAGACGCTGGTTATTTCGATAAATCAGTGATGCCGGTTAAAGATGAAAACGGCGTAACGATTCTTGAGCGCGATGAGTTTATAAAACCAGATAGCAGCTTAGAGGGCTTGGCGCGATTAAAGGCGTCTTTTGAGTTTCATGGTTCTTTGGGTTACGACGATATTGCCCTGAGCAAATATCCCCAAGTTGTCAAAATCAATCACATCCACACGCCCGGTAATTCTTCCGGCATCGTAGATGGTGCTTCTGCGGTATTGATCGGCAGCGAAAAAATTGGTGCCGAGCTAGGTTTAAAAGCCCGTGGTCGTATTGTTGCAACCGCAGTGACCAGCACCGAGCCAACCATTATGTTGACTGGTCCCGCGCCGGCAACGTGGAAAGTGCTGGAAAAAGCCGGTATGTCTATCGACGACATCGACCTGTTTGAAGTCAACGAAGCGTTTGCCTCAGTGGTAATGCGTTTCCAAAAAGAAACCGGCGTACCGAGTGAGAAAATCAACGTCAATGGCGGTTCAATCGCCATGGGCCACCCCCTTGGCGCAACCGGCGCCATGTTAGTTGGCACCTGCCTAGATGAGCTTGAGCGTCGCAATTTGCGCTTTGGTTTGATCACGTTATGTGTCGGCGGCGGCATGGGTATCGCGACCATCATCGAGCGGGTGTGAGGTCAGAATTCACAATTTGAATTAGCTGCTGACAGGGAAACCCCGTCGGCATTGACGACAAAATGAATGAATAGGTAGCGCAATGAGCGGAACATTTAATTATCAAAAAGACAGCAATAACATCGTTACAGTGACTATGGACATGAGTGGTCCAGTCAATGCGATGAACGACGAATATATTGAGTTAATGGGCGTAACAATCGAGCGCTTGGAAGCAGATCGCAATGATATTGCCGGTGTCATTTTAACGTCAGCAAAAAGCTCCTTTTTTGCCGGTGGCGACATTAAGAACATGCTTAAAGCTGTGCCGGGCGTAGATGAGCCAGCCTTGTTTGCACAAACTGAATCCATTAAGAGCTTATTGCGCCGCTTAGAAAAGCTCGGCAAACCAGTGGTTGCTGCCATTAATGGTGCGGCGTTGGGTGGTGGTTATGAAATTTGCTTGGCCTGTCATTATCGCGTGGCATTAAATTCGCCCGCAGTGGCCATTGGCTTACCCGAAGTGAGTTTGGGCTTGCTGCCTGGCGGTGGTGGTATCGTGCGTTTGGTTAGCAAGATGGGCGTTGAAAAAGCCATTATGCCATTGCTGGAAGGTACGCGTTTTACTGCTGAGAAAGCCGCAGCCTTTGGTTTGGTTGAAGAACTTGGTGCAGACACAGACGACATGATGGCCAAGGCGCAAGCGTGGATTTTGGCGAACCCAGAAGCTGCCAACCCTTGGGATGTGAAGGGCTTTAAAATTCCCGGCGGTGACTTACGCAAGCCGAATATTGCTCAGATGATTCAGGGCGCGGTGCCAATGTTGTCGCAAAAGACTAAGGGTTTGATGCCTGCGCCTGAGAAAATTTTAGATGTAATTGCAAATACCTTGCGGGTAGATTTTGACACTGCGCTACGTATTGAAAGCCGTGCATTGACGAGCTTGGTTACCACACCACAAGCCAAAAATATGATGACCTTCTTTTTGCAAATGAATCAGGTCAATGGTGGTGGCAGTCGTCCTAAAGACATCGCGAAAAGCAAAGTTAAAAAGGTGGGTATCTTGGGCGCGGGCATGATGGGGCAGGGTATTGCCTATGTGTCTGCGCGTGCAGGTATGGACGTAGTGCTCAAGGACATCAGCCAAGACGCTGCCGACAAAGGCAAAGCTTATAGCGACATGATTTTGAGTAAAGCGATTAGTCGTGGCCGCATGAGTGAAGAGAAAAAGGCCGATATTCTTGGCCGTATTACCGCGACGGTTGATGCCAGTGACCTACAAGGTTGTGACTTAATCATTGAGGCAGTGTTTGAAAGCGTTGATCTGAAACATAGTATGACCAAGGAACTTGAGCCCTTATTGGCCGAGGGTGGTGTGTGGGGTTCTAATACATCTACGCTACCGATTACGTTGTTAGCAGAAGCATCTGCTAAGCCTGAAAACTTTATTGGTATTCACTTTTTCTCGCCAGTAGACAAAATGCCTTTGGTTGAGATTATTGTTGGCGATAAAACCTCTGCAGAAACCTTGGCGAAGGCCTTTGATTATGCACAGCAAATTAAGAAAACCCCGATTGTTGTTAACGATTCTCGCGGCTTCTTTACCTCGCGGGTATTTGGCACCTTTGTTGATGAAGGCGCGGTACTGATCGAAGAAGGCGTTGAGCCAGTGTTGATCGAAAACCTCGCTAAATTAGTCGGTATGCCGGTTGGCCCATTGGCCGTGCACGATGAAGTGAGTCAGCAATTAACCACTAAGATCGTCGCCACTAATCGCGAGCTAAACGAGCGCCTTGGTGACAATATGAATGTTGATACCGCGACTGGCCGTATGTCTAAGGTGTTTGTAGATGAATACCAGCGCAACGGTAAAGCCTACGAAGGTGGTTATTACGATTACGCCGCTGACGGCAGCAAAACCATTTGGCCAACCATTCGCGAGCGTTTTGTGAAGGCGGATGTTGCTGTTTCTAACCATGATATTAAAGAGCGTATTTTATTTAGACAGGTTGTGGAGTCGGTGCGCTGTTTAGAGGAAGGCGTATTGAAATCGGTTGCAGACGGCAACATAGGTTCAATCATGGGTATTGGTTTTCCTCCTTATACTGGTGGTGTATTCCAATATATTAATACCTACGGCGTGCAGAAATTTGCTGATCGTGCCGCTGAGCTAAGCGCGCTATATGGCGAGCGCTTTACACCACCCGCGTTGCTATTGAAAAAGGCCGCTGATGGGGATTTGTTTGTTTAACGCAGCTTTATCATAAAAACAGCGGTGGGAGTTTCTCGCCGCTGATATAAAAAATACTTATTAAGATCTCGATGTTTTGCATCGAGATTTATTTCTTAAAATCCGGAGCACAATTCCTATGTTGCCACGTAATTTTACCGAAGAACAAAATATGTTCCGCTCGGCCTACCGCAAGTTTTTGGAGCAAGAAATTGCACCAAATATAGAGCGCTGGCGTGAGCAGGGTATTGTTGATCGCGAAGCGTTTACCAAGGCTGGTGCGCAAGGTTTTTTGATGATTTGGCCGGAAGAACAATACGGTGGCATGGGCGATAAAGATTTTCGTTTTGAACAAATTATCATCGAAGAAACTAGCCGCATCCACGGTGGTGATTGGGCAAATACCCTGCACAGCCGCTTGGTGGGCCCGTATATCGATCGTTTTGGTAATGACGAACAGAAAGCGCGTTTCTTACCGAAGTGTGCAACAGGCGAAACGATTCTTGCCATTGCAATGACGGAACCAGACGCCGGTTCAGACTTGGCGGGTATGCGTGCCAATGCGAAAGACATGGGCGATCATTGGCTGCTAAATGGCACCAAAACGTATATTACCAACGGTATTAATTCTGACGTGGTGATTGTGGCGGCGAAAACAGATCCTGAAAATAATCCCTATGCTGTGGGTTTATTTTTAGTTGAGCGCGGTATGGAAGGTTTTGAGCGCGGCCGTAACCTTAAAAAAATGGGGATGAAGGCGCAGGATACTTCAGAACTGTTTTTCAAAGATGTGCGTATTCCAAAAGAAAACGTATTGGGCGATGCCACCAAGGGCTTTATCTATTTGATGGAAGGTTTGGCTGAAGAGCGTCTGATTGGTGCTTGCGGATTTTTATCTGGCGCCCATCGTGCCTTTGAAGTCACTCGCGAATTTACCATGGAGCGTAAAGTATTCGGTAAGCCACTGTCTAAAATGCAGAATACTGAATTTAAAATGGCAGATTTACGTACCGAAATTGACGTTGCGCAGGCTTACGTGGACCAATGTGTTGCTGCTCACAATGCAGGTCTGCTCACCTCTGAAGACGCAGCAAAAGCCAAGCTCTACACCAGTGAGTTGCTGTGCAAAATGGTCGATGAGGGCGTTCAACTTCACGGCGGTGCAGGCTTTATGGACGAGTATCCAATTAGCCGCATGTATACCGATGCGCGTATTACACGGATTTTTGCCGGTAGTTCAGAAATCATGAAATTAATTATTGGACGCGATTTGTACTCAGACAAATTCGTTTCATTCTTCGAATAATTAAACGGGAAAGCAGTCATGGATATTAATGGAAAAATTGCTGTAGTTACCGGCGGTGCGTCGGGCTTAGGTGAAGCAACTGTACGCGCTTATCTTGCCAAGGGCGGCAAGGTCGCGATTTTTGATATGAATGCAGAACGCGGCAATGCCATTGTGGCAGAGCTGGGTGCAGACAATGTGAGCTTTCATAACGTCAATGTTGCCGATGAAGCGTCGGTTGCTACTGCAATAGCAGAGGTAATGGCGAAATTTGGTGCCATTCATATCTGTAACAACTATGCCGGTATCGGCAATGCGATTAAAACCTTGGGTAAGCAAGGTGCTTTCCCACTGGATGCGTATAAAACCGTGATTAACGTGAACTTGGTAGGCACCTTTAACGTAGCGCGCTTGGTTGCCGAGCAAATGGCAAAGAACGCGCCATATGACGGTGCTAATGCGCGTGGTGTGATTATTAATACTGCGTCGGTTGCGGCTTACGAAGGCCAGGTAGGACAGGTTGCGTATAGTGCATCGAAAGGCGGTGTTGTAGGTATGACTTTGCCGATGGCGCGGGATTTAGCGTCTTATGGTATTCGGGTAAACACGATTGTGCCGGGGCTAATTCATACGCCGTTGTTTGAAACCTTATCTGAAGTGGCTTACAAATCTTTAGAGGCCAGCGTAGTAAACCCTCAGCGTCTTGGTCGCCCTGAAGAGATAGCGCACCTATCTGTCATGATGGCAGAAAACGAATATTTGAACGGCGAATGTATCCGTCTGGATGGTGCAATTCGTATGCAGCCTCGTTAATAGCGGTGAGCTTTATTGGCAGTGAGCTGTAAATAAGTCGCTGCCAATTCCGTTTTTAGGTACCACGTCAAAAGAGAATTTGTATGCACGCTAAATTTAGCCCTGAGGAACTTGCTTTTCAGGAAGAAGTGCGCGGCTTTATGCGCGACAATTTCACAGCGGACCTTGCCGCACGTATCCATCACCCAAACACCTTTAGCAAAGCTAGTGTGGAGTGGCAAAAGCTACTTGATGGCAAAGGTTGGGCGGCGAACGGTTGGCCGGTCGAACACGGCGGTACCGGCTGGAGCGCTACACAAAAGTATATTTATACCACCGAGTTAGCTGCAGCAGGTGCGCCTGATGTGGTGCCTATGGGTATAAAAATGGTGGCGCCTGTTTTATACAGCTTCGGCTCAGACGAGCAAAAAGCGCGCTTTCTTCCTAAAACAAAATCATCTGACATCTGGTGGTGCCAGGGATATTCGGAACCGGGCGCAGGCTCAGATCTGGCCGCTTTGCAAACCCGTGCGGTGCGCGATGGCGACGATTATATTATTAATGGTACAAAAATCTGGACAACGTTTGCGCAGTACGCCGATTGGATATTTTGCCTTGTCCGCACTGACAACACCGGTAAGCCGCAGCAGGGTATTTCATTTTTGCTAATAGACATGAAAACCCCCGGTATTACCGTGTCGCCTATTATTTCAGTGGACGATGAACACCACCTCAATGAAGTTAACTTTGAAAATGTTCGGGTGCCGGTAGCGAATCGTATTGGCGAGGAAAATCAGGGTTGGACCTACGCGAAAGCATTGCTGACCTACGAGCGTACTGCTTTATCCGGCGTTGGTTACTGTAAACGGATATTGACCAATATTCGCGGACTGGCTAGTCAGGTGTCAGCGAGTGGAAGTCGTTTAATTGATGATAGTGATTTTCGAGCCCGCCTAGCCGACGTAGAGATGGAGGTGATGGCGCTAGAATTTTTAGAGCTCAGAGTATTAAGCGATTTGGATAGCGGCGGGGCGCCGGGTATGGAATCGTCCTTGTTGAAGCTTAAAGGTACTGAATTACAGCAAGCCGTTCAGTCTTTACAGTGGGATGTAGCCGCAGGCTTTGGCGGGGTGCTGCCAGATGCCGACAACGCGCTTTGGGAGAGTGACGGCAATAGAGCCAGACGCGAATACATGTTTGGTCGCGCTTGTACCATTTTCGGTGGCAGCAACGAAGTGCAGCGCAACATCATTGCTAAATTTGCGCTCGGTCTGTAAGCGCGCTAGGGGATAAATAATGGATTTTTCATTAACTGAAGAACAGGTCATGCTGAAAGACAGCGTGGCAAAATTTCTCGCTGATAATTATGCACCAGAGCAGCGGGAAGCGGTGGTTAAAAACGAAGCGGGTTTTAGCGCTGAGCATTGGGCTACGTTTTCTGAGCTGGGTTGGTTAACCATTCCTTTTTCAGAAGCGCTTGGTGGTTTTGGCGGTAACGTCGCTGATGTGTCAGCGGTAATGGAAGAGTTTGGCAAAGTATTGGTGGTTGAGCCGTATTGGTCGTCAATTGTGTTAGCCGGCCAGCTGATGGCACGCTGTACAAACGACGAGCTTAAAAGCCGTTCAATGCCTCAGGTGATTTCTGGCGAGGCGCAATATAGCTTTGCATGGCTAGAGCCGCAGAGTCGTTTTTCACTCAGCTACGTCAGTGCTACGGCTATTAAACAGGGCGATAGCTACTGTCTCAATGGCGAAAAGAAATTAGTGCTTAACGCCAAGGCAAGCCACTTTATTATTGCTGCTCGTACGAGTGGTGATGTGGCTAGTGAGTCAGGCATTAGTTTATTTGTGGTAGATGCAGCTAACCCAGCTTTGGAAAAAGAGTCTGTTCGCTTAATGGATGGTCAGCTTGCCTGCAACATTCAATTTACTGATCTTTTGATTCGTCAGGATGACATGCTCACTGCAGATGGTGAGGCATATCCACTAATCGCTGAGGTCGTCGATGAGGCATTGGTTGCGCTGTGCGCAGAGGCTGTCGGCGCAATGACCTATCTTTATAAAGCGACCGCAGAATACGCCAATACACGTAAGCAATTTGGTGTGGCTATTGGTAGCTTTCAGGCCTTGCAGCATCGTATGGTTGATATGTTTATGGCGACAGAGCAATGTCGTTCTTTATTAGTTAGAGCTCAGTGTGCGATCTTGGATAATAGTGCGGAGCGCAGCCAAGATGTTGCAGTACTGAAAGCGATGGTGGGCAAGTACGGTCGTAAGGTGGCAGAAGAAGCGGTGCAAATGCACGGCGGTATGGGGGTGACGAATGAGATGCCCATAGGCCATTATTTGAAGCGCCTAATGATGATTGATATGTATTTTGGTGGCTCAGACACCCATCGTCGCCGGTTTAGCGATATGCGGTATCTTTAAGTTATTTTGCGTTGAAAAATAAATATAACAGCAGAGGGATGTGATGAAACTATTTAATAATTTGAATGACCATACCAAATTTCATGCGCGTATTCGTGGCGACATGATGATGGCGAGTGACAGTAAAAAGACTCTGAATTATGCCGAGGCATGGGACTACATCAATGTAATTGCCGCGCATATTCAGTCTAGCGGAATTTCTAAGGGTGATCGGGTGGCGATTTTGGCCAAGAACTCGGTTGATAATTTGTGTGTCTTCCTCGCTTGTGCGCGTATCGGTGCGGTGGTGGTGGGTTTGAATTATCGCTTAGCGCCGGCCGAAGTTGAATTTATTGCCAGCAACGCCGATGTGCAAATGCTGTTTTTTGATCAAGAGTTTGATGGTCTGCGCGGTGAGTATTTGCGCGCTAAAACCTGTGTATGTATTGATAGTGATAGCAGTGCTCCGCATCTGCCGAACTGGTTACAAAGTCCAGCGACTTTAAATGAAGTCGAAATAAACGGCGACGACATCCTGTTTCAAATGTATACCAGTGGCACCACAGGTTTGCCTAAGGGCGTGCTTGTTAGCCATTACAATGTGTTGGCCAATACCTACCAAGCCCCAATGACGACGGGCAAGGGTGGACGAGTTGGTGAGCGCGGCTTGGTCATCGCACCGACCTTCCATGCGGTGGGCTTAGTCGGTTCACTGTTAGGTGTTATCTATGGCGGATCGATGATTATTCATAGTGATTATGATCCAGTCGGTATGATTGAAACCCTCGCCAAAGAGCACATCAGCACTGTGGCGGTTATTCCTGTGATGTTACAGTTCTCATTGGCGATGGTGCCAAATATAAAGGACTACGACTTCTCTGAGTTACACACGATCAATTACGGCGCCTCGCCTATTTCTGAGTCTTTATTACAGCAATGTATGGACGCCTTTGGCTGCGACTTTGTGCAGGGTTATGGTCAGACCGAATCGACTATGGCGCTGACCTTCCTCACTGCAGATGACCATAAAAAAGCCCTTGCTGGCCGCCCTGAGTTATTGCGCTCCTGCGGGCGTGCTGTCTTTGGTACTGACATTAAAATTGTTGGCAATGACGGGCAGGAATTGCCCTTGGGTGAGATCGGTGAAATTGTCGCCAAAGGCCCACAAGTGATGCAGGGCTATTGGAAGAACCCAGAAGCAACGGCAAAAACCGTGGTTGATGGTTGGTTGCATACCGGCGATGCCGGACGCATGGATGAAGAGGGTTATATCTATATTCAAGACCGCGTGAAAGACATGATCATTTCCGGAGGCGAGAATATCTATCCCGCAGAAATTGAAAATCACTTAATGTCTCATGAGCAGATTCAGGATGTCGCCGTCATCGGCGTGCCGGATCAAAAGTGGGGAGAAGTGCCGCTTGCCGTCGTGGTGTCGGGTGGTCAGCCAGAGCTTAGCGCAGAGGAACTCACCGAGTTTTGTCGCGGTAAATTGGCGGGATATAAAATCCCCCGCAAGGTGGAGTACGTTGCAGCATTGCCGCGTAACCCAACGGGCAAAGTCTTGAAGAAAGATATTCGGGTGATGATGGCGGAGAAGTATCCACCTATTGCCTAAGTCATTTTTCGGCAAAGCTCTACCCAAAATTCAACGGCAGCTTTCTTGTGTCGTTGTTTGGGTAGGGCGAAGTAAAACGTCCTTGTCATATCTCGATTAGCTAGGGTGAGTGGTACTAAATCGCCGTTGCGAAAGTCGTTTTGTAGTACAACCTTAGACAGACAGCCAATCCCCAATCCCGATTCTACTGCGCTTTTAATCGCTTCGTTGTGTTTGAATTCACGGTAAATTTCAATTTCTGGGAGTAGGCCGGCAAGGGCGCGGTCGAAGGTGTGACGGGCGCCAGAATCTGGTTCGCGTAAAATCCAGCGGGCTTCTTTAATATCCTTATCCTTTAGCACGCCTTTCTTTGCCAAAGGGTGTGAGGCGCTGCAAAACACCACGAGCTCGTCTTCTTTCCACGGGATCAGCTCTAGTTCGCGGTGCTGAACCTCCCGTTCAATCATGCCCACGTCTACCTCGTAATTGAGCACTTTGGCGACAATGTCGGGGGTGTTGGCGGTTTCAAATTGCACATCAGCGTCGGGGTAGTTCTCTAAATAGTCCGCGAGGTAGCGCACCACAAGGTGATTGCCGATGGTAAAGCTGGCGCCGACCCGCAAATGGCCAATATCAGCATGACGCTTTAAGGCGTCGTCGAATTGTTGGCAATGGGCGAATAAGGTTTCCGCCTCTTTGCGCAGAGTGTGGCCGATGGCATTAAGTTTGATTTTGTTACCTTGGCGATCAAATAGGCTGACACCGTAGGCCTTTTCTAAATTTTGTAATGAGGCGCTAGCTGCAGACTGGGACAGACATAGCTGGTCTGCCGCTTTGGATACACTCTGGTATTTGGCAACAGACAGGAATATTTCGAGTTGGCGAATGCTGAAGTTCATAGTGAGGGTTCACTTCGTTTTTATAGTGCGGTGTTTGGTGTAGCTCAAGTCAGTTTCAGTATCGATAAAACCGATACTGACTATAATAATATCCCGTTTTACTTGTGATAAGAATGCTTTTAGTATGGCGACCTGTTATCGCAGTGGTGTTTAAAAGATTTTAAAACACCTCAGCTGTCTAGGTTTTGATTTTTAATATCCAGTGGAGATAGATGAATGACCGACGTTAAAGCAACGAATGTGTATTGGCATGACGGCGAAGTAAGCCGCGAAGACCGCAACACGCTACTGAAGCAAAAGGGCGCAACCCTGTGGTTCACTGGTTTGTCTGGTAGTGGTAAAAGCACCGTCGCTGTTGCTTTGGAAAAGGCCTTGATGGAAAAAGGTCACCTTTGTTACCGTCTAGATGGCGATAACATCCGCTTGGGCATCAACAAAAACCTAGGTTTTAGTGCCGAAGATCGTACTGAAAACATCCGTCGTATTGGCGAAATCTCTAAACTGTTCGTCGACACTGGCGTTATCGTATTGTCGAGCTTCGTTAGCCCTTACCGCGCAGACCGCGACATCGTTCGCGATTTGCACGATGCAGGCGATATGGACTTCATCGAAGTTCACGTAGATGTGCCATTAGATGTTGCCGAGCAGCGCGACCCTAAAGGTTTGTACAAAAAAGCACGTGCTGGCGAGATCAAAAACTTTACCGGTATTTCTGATCCATACGAAGCGCCGCTGAAGGCTGAATTGGTTTTGAATAGCCATGAGCAAAGTTTGGAAGAAGAGGTAGAAATCCTGCTGGCGCTGATGACCGAGCGCGGAATTATTTAAGGAAGATGCTGGATGGGAGATGGTAAACGCAAAACCGCTTTGGTTTTAAGCGTCTTCCATCTCCCGTCCAGCGTTTAGCCTTGCTGTGAAAACGAATAGCTTTAAAACCGTACAAGACCAACTAACGGAGTTACCCACAATGATCAAACCACATGGCGCCGACGCGCTTATCCCATTATTCGTATCTGATGCTGAACAGCACAAAGCACTGACTGCAGAAGCAGAAACACTGCCATCACTATTGGTTAGCTCTGCTGCGGCAGCTAACGCAGTTATGTTGGGTGCAGGTTACTTCACCCCTTTAAAAGGCTATATGAACCTAGCGGATTCTTTAGCGGTTGCTAAAGACCTTTGCACAACTGACGGTTTGTTCTGGCCCGTACCTATCGTGAACCTGAGCAAAGATGCTCAAGGTATTACTGCTGGTCAGCGTATCGCTCTGCGTGATCCCAATGTTGAAGGCAATCCAGTTCTTGCGATTATGGATGTTGAAGCGGTAGAGACTGTTAGCGCTGAGCAAATCGATTTCATGGCTGAGAATATCTTTGGCACATTGGATGAGAAGCACCCCGGTGTACAAACCTTTAAAGGACAGGGCAACACCTTGTTGTCTGGCCCTATTCAGGTTCTGAACTTCTCTTACTTCCAAGCTGATTTCCCAGAGACTTTCCGTACTGCGGTTGAGATTCGCAATGAAATCGCTGAGCGCGGTTGGAACAAAGTCGTTGCCTTCCAAACTCGTAACCCAATGCACCGTGCCCACGAAGAACTTTGCCGCATGGCAATGGACGACCTAGGTACTGATGGCATTTTGATTCACATGTTGTTGGGCCAATTGAAACCAGGTGATATTCCAGCTCACGTACGTGACGCGTCTATCCGTAAAATGGTTGACGTTTACTTCCCTAAAAACACCGTGATGATTACCGGCTACGGCTTCGACATGCTATACGCTGGCCCACGCGAAGCAGTATTACACGCCTTGTTCCGTCAAAACTGTGGTTGTACTCACCTTATCGTTGGTCGTGATCACGCCGGTGTGGGTGATTACTACGGCGGATTTGATGCGCAAACTATTTTCGACGAAAAAGTGCCAGCGGGCGCAATGGACATCGAAATCTACCGCGCAGACCACACTGCTTACTCGAAGAAACTTGATAAAGTTGTGATGATGCGTGATGCGCCAGATCATGAAAAAGAAGACTTCGTATTGCTGTCAGGTACTAAAGTACGTGAAATGTTGGGTGCGGGTATTGCGCCACCACCAGAATTCTCACGTCCTGAAGTGGCTAAGATTTTGATGGATTATTACCAAATTGAAGATGCCAAGGCTTAATTGCTAAGGTTTTCTAGTTTGACGTTTACAATAAAAAGCCGGAGCTAATCACTCCGGTTTTTTATTGTCTGTACGGCGGGCTTTAATTTTCTGAGCTTGAGTTTGCTTCGCTGGAAAATGGCTTGCTGATACCGCCTTTAATCTTGTCGTCTTGCCGCAAGGTTGGCTCTGTGGGTTCCTTTTCTCTTTCCTTGAGTAAGTCGTATAAGCGATCTTCATCGTGTGGCATAAGTGATGTGAGAGCGATATCCATTGGCACATGGCAGCGCTGCATATAAAAGACTGCTCTGGCACTTATCTGTTGTTCCAGCAAGTCAGTGAAATTTGTATTGGCTTTGTCAAATTCACTGCGCAAGTCAGCGGTCGATAGCTTCAAATAGAATGCCAGCTCTTCCTCGGAACAATGGGCAAACCGTAGCCGTTCATCAATGATCAAGCGGGCTCGCTCTACGATATCGCGGCCGTGTAGCAATTCCTCTTGTAAGCCTCTTATGTGTACTTCCATGCTTCGTAATAACATGGGGTCACTGCTGCTGATGCTGAATTCCAAATAATCTACAGGGAAAGAAATGCTGTCATTGGGCTGATCAAAAATAAGCTCGCAATCAAAAAAATCGCGGTAGGTCTGGGAAAATTTGGCGCCTGGATCAGAAAAACTAAAGCAGACTTTCGTGGGTTGCCAAAAATGATTTGATAGGGTGTTCAGTAATAGAAACATCTGCGCAGTACCAAGTAGGTTCCGCTGTCGGTAATACGTGCTGCTAAGGCTGTTGGCAGACTTAACTAAGGTGACTTGTTGGTCGCAGATGTTGTGCCGCCAATATCCTGTGTCTTGGTAATACGCACTGTAGTGGCTGGCGTGCTCTAAGCCGGTTTTGAAATCTGCGCTAAGTGACATTACCGTGGTAGGCAGACCCAGTTCAGGTGATTGTAGTTTGTTGGCAATATGAAGGGCAAAATCTTGGCAGTGATAGTCTTTGGCAATAGTTTCCAGTAAGTAGTTGAATAAATGACTGGGCACAAAATGATTGGCTAAGGTCAGTAACTTGGCGGGTAGGCCGGCTTTACTCGCGGCGTCATTGAGATCGATGCCTAGACTTTTACACGCTTCAAACAATGCGTGCAGGACGTCCTCGTCTTCAGTCAGCTTGTGCTTCATATCACCTACTTTTTGTCGTTTTCATGGTCTTTACTACGTAGCAAATTTTATGCCTAACATCTTGTCAGCTGTGAGATATGTCGGTTTGCCTGCGAATGGCGCCTAATATAGATGATCTTCGCGGAAAGACTAATGTGATCAATTTTTGCTAGCTTAGCATCTTCCTTAGTGTTTGAAGCAATACGTCGTAGCGCCGTTGTGCAAATTTTATTGAAATTAGCTAAATAGGTGTGATCGCTGATAACATCGGGTGGCTTTGCGTGCTGATACTGCGCGCTAAATGATAATAATACTGTTTGAAAAAGGTGATGCCATGGCCGATGCAATTAAACATTTTCGTACCTGTAACTTATGTGAGGCCATGTGCGGCGTTGAAATTACCGTAGAAAATGAACAGATCACCAGTATTAAGGGCGATGCCGAGGACAGCTTTAGTCGCGGTCATATCTGCCCCAAAGCCCTTGCCTTAAAAGACTTATACGAAGACCCAGACCGCATTCGTGTGCCAATGGAAAAGGTAAACGGTGAATGGCGTGAACTGAGCTGGAAAGAGGCTTTCGACAAGGTCGCGGCACGTATTAAAGCGCTGCAGGCTGAGCACGGCAATGATTCCTTGGGTGCATACCTAGGCAACCCCAATGTGCATAACACCGGCTCACTGTTAATGAGCGGCGGGCTGCTGCGGGCCTTAAAAACCAAGAATAAGTTTTCGGCCACCTCGGTAGATCAGCTTCCCCATCATATTGTGTCGTGGAAGTTGTTTGGCCATCAGCTGAAAATTCCAGTACCCGATATAGATAACACCGATCACTTTCTGATCTTCGGCGCCAACCCGCTGGCCTCGAATGGCAGCATTATGAGTGTGGCCGATGTTAAGCAACGACTCAAAGATGTTCGCACGCGCGGTAAAGTCGTGGTGGTTGATCCTCGCCGCACCGCGACGGCGGAGCTTGCCGACGCGCATCATTTTGTGCGGCCCGGTACGGATGTTTTAGTCTTGCTGGCAATGCTCCATGTGCTGTTTGAAGAGGGGCTAGTCAACACGGCAAATATGGCTAAGTATTTAGACCAAGGCCCAATGAGTTTGGTCGATAAATTCAGCGCGTATAGCCCAGAAAAAGTGGCGCCGCTAACGGGGATGTCCGCAGAGGTGATTCGTGGCTTGGTTCGAGATTTCTGCGCGGCAAAAGCGCCGGTCATGTATGGCCGTTTGGGGGTGTCAGTGCAGGAATTCGGCACCCTTAGTCAGTATCTCATCATGTTGTTTAATATTCGCACTGGTCGTCTGGATAGTGTTGGCGGCCTAATGTTCACTAAACCTGCAGTCGATATTTTGGCTCAAAGCGGCAAGGGAAATATGTGCCGCTTTCATAGTCGCGTACGGGGCTTGCCGGAGTTTAATGGTGAGTTGCCGGTTGCGGTGTTAGCGGAAGAAATAAGCACGCCGGGAGACGGACAGATTAAGGGCATGCTGCTGATGGCCGGCAATCCAGTGCTGTCTACGCCCAATGGTGAGCAATTGGATCGGGCGTTTAAGGGCTTAGATTTACTGGTTGCTATCGACTTTTACATTAATGAAAGCAGCCGTCATGCCGACTTTATTTTACCGCCCGTGAGTCCCTTAGAGCGTGAACATTACGATGTGATATTTAATGTCTTGGCGGTGCGAAATAATGCCCGCTACGCCAAAGCATTATTTCCGCGCAAGGCGAATGCCCGGCACGACTGGGAAATTCTGTTGAGCTTGCGAGATCGCCTGCAGCCGGCGCGAGGTCTTAAGGAAAAGCTCGGCCGCCAATTAATGCGACGTGCTGGACCATCAGGCCTGCTCACCTTACTTTTATGGCAGGGGCCGTATGGCGGCGGCTTAAATCCCTTTAAAGGTTTGTCTTTGACTAAGCTGAAGAAGACGCCACACGGTGTTGATTTGGGTGCGCTAAAACCCGCCTTGCCAAAGGGCTTGTATCATCGCGACCGAAAAATTCATTTAGAGGCGGAGTTCTTTCTAAGTGATTTGGCGCGGGTAGATGCTAAATTCTTTAATCAAGACACTGCGCCAGATAAGTTCTTACTTATTGGCCGCCGCGATTTGCGCAGTAATAATTCTTGGCTGCACAATAGTCACCGCTTGGTAAAAGGAAAATCTCGCTGTACCGCTCTGATAAACCCGCTAGATGCACAGGCGCTGGCTATTGCCGATGGCGATTTAGTGAGGGTGAGTTCACGGGTGGGTAGTGTTGAATTGGCGGCTCAACTCAGCGATGAAATGATGGCGGGGGTGATTAGTATTCCCCACGGCTGGGGGCACAATCTTAGCGGTACGCAATGGCAAACCGCGCAGGATCATGCCGGTGTGAGCGTGAACGATCTCACTGACGAAATGCATATCGATGCGCTGTCTGGTAACGCGGTGTTAAACGGTGTGCCGGTGACGCTGGCGGCAGTTGCAGATACCGCCGCGATTAGCGCGTAAAACTTAAGACTTGCGAGCGGGGCGTTGGCTGCGAATATACAGCGCTTCTACTTTTTGCCGCGCCCACGGTGTGCGGCGCAAAAACTTAAGGCTAGATGACACGCTGGGGTCGTCGGTAAAGCATTTAATTTTTATACGGCGTCCCAGCTCTTCCCAGCCGAACAGGGCTTCCAGCCGAGTGATTACCATCTCTAGCGTCAGACCGTGTAATGGATCTTTAGAGCCGGAACTTGAACCCGAATTTACAGCAGCGGCGGGCGGCGTCGCGTCTTTAGACTTCATCGTCATCGCTAGCTTCTACGTCATCACTGGCAGTTGACTCTACGGTAGGCTCTGCTTTCTTAACGCGAATTTTAAAGCCGGCAATGATCTTGCCGTTCAGATTTTGCATGGCGACTTTTGCTTCACCGGCCTTGGGCATGTTCACAAAGCCAAAACCCTTGGACAGATTCGCGTCTTCGTCTCTGACTAAGGTAAGTGACTGCACACTGCCGAATTCTTCAAACAGATCTAAAAGCTCTGCTTCGGTGGTGGTGCGGTTTAAATTGCGGATCAATAATTTCATGGGGCTGCCGTCGTTGTAATATGGCGTGGATTATAGCTGGTATGGATATTATCTTCGCCTGCTATCTTTACAGGAAAAGGCTTTGGCGGCTGTTCGCGCCGCGCTAAATATCCTAACATCATGCCCTTACTCATTGCCGACAGAATTTTTGTGACCACATCGTCAATCCCTCTTGTCTTGAATACCGCCAGTAGCAGCGCAGATTTAGCGCAAAGGCTGGGCCTGCGCTTGGTTGATGATTGGAGCGAGCAGGCAGATCAAGTGCATGTGTTTTTTGATGGCGATCGTTTGGTTGTTGGCCTGCCGCCGGTGAATCGGGAGCACCCTGTGGCGGTGGATTTCGAGTTGGCGCTGCGCAACCGTCATCCGGGTAAAGAGTTATTAATAAAGGCAGTGGGCGGCAGCCGCAACCGTGCCAGCGTCGTAGACGCAACAGCGGGTCTTGGCCGCGATAGTTTTTTAATGGCGAGTCATGGCTGCACCGTCACGCTGTGTGAGCGTATGCCGGTGGTGGCTGCCTTGTTGGCCGATGGTTTACGTCGCGCCGAAGGATCTTACGAGTGCGTTGAGATTGCGCGGCGAATGCGTTTGCACGAAGGGAGTGCGATGGATTATCTGGCGAACTTGGCAGAGGAAGCCTGTCCCGATGTGGTGTATTTAGATCCGATGTTTCCGGTGTCGGGAAAGTCGGCGCTGGTGAAAAAAGAAATGCGTTTATTCCATTCTTTGGTGGGCTTAGACGAAGACAGTGATGCGTTGCTGGATCTGGCCTTGCAGCGCGCCCGCCACCGTGTGGTGGTCAAGCGCCCGCCAAAAGCACCGTATTTAGCCGAGCGCAAACCGCAGTTATCGGTTGCGGGTAAGGCGGTGCGCTTTGATATCTATCCTCTAAAGGCCTTCGCTAAATAGCGCGCTTAGGCCAGTAGTTCTTTCAGTATCCCTTCGTACATCAGCGACAATTTATCTAAATCCTCGGCTTTAACGCACTCATCCACTTTGTGAATGGTGGCGTTAACGGGGCCAAGCTCTAAAACCTGGGCGCCGGTGGGGGCAATAAAGCGGCCATCAGAGGTGCCGCCGGCGGTAGATAAAATCGTATCAGTGCCCGTTACCGCTTTAATTGCGGCTTGCGCGGCTTCTACCAGTGGGCCCTCGGCGGTTAAAAAGGGCTGACCACTTAAATTCCATTCAATGCTGCAATCGAGTTCGTGTTTTTCGAGTATGGCTTGGGTGCGGGTTTTTAATATGTCGGCAGTTAATTCGGTGGAAAAGCGAAAGTTAAATACCACCTCTAGCTCACCGGGAATCACATTTGTTGCGCCGGTACCGCCATTGATATTAGAGATTTGGAAGGAGGTTGCGGGAAAGAAGTCGTTGCCTTCGTCCCATACTTCAGCCGCCAGTGCCGCCAGTGCCGGCGCAGCGGCGTGAATAGGGTTGTTTGCCAAATGCGGATAGGCGACGTGACCTTGTATGCCACGCACTGTCATGACTGCGCCTAGGGAGCCACGGCGACCATTTTTGATCACGTCACCTACGCTATCTGTTGACGAAGGTTCACCGACTAAGCACCAGGTGATTTTTTCGTTTTGCTGCTCTAACCACTCCACGACTTTGACGGTGCCATTAATGGCGGGGCCTTCTTCGTCACTGGTAATTAAAAAGGCGATGCGGCCACTGTGGTCGGGGTGGGCTGCAACAAAATTCTCGCAGGCGGTAATCATAGCCGCCAGGCTGCCCTTCATATCTGCCGCGCCGCGCCCGCGCAACATACCGTCTTGAATGACGGCTTCAAAGGGTTGGGTTTGCCAATTGGCGGCGGGGCCGGTAGGTACTACATCGGTATGGCCGGCGAAACAGAATATCGGGCCGCTGCTGCCGTGGACTGCCCAAAAGTTGTCAACATCGCCAAAACGCAGTGACTGGCATTGGAAGCCAATCTTCTCTAAACGCGCCATCATTATGGCCTGACAATCGGCATCGGCGGGAGTAACTGAAGGCCGTTCAATGAGGTCACAAGCGAGCTGCAGGGTAGGAGAGAGTGCTGTCATAGGGGCTGATTTCGGCTTTTGTATATTGGGTCTAAGGAGTCGAGGCGTGGGCCTGCGTATAAGCGCGCCATTCTAACAGAATCTACGCACGCTGACAGGCACCGCCGGCGGCAACTGCAAGGACTGACCGAAACACTCAATGCCACCCCAAATGAGTGGAAATGTCATAGAGGGTGGGGCTTAGCTTGGCTATGATCATATTCATACTGTTAACGCTGCCCTTACATCTGTCATCTAGGCGGCGCACTTTAAACATCATAATGATAATCAGGGGAAGAGTTATGAGTACGGATTTGGACATCGCGGTGGCTGCCGCTGAATTCGATTTTGCAGATCAGGATATTCCACAGCGCCTGCGCCATTGGGCGCGGGTCAAGCCCGATCATCCCTTTATGATTTGGGAGCTACGCTCAGGAGAAGATCGCCGCTGGAGTTACCAAGTCTTCGATGAAGAAACCGGAAAAATTGCTGCGGGTTTGTACGCCAAGGGTGTGCGCAAGCACGACAAGATAATGATTCACGCCGAGAATTGCCCAGAAATGGTATTGGCGTGGTATGCCTGCGCCAAAATCGGTGCGGTGGGTGTTACTACCAATACCCGCAGCGTGGGCGGAGAAATTGAATATTTTGCCCGTCACACAGAAGCGGTCGGTGCGATTACCCAGCCTAAATTTTTTGAAGAAGTTCGTAAAAGTGCGACCAGTCTTAAATGGATTGTGAGCACCGATAATAATTCCGGCGAAGTCGCTGAAGAATCAATTGACGGCGCGGATGCGTTCAGCAGCTTGTACGGCGATGCTGCTTCACTGCCAGCTCGCCCCGCAGAGCCTATGTTACCAGCGGGCATTATGTTTACCTCAGGTACAACCTCATTGCCTAAAGCGGTAGTGCATACCCATGCCAATGCCTTGTGGTCTGGCAACATGGGTTCGCAAAGTATGGGCATGGATACCGATAGCGTGTATTTGGGCTTCTTGCCCTTTTTCCATGTTAACTGCCAAAGCTGGGCATTTTGGGGATCTTTGGGTGTCGGTGCGACGGCGGTGTTGTTGCCCAAGTTTTCGGCAAGCCGGTTTTGGGAAATTATTGAAAAACACCAAGTCAGCCACTGCTCAATGATTCCCTTTGTCTTTAAAGCGATCGGTATGCAAGCGGTGCCGGAAAAGCACAGCTTGAAAGTGATGCCGATGGGCATTATTTGGAAAGAGATAGAAGGCTGGCTCAAGGCCAAGCCCTTTGCCAGTTGGGGCATGACGGAAACTGTTACCCACGCCACACGGTCAGATTTTGTTAGCGATTGGCCACAGGGCTCTATCGGCAAACCCACACCGGGTTACCACTTGGCGGTGGTGAATCCAGACACTGGCGCGATGTGTAAAAAAGGTGAAATTGGTGAGTTGTGGGTGCAGGGCACGCGCGGCGTAAATATCTTCCTTGAGTATTATAAAAACGAAGAGGCCATGGCCAAATCATTCACACCTAATGGCTGGTTCAAGACGGGAGATATGGTCAGCGTTGGCGACGAAGGTAATTTCTATTTCACCGACCGCGACAAAGACGCCCTCAAAGTTGGCGGCGAGAACGTCTCAGCCCGCCAAGTAGAGGAAGTGTGCATGCAGGTGCCGGGCGGCGGCGTAGGCGAAGTCGCGATCGTTGCAAAATCTCATGACATGCTAGACATGGTGCCGGTGGCATTTGTGATCAAAGGCTGGGGAGCACCAGAAGACGAAGCCGCTTTTGGGCAGGCGATCATTGATCACTGCAAAGCTAATCTTGCTGATTTTAAAGTGCCACGTGCGGTGTATTTTGTTGAGGACTTTCCGCGCGCAACCTTAGAAAAAGTGGCTAAAAATAAGCTGCGGGAAATGGCAGACGAGATGCCGGCGGTATAAGGTTTGGCTATTTTGACGGAGGTCGCGAAAGCGGCCTTTTTTGTGTTTGTTCGATATTTTTCTGGTGTTGCCGACTTGTCATAAAACCATCCTAATTTTGTCATCTGCGAGGTATAGCATTCGTGGTGCTGAAAAGCGCTATGCGCTAAGGCTTCCGAATATTAGATGAGCTAGAAGGGTTGTGATATGGATCGATATATTAAGCAACATGGCACTTACTCCAACTTACATCAACAGCATGTTAGAGCTGAAATCTCTCGGCAGATCGACGATTTTTTGAACAATGGTGGCAAAATAGAGAAATTGAATGGCCCTCAATTCCAGCCCCACCGGGTTGTTCGTATTACTAATGCGATGATTGCTGAAGCCTTGTAAGAATAGCTGAGTGGCGTATTACTCATTGAGAAAATACGCCACTCGCTTATTAACGCGTTATTTTAGAATAATCATTGCTGAATTTATTGCCATGATGAGCAGGGCAATAGATGTTAATAAAAATATAGTAAAGCGCATCATCACCTTGTTAATCGTAGCTTGTACAAGGCTGTGTAAAATACGGCCGCCAACATAAATCCACGCAAGTGTTAAATTAAGACCGTCACCGCCGCCAATTAAGGCCAGTAAAAATGCAGTTGCGTAGAAAATGGTTGGCTGTTCTAGTAGGTGATTGTAGTTGTCTGCCTTCCACTGGGTTTTTGCTGGTAGTTTTAGCGCAAGCTCACTAGTGCGTTCGCCTTCTTCTGGTTTTAATTTTAGTTTTGCTATCATCGGCAGACGAACCAGCGCCATCCAGAATAACATCACGAAAGTCCATAAAATAAGAACGATGATTGGTGTAAATATGGGCGAGTGTTGTAGCATCTCAAAACCTCATTATTGTTGTTAATTCTATATTATCGTTGTTGTTTGATAATTTCTCTACAGCTTATTGTTGGGTGCTTCTCGGGTCTATTTCGAATTGACGGCTTAGTTAATTTTTTCTGGCGTGTACTGAATCTGCGTAAATTGTATATTGATACCGGCGGTACTTAATTTGTCCTTGATCAATTGATTTAGTGGCGTTTCTTGAATAGCCGCTGCCAACGAGTTGGCGGTGAATACACAGCGAACTGCTAGGCTGTTGGGAAAACGCTTATAGTCGACGGTGTGAGTAAGCCATAAAAATCCCTGAGTATGGTCTAAGGCGTAGTCACAGACTTCGGTGAGCTGTATTCGAATGCTATTGTCTAATTTTTTATCGTTTTTCCGCATGGCTACTCGAGAGGTTCAGTCGACATAAGTTTCGAATACTACGTGTGGCCTGCGATAGCAGCAATCGTTCATATCACTTTCGGCCTCAAACGAGAATCAATTGCACTTTTAGCGTGTAAAAAGGTCATATTGAATTGGAAGCTATACACATAAACTGAAACTAAGGGCGAATAATGAAAACGACAATAGTGATGTTAGCGATTGTATTGCTGTTTGGTACCGTTGGTGTGTTCGCCAAGCCTCCCAATGGTGAGCTGCCGCGAGGTTTGCAGAAAAAAGTTGCTGAAGGTCAGCAATTGCCCCCAGGCTGGCAAAAGAAGTTGATGGTTGGTCATCGCTTAGAGCCTAATATTTACGCTCATGGTCGTGTTATTGTGCCAGTGGATGATCGCGGTCATATTATTGTTATGGTCGAGGACCGCCGCTTGCGATTAGTACAAGCTACATTAGAAATTATCGAAATACTGAATTAGGCGGAGGTTTATTTATGAATATTCATGGAAAGATAAATTATATTGAATTACCCGCCGCCGATATCGAAGCGGTAAAAGCGTTTTTTACAAAGGCTTTCGGTTGGTCATTTACTGACTACGGCCCAGATTACACCGCGTTTGCTGATGAAGGTTTAGATGGCGGATTTTATCGCGCCGACTTGTCTGCCAGTACCGCGAATGGCAGCGCCCTAGTTGTATTCTATAGCGAGACCCTTGAAGAAACTCGGAACACCATTGTGTTGTCTGGCGGCACAATCTTGAAAGAAATTTTTGATTTCCCCGGTGGTCGCCGTTTTCATTTTGCAGACCCTAACGGTAACGAATTTGCCGTATGGTCAGAGCCTGCAGAAAAATAACTCTGAGGTTTTCTGCGCTAAACTTTCTCTACAGACGGTGATTCCATCTGCGCCTGTTGGCGATCACCGTACTGCTCATCTACCCATTCAGGGTGTTTGTAAAGAATACGTAAATCCTTATAGCGCCAAACGTCTTGCGCCATCTCTGCCCAGCCGTGCACCTGTAAATAGAAGGGGTTATAGGGCTTTGCGGGCATGTGAGTGACACCGTATTTGATCTCGCCGGCATGATCTTCATCCCGAAATGTACCAAATAGCTTGTCCCAGAAAATGAAAATTCCTCCAAAGTTGCGATCAATTTGCGCGGCGTTACTGCCGTGGTGAACGCGGTGATGGGATGGCGTGTTCATCACTTTTTCTAATACACCTAGCTTACGTATTTGCTCTGTGTGTAAGAAGAACTGATAGACCAGATTGCCTTCTATAGCGAGTAATACCCAATTTTTGTCGAAGCCGACCAGCGCGGCGGGAATCCACCAAAGCACCCAGCTGCCGGAAAATGCAAAGGTGAAGTTTTGTCGCAAGGCGGTGGAAAAATTCATGTGTTCCGATGAGTGGTGGGTGATATGGCCGCTCCAGAACCAGCGGACCTTGTGCATCATGTAATGGTTTATGTAAAAGCAAAAATCAATGAAGACGATTAAGGCTACTACGCTGAGTACCGACGCGCCGGGATTCCATTGCAGGCCGTACTGATAAACCCAGAGGTAAAAGGCTTGAATAAATAATGCGACGGCGATGCCATCCACTATTTTGTAGGAGAAGCCAGCAGCTAAATTCGCTACGGTCTCGCGGGGGTGGTAAACCCCAGTTTTGCCACTGCGACGAACATAGAGATATTCCGCGCCGATGACCGCAAGGAAAACTGCGCCAAAGGCGGAGACGAAGAATAGGGCGTGGAGTACGTCTTGCACGTGAATACCTCACAAGGATAAATCAGATAGTGCCATCTTAGCGGGATATTACAAGCTAGGATTGACCTTTAAAGCCATGTTTTTGACATTTACTGCCACGGCTGTGATGATGCGGAGGTAAGCATGGGGGATAATTATGCTGGCACAGTTGCAGGTGAGCGGCGATTTAGCGGGTTTACTACGGGATTATTTGGAAAAACAGGGTGACACTCACTGCGAGCTATACACTGGATTGCAGTTGTTTAGCGCGAATAATCGTATGAGCTTTGGGCAGTGGTGGGGCTTGCTGGATAAATTGCAGGCGCGCTTCCCTGATCGTCATGTGGGCTTAGAGCTCGGTGAGTTGGTGCGCTCGTCCCATTTGGGTGTTGTTGGTTATCTCACCTTGGCCAGTGATACCGTCGCCGACGCCTTGGCTGCGTTCCAGCGTTATCAGCGTCTTTTGCATGATGGCGATAAGGCATCGATTCGTCTTGATGATGGAGTAATGACGCTGTTTTGGAGCAGTGATTATGGTCCGTCTACTCGCTTATCTGACGAGGTCTTGTTGGCAGGCTTATTAAACTTTATTCGGCTGATGAGCAGTAATTCTACGCTGGCGCCTGTTCAGGTTGATTTCACCTTTGCGCCGCCGGCAAATATCCACGTTTATGAAATGTCTTTCGGCTCGCCAGTGTTTTTTTCCCAGCCCCATACCGCACTGCATTTTCCTGCTGAGTATTTGAGTTTGCCGGTTAGTAATAGTGACCCCGGCTTGCGGGCGCTGCTAGAGCGGCAAGCGCAGGCGTCGATAGCCGTATTGCCGCAAAAAGAGAGTTTTATTCAAGCATTACGCACTGCGTTATTGCGTGGCTTACAAAGTGGTCGAGCTGGTTCTGCTGGCGTGGCCGCTATGCTCAATATGTCTGAGCGAACTTTGTTTCGCCGATTAAATGATCAAGGACTGGCTTTTAAACACGTTCTGTCGCAGATCCGTATGCAGCTTGCTCAGGAATACCTGGCCGACGCGCGGCTCACTCAAAGCGAGATTGCCTTGCTACTAGGCTATTCAGAACAAAGCGCGTTTAGCCGCGCATTTAAACGTGAAACCGGTATGACGCCGCGGCAATTTCAAATGCAGAGCTAGTCGTTTTTGTCAGCAGTGAACAGCGCGCGCAAGGTTTCAACACGTTCGCGATTCACGTCAAAATCGTAGTAGCCGATACGTGATGAGCTGCGGACATCGACTTTGTTCTGAGTCGGTGAATACAGTAATTCCACGTCATCTTTGTAGCGCATAATCGCTGTGCTGCTAACCGCATGCAGGTAGTTGGTATCGCGTGCAGCTACCTCGGTGCGCGGCATGGTCAGAAGTAATTGCTGCAGTCGTTGCCAGTCCTGTGCTGAGTTAACCGCTATCGGCGCAATGTACTTATCGCTGTCTTTTTCAGTGCTCGACACGCAATGCGGCGCAGACGGGCAGGCTTGAAATTGTCCCTTACTGGCGCCGAGCTGCGGTGTGCTACACGCTATGAGTTGGGTGCCCGCGAATAAAGCGGTCGCGGCATAAGCTATCAGACGTATTTGTTTGATCATAGGAACCTCTATGAGACCTTTGCACGATAGTTATTTTGCCCTCTGCCGGCGTCGCTTAAAGGCGCCTACTTTTGGCAAAATCGTACTCAATCGGTCATTTATGAGTATAAACTCCCTTATTCCGTGCGATTTTTCCTTGCCAGAGAACAAAATTCCCGCTCGTGCAAAGATCTATCTATATTTGTTTTATTGCCGTTCTACGCAAGAAGTCGGTTATTGGAGTTTTAGCGTGTAATGAATTTTTATACTTTGTGTGAGGCCTCTTCAGTCTTGCATAAAACTGTCACACAAACTCAATAAGCTGGTCGAAAGACGATCAACTGTGGGACACGGGCATGAATTTGGATGAGCGCATGGTGATGGAGCGGATTAAAGACGATTTGCTCGACAGTTACGATGAAGAGTTGGAGTTGGAATTAGAAGATCATTTTGAGGAAGGTGTGCACTCTGATAACGCTGACCCAAGCATCCAAGAAGAACGCAGGCTGGCACGTCGTCTTTATTTTAAAGAGCTATTTCGTCTACAAACCGAATTGGTAAAACTACAAGACTGGGTGGCTGATAGCGGTCATAAGGTTGTGGTGATATTTGAGGGGCGCGATGCGGCGGGCAAGGGTGGCGTCATCAAACGTATCACCCAGCGCTTAAACCCGCGTATTTGTCGTATAGCTGCATTACCTGCACCGAATGAACGCGAACGTACGCAGTGGTATTTTCAACGCTATGTGTCGCATTTACCGGCGGCGGGTGAAATCGTCTTGTTTGATCGCAGCTGGTATAACCGCGCTGGCGTAGAGCGGGTGATGGGATTTTGTGACGATAATGAATATCAGGAATTCTTTCATACCGTACCGGACTTTGAGCGCATGCTGTCTCGTTCAGGTATTCAGGTCATTAAATATTGGTTTTCAATTTCTGACGAAGAGCAGTACTCACGTTTTTTGAGCCGTGTGCATGACCCCTTAAAACAGTGGAAGCTGAGTCCCATGGATTTAGAATCGCGCCGACGCTGGGAGCAATACACCAAGGCTAAAGAAATAATGCTCGCTCGTACTCATATAGACGAGGCACCGTGGTGGGTGGTTGAGGCTGTTAACAAAAAGAAAGCGCGCTTGAATTGCATTAGCCATCTTTTGAGTCAGATTCCGTATCAAGAGGTAAAGCGGCCCTTGATAGAATTACCGGCAAGGGAAAATAACGCGGACTACATTCGTCAGCCGGTACCAAAAGAGATGTTTATACCTGAGTTGTATTAAGGTTTTCAGACTTTGGGAAATAGAGCCTAATATATAATTCGTTGCGCTCATCTGGATACCCGATAGGGGGCGGGTATGGCGGTGGTTTTTAATGACGCCTCATTTGCCTTCGTCCTCAATTGGATTGGGGAATCATAGGCCTCCAACTTTAAGTTACACCGCAGCTTGTAAAAGCCTACGACATCATTGTGTTCACCTAGATGCCAGATAGGGGGCGAGTATGGCCGCCACCTCGAGTCATCCCCAACTTGATTGGGGATCCATAGTCCTCGGGCTTTGAGCTAGCCGACACGACCTAATAACGACGACATTAATTATGATGCAGTGTTTGGTGGGGTTATGGGTGGGGCAATGCAACGTAGTCTATAGACACAATGCTAAGGCGTCATTTCGGGGTCATACCTCGGATGCCCGCCGTAAATAGCGGCGGTGCTTGCAAGGCTCCTACATACACGATGAGTTGTGTATGTAGGAGCGCTGTAAAGCGACTATAAAAATTATTTGCTTAGCAGTTTAAGGTTTTGTTGGTATTGAGAATTTTCTAAGGGCATATAGCCTGTGAAGTGAATCCAGTTTGCTAATCTTTCAACATAGTCTTTTAAAAATGGGCCCAGGTCTTTCTTCTCGGTCAATGCTTTGGTATTTACATAAACATAGAGCGGTCTTGTCAGCGGCGTGTAGCTGCTGTTTTTAACGGTGTCTAAGCTCGGATAAACGACGCTGCCATTACTGGTTTTTAGGGCGAGTAATTTCAGTTCGTCCCAATGACGATGGTAGGCACCGATACCAAAAAATCCTATTGCGTTTACATCCTTAGCGATGCCCTTGGCAAGAAATTCTTCGTCTTCGCTGGCGGTGTAATCACTGCGGCTACTGCGGGTGGCGCCGACGATTTCTTGGGTGAAATAATCATATGTGCCGGAATTTTTACCACGGCCAAATAGTGCGATGTTTTGGTCTGGCCAGTTAGGACGAAGATCCTTCCATGTTTTGATGTTGGACTCTGCAGCAGGGCGCCATAAGGTTTTAAGTTCTGCAACGCTTATGTCTTTTGCCCAGCTGTTTTTCGGGTTCACAACCAAGGCGATGGCATCCATTGCGATGGGGAGTTCTAAGTAGGTAATTTGTTTGCTTTTACAGGCAGCGATTTCTTCTGCATTTATTGCTCGCGACGCGTTGTTGATATCACTTTTACCAGAGCAGAACATTTTAAAGCCTGCGGTGGTGCCTGAAAAACTAACGCGAATATCTGCGGCGTCATGCTTTTGTGTATAGCGTCGAGCCGCTTCTTTGGTCAAGGGAAATACCGTGCTTGAGCCATCAGCGATTATGGTTTCTGACGATAATTCTATTGCTGCTTGTGGTTGCCCGTCGCAAGCAGCAAGGCTTGCGGCGAAGGTTATAATAGCCAGCGCGCGGTATAAAATACCGACGCGGCTGGCGTACTTAAGAATCGAGGGTTGAGGTCTGGCGTTCATAGCGATGACCACTCACGTTTAAGCTCAGACCAAAATAATTTTAGGCTGCTGACTTTGGTGTCGACTGCGTTGATGTATTCGTCGAGATGATCCAGAGTCTTGTGTTGGGCATTTTCCGCTTTTCTGGTATCGAGTAGCTGCTGCTCTAATTCGTCGATGGATTGACGTAATTCACGAATACGGTTTTCGGTTTCACGATGTTTGTTAACAGGCATGGTCAGTTTCCTTATAGCTGAGTTACACCAATCATAAGCAGCGGCAATACAAAAAATACACCGCCCATATACGCCACAACGTAGAGTTTATTGCGCTGGGCAAGCTCTGCCAATTTAGTGGCAATTGCGGGTGGTATGCCACGTAAAAATGGCAGCATGTAAATGATGACGATGCCAAAAATATTAAAGAATAAATGCACCAGGGCGATCTGCATGGCGAGAATGGCAGTGGGACCGCTGATTGCGGTTGCCGCCAATAACGCGGTAATGCAGGTGCCAATATTGGTGCCAAGAGTGAAGGGGTAAACCTGTTTTAAATTAAATACCCCTGTGCCTGCCAGCGGTACAATTAATGATGTTGTTGTTGACGATGATTGCACTAATACGGTGATGGCTGCGCCTGAGGCCATGCCGGAGATGGGGCCGCGACCGATACTGCGGTGCATGATGTCTTTGGCTTTGCCCACCATCACGGTACGCAATACCTTGCCGATGGCAGACACCACAAATAAAATCATCGCAATGCCAATAATAATCAGTGCGACGCCCATCCATATTTTACCTGGCATCCAGCTCACCGCACCGTTTAGTACGTCTGATGCGGGAGATAGCACCATTTTCATGACGTTCATGCTCTTCATGTCTACGCCGGTATCGCTAGCGACAAAGCCTGCTAAGGCTTCTGCGGTGTGTTGCAGTGGGCTGAAGGCAAGTTCTAACGGTAGTAATATGGCGACGGCGACAATGTTAAATGCATCGTGGACGGTGGCAGCCGAAAATGCGCGGCGAAATTCTTCACCATTTCTGACGTGGCCGAGGCTGACGATCGTGCTGGTTAGCGAAGTGCCGATATTCGCGCCCATGATTAAAGGAATGGCTATGGTGATGGGTAAGCCGCCAGCGACCATCCCGACAATGATGGAGGTTACGGTGCTGGAGCTTTGAATGAGTGCCGTGGCGACTAGGCCTATCATTAAGCCTATAAACGGGTTGGTGGCGAAGGCAAAGAGTTCTTTGGCGTTGTTGCCGGTGGCCATTTTAAAGCCGTCACCTATGGCTCCCACAGCGGCAAGTAGTAAATAAATCAGCGTAACGACCAGCACCCAAGATAACCATTGGGAGGTGGCGGGCTTTTCTTCATCTGCCGGTAAACTGGGGGCGTGGGCGCTCATATATTTAATCCTCCTGAGTATTGAGCGATAAATACTATGGAGGAAATGTGACAGCGGTGTGTCACGGTGATGGGTTTGCGCGGCTTATCTAACTAAGTGCTAATAAAGCGTGTATTTAGCTGCACTATTGCCTACTAGCAAAGCTCAAGCGGCTTAATTTCGATATTGTTCTCAGTGTCTGAAATCCACACCGAGTCTTCATCAATTGTACATTGCAACCGCATGGTGCGCTGGGCGATATCTTTTAACGCGGTGGAGTCGTCGCTGCTGACTTCAAAAATTTTGACGTTGCCGTGTTGCTTGATTTTATTGCGGTTCTCTTCCCACCACATTTGCGCGGTACGGCCACCGTAAATAAAAATAATCACTTGCTTGGCGATGGCGCGGGCTTTGCGAACGCGCTTTTCGCTGGGTAGACCCATTTCAATCCACAGGTCGATTTCGCCGGTGAGGGATTTTTGCCATAAATCGGGCTCGTCGTCGGTACTTAAGCCTTTGGTAAATTCGAGATATTCGTCAGCGTAGAGCGCAAAGGCGAGAATACGCAGCATCATCCTTTCATCGGTTTCTGAGGGGTGGCGGGCTACGGTAAATTGATGGCGTTGATAGTAGTGGCGACGCAGATCACTGATGTCTAAGGTGGTTTTAAATAGCGTTGCGTTTAATGCCATGTTCAGATTCGCTTATGCTGAAGGAGCGCTATTGTACGCGTATATTGCACTTGAGTTCACAGCGCATTCACGCCGGCAATAACAAGGGCGTAACGAATGCCCTTACCAATGGCCACGAGGATGAAAAACGGGGTGGCGGGAATACGCATAATACCGCCAACAACGGTGAGCGCGTCGCCGCCTATGGGCATCCACGACATCAGCAGCGTCCATTTTCCGTAGCGTTTAAACCAGTTTTGAGCGCGTATAAGATCGGCCTTGCGAGCGGGGAACCAGCGGCGATCTGAATATTGGCTAAGCTTCATGCCCATCCACCAATTTATACCGGCGCCTAGGGTGTTACCGGTGGTGGCGGCGAACCATAGCCAGCCCGGATGCAAGCCTTCTCTGAGTTGCGCGACTAATAATATCTCAGAATAAAATGGTAACAGGGTGGCCGCGCCAAAAGCGGCGCCAAACATCAGCAGGTATTGGCTGATCATTGCGCGGCGCTCGCAACGAGGTGTTTAAAAATATGTAGCTGACGCGCTTGAAAGGGCAGGTATTCTGGGTGCCATTGTACGCCGATTCGACAGCGATGACTGGGCGCTTCAACTGCTTGAATAATATTGTCGGCGTCGCGCCCGGCGATGTGTAAACCTTCGCCCAATTTATGAATAGCCTGATGATGCAGGCTGTTGATATGGCAGTGTTCGCTGCCGAGTATTTTGTACAGCGAACTTTGGGTGTCTACCGTTAGGGTTTTACGCGGTATGAGCATGCGCTTGTTGGAAGTAAGGCGGCGGTGCTCTCGTAAATCAGTATAAAGCGTGCCGCCAAGGACAATATTAAACAATTGCGCACCGCGGCAAATACCAAGAATTGGGAGATCTTTGGCGAGGCTATGTTCCAGCGCCATCATTTCGAAACGATCGCGCTCACGATTAATGGGGGCGGTATCGGGGGCGTCGGGCATATATAAGCGTTGATCGATATCGTCGCCGCCGCTGATAATAATGCCGTCGAGTTGGTCTGGAATCTCACAGCGCTGTGGCGTAAGTCGATAGGCTACCGCGCCGCAGCGCCATAGCGCCCAGCGAATAAACCACCACGCCAGTGGTAGATTGGTATCGTCGCCGGTAACGCCAATTAAGGGTTTGTTCACAACAGCTCCGGAATCAACCAGCGGCTTACGCTGTTTGCCCAGTTGGTGAAGAGATTGGCGGTGGGGTTGTCGAGATATTTGCGATAGCCTCGGCACACCATGTCTAGGCGGCGTTTATCCATCGCTAAATTGTCGACTTGTAGCCAGTCGCGATAGGGATGAACGAGTCCCCACTGGGGATCGTCGATAAGACTGTTTGGCAGTCGATAGTGCAATGTTGGGCGCGGCTTTACGCGGTCGTCTTGCACTGTGCGGCGCAATCTTTCGTCGTCGATATGTGAGAACAGTGGCAGCATATCAAGGGCGCGATTTCGAGTTGGATTGTATTCAAGGTAGTCGTCGATCAATTGATTGATGTCGGGCTCGTAGTCGCTTCGCAATAAGAGTCGAACATAGTCTTTGCCAAAGGGATCAACATAAGACGTTAGGCGACGACTGAAGTCGACATCGCAGCGCATTTTTAACCAGTCGTATAGGCATAAGAAGGCGCGGAGGTAGTCGCGAATGGTGTCTGCAC
This sequence comes from Zhongshania sp., assembly GCA_018066965.1. Classification (GTDB taxonomy): domain Bacteria; phylum Pseudomonadota; class Gammaproteobacteria; order Pseudomonadales; family Spongiibacteraceae; genus Spongiibacter. The sequence goes on along the minus strand of JAGPVP010000019.1, from coordinate 74,493 downwards.
TACAGTCGGGCATCTCAGGATTTAGCTGTAAGCCAAAGGCGTTTTTAGCCGAGGCGTGGGTGCCTTGCGCATCTGAATCACGCAGTTTTTGAAATAGGGTTTCTAGCTGCCACAACTCGTCCATCGCAATTGGTGGCGCCACCACTTCAAAGGGCACTAGTTGCTTGGCAATGGCGCCAACAATGGCTTCGGCCAGTTCTTCTAAATCGTTATTGTCTGCAGATTCGTGACGTTCGCGGCTGATACGTTTGATATAAGAAAAATCGAGTTCTACGCCGAAGGTACCAAGAGACGAGTCGACCACATTAATTTCGTAATCCGAAACGGGTTCGGCTTTGCCGCCATACAGCGAGATAATGATGTCGACGATGGCGTTGATTTCCATGCCCGTAAATTCTATTTCCACGCCTAGGCGTCGCATATTGCCGTCGCTGGTTTGGAGTTGCTGCGGCAGTGGCCATATGGATTTGCGATACGCGTCTAAGGATTTATTCATTGCTATCTCCGATGATGTGAGCAACAGGTAATAGGCGTTCGGTGTGTTGGCAAACCACTTGAAACAGTGTTAGCAAAGGCACAGCAAGTAGCACGCCTGGTGCGCCCCATAACCAACCCCAGAAAAATATCCATAAAAATACCACGATAGGATTTAGGCTAAATCGCATACCGTGGACGAAAGGATCAATAAACTGACCGGTGAACGCCGTAAATAAACCGTATGACAGCGGGGCCGCAATAATGGCTGCGGGGCTGCCATAGCTAACGGCACTGACGATGGTAAACAGAATGATGGTGATACTGACGCCGAGATAAGGGATATAGCGCAGCAGCGCGGCGACGGCACCCCATAGTGCGGGGTCAGGAAAGCCCGCCAGCCATAGGCCTAGCGCGGTTACAGCGCCAACGGCGGTATTAACGGCGGTTATTGTCATGAGGTAACGCGACATTTGGGTCTGCGCGAGTTCCGCAATTCGCGTTACTACGGCCTTGTCATTTTGGGTGGGTAGGCTGCGGATGAAGCGCTTCATTAAGGCTTCGCCCGACGTTAGTAAGAAGAACAGCAGAATAATGCTGAGCGTGCCGTAAACGCCGAAGTTCTTAGCGATTTCGCCTAGCTCCGAACGCCAGCCGGCGTCAGCAATTACTACTTGGGTCAATTGTGGGTTGTTGGAGTCGGTACTGAATTCATTCGCCAGTGAATCGATGCTGCGGCTGGCGGCGTCAACGTTGGCGCTGTCGGTGTTGACGTCACTGAGTTGGTCGCGCAACACCTCAACGGCTTCAGGTACACGTTGCAGCCACTCGCTGGCGGGTGAGGCTAAGGCATATACGCCGCCAGCGATGACCCCTAAGCCAATGGTCATAATGATGATGGCGCCAATGCTACGCGGCAGACCAATACCCTGTAGGCGGCTAACGGCCGGCGCGAGTAAGAGTGCAAAAATGAGTGCAAGTGTGATGGGTAGCATCACATCTCTTGCCACTTGCAATGTGTATAGCACGGCAAGTATGGCAATGATTTTAATTGCCCAGTCGGATTTGTTATGTAGATTGGTTTCCATTGAATTGTCTTTTTTGTTGAAAGTTGAGTGCCCAATCCGTGTTTGAAAAATGATCGGTAATGGCGCAGCGCAAGTATTCCTAGCTTACGTTAAGTATGGGTTACGTTCACCCTGCGAGATTGGTTTTGCCAGTTCTGTGTATTCGTGTGTTTTCTCGGTGATCCCGATGTAAATCAGAGCAATACCGATACATTAACTTCCAATGTTTAAAAACATGACGATGCAGCAATACCGCTGGGTAAGGTGGGAGCGCGGGTCAGCCGCGCTCGCGGGGGCCGGCAAACCACCAGATCAGTAAGCCGAGCAATGGCAGGAATAGGATCAATACGATCCAAAGTAATTTGGTGGCAGAGGTTTCCCGACTTTGCACAATGTTGAGAATGGCCCAAATATCGGCAATAAAAATTAGAAATCCTAAGACGCCGGTAATCTGAAATTCCATATCACTCTCCTGAATTAGTTGCTGCTTAAATCCCTGATAAAAAACATGAATATAGACAAACGCGAGTTAAGCGATTCAGTTTATAGAGTAGTTCAAGGGCGAGGAGTTCACCAGAAGGGAGGATTTGCCCCGCGAATGCGGGGCGTCATCCTAGAAATGCAGCTTAGTTGTGGGCGTGCAGCATCTCGTTTAGTGCGATCGCGGATTTGTTGGTTAATACCTCAATGGCACCGTTTTTAGAGTTGCGGCGGAATAACAAATCAGATTGACCGGATAGTTCGCGGGCCTTGGTGGTGCCTGCTACGGCGCCATCAGCGTCGATCATAGTCAGCACTGAGCCAGCGGTAATATAGAGACCCGCTTCGATGGTGCAGCGATCACCCAATGGAATACCGACACCGGCGTTGGCGCCAATAAGGCACTCTTTACCGACTGAAATAATAATGTTGTTGCCGCCGGACAGTGTGCCCATGGTAGAGCAACCACCACCGAGGTCAGAGCCGGAGCCAACCATGACGCCCGCAGAAATACGGCCTTCGATCATGCCAGGACCTTCGGTGCCGGCGTTAAAGTTAACGAAGCCCTCGTGCATAATGGTGGTGCCTTCACCTAAGTAGGCGCCGAGGCGCACGCGTGCTGTGTGGGCAATACGAACACCCGTCGGAACCACGTAATTAGTCATTTTGGGGAATTTGTCCACTGACATAACTTCGACTAGTTCGCCTTTTAAGCGGGCTTGCAGTTGGCGCTCCTGTAGCTCGCTGATGTCGATAGCGCCTTGATTTGTCCACGCAACATTGGGTAGTACGCCGAATAAGCCCGTTAAGTTAATGCTATGAGGCTTAACAAGGCGATGCGATAGCAAATGTAGTTTCAAATAGCCTTCGGGTACTGATCCTGGCGCATCGTCGCTGCTTAGTAAGGTGACAACCAAGGCTTGGTTGCCAGTGGCAAGTTGCGCGGCAATGGCGGCTTGTGCGGCGTTGTCAGTGGCTGAGATCGCGTCGGCGATTTGGGCCATTTGTTCATTACTTACGGCAACGGCGGTATTCCCTTGCAGCGGTGCGATTAGCGCTTGTACGGCGCTAATCAGCTCGGCAGTTGGGTTTAGCAGCGGGCTTGGGTAAAACGTGTCCAGCCATTCGCCTTTGCTGTTTTGAGTGCCAAGACCGAGGCCGAATGCGAAAGTTGTTTGAGTCATTACTGTGTCTCTTGTGATGATTTAAAGGGTGTGATGAGTGAACAGCGCTTGATAATTAGCCGCTTTAAAGCCGAGGTGCAGGGCGCTACCGGTGTCGAGTAGAGGGCGCTTCATTAGGGTTGGATGCTCCAACAGTAACTCAATTGCGCTTTCTGGATTTAAAGTGTCGCGCTGCGGGGCAGAGAGTTGTTTCCAGGTGGTGCTACGTTTATTCACCAAAGCATCTAGCCCTAGCTGATTCAGCCAGTCTTTAAGTTGTGCTGTGCTGAGCGGCGCATCGCGAACGTCGTGGAATGTAAAATCGACTTTATGCTCTTCTAGCCAGCGCCTTGCTGCGCGAACGGTATCGCAGTTTTTGATGCCGTAGAGTGTTGTGCTCATGCGTATTCTCTTTATTGCTGAGATCGGGCGGAAAATTCAGCCCACAAGGATAACAAATTCTCCGGCCTCGATCACGGCGCATTGCCCCGCTTTAAATATCATTGGCTACGGCTTATGAACTAGCTTGGGTTTTCTGCGGAGGGGGTAGCAGGTGGTGCATATCTCACATACCCGACCATCGCAGCCTCTGGCGCTGCAATACTCGCGACCATAAAAAATGATTTGCAGGTGGAGTGCGTTCCAGCTGTTTTTTGGAAATAGGGATTTGAGGTCTTTTTCTGTTTGCACCACGTTTCTGCCGGTGGTCAATCCCCAGCGCTGGGCAAGTCTGTGGATGTGAGTGTCGACTGGAAAAGTAGGAACTCCAAACGCCTGTGCCATAACTACGCTCGCGGTTTTGTGGCCAACGCCCGGCAGGGTTTCTAGGGCCGCCATATTTTGAGGAACGACCCCTTTATATTTATCGACCAGAATTTCTGACAGGCGTTTGATGGCGCTGGATTTTTGTGGTGACAAACCGCAGGGGCGAATGATGGCGCGGATAATCTCGACGTTCTGCTTGGCCATGTCAAAGGGGTTGTCGGCCAGTTCAAATAACGCTGGCGTGATTTGATTGACCCGCGCATCGGTGCACTGGGCGGAAAGTAATACCGCAACTAGTAAGGTGTAGGGATCTTTATGATCCAGTGGTATGAGCTGTTCTGGGTATAGCTCCTGCAGGCGCTGAGCAATGTAGGCCGCACGTTCTTTCTTTAGCATTTAATGGCCTTGCTTGTTTGTTGAATGTGCGTTCAGGCTTTTTACATAGGCTTTAATGCGTCGTGCACCTTCTGCGCACTGCTCGGGCTCGGCGACCAGTGCCATACGCACGTAATTGGCACCGGGGTTGTAGCCGTCGACTTCGCGGGATAAATAGCTGCCGGGTAGCACGGTGACGTGTTGCTGGGCGAACAAACCGCGGGCAAAGTCGGTGTCGGCTATCGGGGTTTTAGCCCATAAGTAGAACGAGGCATCGGGCTGGCTGACATCGAGGCAGCCATCGAGAATCGCCAAAACGTCACTGAATTTTTGTCGGTAAAGGTCGCGGTTAGCAACTACGTGGGCTTCGTCATTCCACGCGGCAATGCTGGCTAATTGATGTTGTACCGGCATGGCGCAGCCGTGGTAGGTGCGATATAGCAAAAAGTCTTTAAGAATGTCCGCGTCGCCAGCTACAAAGCCAGAGCGTAGACCCGGTAGGTTTGAACGTTTTGACAGGCTGTGAAATACCACGCAGCGGTGGTAGTCATTGCGGCCGATTTCGGCGCAGGCCTGTAGCAATCCGAGTGGTGGATTGCTTTCGTCAAAATAAAGTTCTGAATAGCACTCGTCACTGGCAATGACAAAATCATACTGGTCGGCGAGGGTGATTAATTTCTGCAGTTGCGAGCGGGTCATGACTGCGCCGCTGGGGTTGCCCGGCGTACAAATGAACAGCAACTGGCAGCGCTGCCATACCTCGCTACTCACGGCGTCAAAGTCGGGAATAAACCCATTTTCAGAACGACACGCTAAGAATTCGGGCTGCGCGCCAGCGAGCAGGGCGGCCCCTTCGTAAATTTGGTAAAACGGATTGGGGCTGCACACTAGCGCGTCTGGCGCGGCGTTGACCACGGTTTGTGCGAAGGCAAACAAGGCTTCGCGGGTGCCATTGACGGGTAGTATTTGGGTTTCTGGATTTAGCGCCGTTAAATTAAAACGCTGGCAGGTCCAGCTTGATATCGTCTGGCGTAATTCTGGAATCCCTTTGGTGGTGGGATAGTTGCTTAATTTAGCTAAATTTTGGCTAATAGTTGCGCTGACAAAGTCGGGGGACTGATGTTTTGGTTCGCCGATAGATAGCGCTATGTGTGGCAGCGCAGGCGGCGCAATGTCGTTAAATAAGTCCCGCAATTTTTCAAATGGGTAGGCCTGTAGTGCCTTTAAATTTTGGTTCATAGTGCTTTGCTTTTTGCCTTTTCATCGAGTTCGCGGCAGATCGCCTGCTGTATTTCTTCGCAAAGTTTGGGGTCGTCTATGGGGCGTTGGTTTTCGTCGGTAATAAAAAATACGTCTTCTACCCGTTCGCCGAGGGTGGCGATTTTCGCGTTTTGAAGTTGTATATGATACTGATTAAAAATACGCGCGAGACGGGCCAATAGGCCGGGGCGGTCTGGGGTTATGACTTCAAGCACGGTTTGACCTTTGTTCAAGTCAGTGATCATGCTGGTGCGGGTTGGTGTAGAAAATAGCCGCATTTGACGCGGCGTGCGCCGGCTGACCGCAGAAAAACGCTCGGGGTGTTCTAAGTGTTCGCGCATAAATTCAATAATGTGGGCGATGCGGCTGGGGTTGTCGCCAATGGATTCGCCATCTGCACCCAGAACGTAGAAGGTGTCTAAGGTGTAGCCGACCCCGCTATTGTAAATCCGGGCGTCTTGAATGCTTAAATCAAGCTGTTCCATCGCTTCAGCGAGCATGGCAAATAAGCCGACACGCGCGCGGGTATGAACGAATATTTGGGTCACGCCTGCGTGATCCAGTAAGCCGCCTTCTTTTACTAATACTACTGTCGCATTTTCTTTGACTCGGCTGGCGATGGCGCGGGTGTGCCAAACGATGTCGTCGACTTGCTCACGAATAAAATAGTCTTCGCCGGTATCTGCCCACAAAGTGCGAATTTCCGTTTCGGTAAAACCGTAATCCTCGAGCTTTTCGATGGCGCCGAATTGGGTTTCGGCAATCCACTCCTGCTTGTCGATAGGGTTTTCTAGCCCGCGGCGCAATGCCCGTCGTGTTTCAGCATAAAGTTGACGCATCAAAGAGGCGCGCCACGACGTCCACAGGGTGGGGTTGGTGGCATTGATGTCGGCGACAGTAAGGCAGAATAAATAGTCGAGGTGCTGGATGTCGCCCATGGTGAGGGCGAAGTCGCGGATAACCTCTGGGTCTTGAATGTCTTTGCGCTGGGAGACTGATGACATTTCTAGGTGCTTTTCAACCAGCCATGCCACCAGATTGCTGTCGCGCTTGTTCATGCCTAAATGTTCGCAAAATTCCCGCGCATCAATGGCGCCCAAGCTGGAATGGTCACCGCCACGGCCCTTGGCAATATCGTGAAACAAGCCGGCCAAATACAATAATTCGGGTTTGGGTAAGCGCTGCATAATTCGGCAGGCCATTGGGTACTTTTCCACCATACTGGGATAGCGGAAGCGGCTGATGTTTTTAATCAGCTCTAAGGTGTGCGCGTCGACCGAATAAATATGAAATAAGTCGTGCTGCATTTGGCCGACAATGCCAGCAAAAGCTGGAATAAATTTATCGAGTACGCCAAAACGTTTCATACGGCGAAGATTGAGTGTGACTCGCTGCGGTGACCGCAGTAGCTCTAAAAAGTAGCGCTTGTTTTTAGGGTCAGCGCGAAAGCGGTTATCAATTAAATGGTGAGATTTGCGGATGAGTCGAATCGTACTGGCACGGACGCCGTCAATGGCGTTATTACTCGCCATTAATACAAAAATTTCCATTATTGCGGAGGGCGTTTTGTTAAATACTTTGGCATTGCATACTTCGATATGGCCGTTGCGAACTCGGAAGCGGCTGTTAATTTCGAAGACGGTTTCTGCCTCGCAGGCGCGCAGAATGGTTTCGTCAAAGTGTTGCATCAGTACGTCGTTCAGCTCGCCCAGATGCATCGCCCAGCGATAGTATTGCTGCATAAATTGTTCTACGGCAAGCTTGCCGTCGCGGTCGGTAAAGCCAAATTGTTCGGCCAGCGTGCGCTGGTGATCAAATAGCAGGCGGTCTTCTTCGCGACCCGCTAGCAGATGCAGCGCAAATCGCATCTTCCACAGAAAATCTTGGCCTTCCTTTAAGGTGTCCAGTTCTTCTTTGCTAAGGAATTGGCGTTCGGCTAACTCGTCAATAGATTGGGCGCCAAAATGGCGCTTAACCACCCAGCCAATCATTTGGATGTCGCGCAGGCCGCCGGGCGAGCTCTTAACATTGGGCTCTAGATTGTATTCAGAGTTGGCGAATTTGCGGTGGCGAGATATTTGCTCGTCCCACTTTGCACGGAAAAAGTCGCTGCTTGGCCAAATGTTCTCAGGGCCAACCTTGGTCATTAACTCGCTGTGTAAGGTGGGGTTGCCCGCCAAGGTGCGGGATTCCATTAAATTAGTGGCAACGGTAATGTCGTCTGCCGCAGTTTGGCAGCATTCACTTAGGCTGCGTACGCTGTGGCCTATTTCTAGGTTGATGTCCCAGAGTAGGGTGATTAAGCCCTCAATATTTTCCCGGTAGTCGTGGTGTTCATCACTGGTCAAAATCAGTAGATCGATATCTGAGTAGGGATGCAATTCCCCGCGACCATAGCCGCCAACCGCGATTAAGGCGATGTCGTCGCCCCATTGGTAGCTTTGCCAAATGCCCTGTAATAATTCGTCGATGCGTTTTGATCGTAATGTGACCAGCGTGCGAATATCTTCGTCGGCTTCAAAGCGCGTCTTTAGGTCAGATGCCAGCGTTTTGAGGTAGTTTTTATAGGTCTTAATTGACTGGCCGGGCTGGGGCAGGGCGTGGATATCCGGTAGTGCAGTTTGACTCATTATAACTCTCGGTAAAAAGGCTCGTCTGGACGAGCGGTGAGAACTTCGACACCGTCTGCAGTTACCGCCATGGTGTGTTCCCATTGCGCGGAAAGTCGGCGGTCGCGGGTGGTAACAGTCCAGCCGTCGTTGGTATTGAGTTTGGTTTGTTTTTTGCCAGCATTGATCATCGGTTCAATGGTGAAGGTCATGCCTTCTTTTAATACGAGGTCGTTGCGGCGGTTATAGCCTTCGCCGTAGTGCAGCACTTGAGGGTCTTCGTGGAAGATCTGGCCGATGCCGTGGCCACAGTATTCCTCTACCACGCTGTAGTGCTTGCTCCGTGCGTGTTTAGCAATAATGGTGCCGATCTCGCTAAGTGTGCAACCGGGTTTAACTAATGCGATGGCTTGGTATAGGCATTCTTGGGTGACTTCGCACAGGCGCTTGGCGTGCTCAGGGACGTTGCCGACGTAATACATGCGGTTGGTGTCGCCATGCCAGCCGTCTTTTATGACGGTAACATCGATATTAAGAATGTCGCCATCTTTCAGTATTTTCTTGTCAGAGGGAATGCCGTGGCAAATTACTTCGTTGACCGAGGTGCAAACGGACTTGGGAAAGCCGTTGTAATTTAGCGGTGCTGGGATGGCATTTTGCACATCTACTATGTAGTCATGGCAAATCTTGTCTAGCTCTCCCGTGCTGATCCCCGCTTTGACAAAGGGGGTGATCATTTCCAGTACATCGGCTGCGAGCCGGCCAGCGATGCGCATGGCGGCGATTTGTTCTGGGGTTTTAATACTTACATTCATAGGGCTATACCGGTGCGCGGCTTCGTCTGACATTTCAAAGCCGGCTATTGTAAACCATCGCTTTATGGGTAGCGAAGGCATCGCGGAATTTTAGCGTGAAAAGCGGTTTGTGCTTTATGTAAAAGGGGTGCTGTGGTATAAATACGCGCCCCAATAATGGCCCGAGCTATTATTGGATTAATGACGCGCAGGAATCGGCACGTAATCCCGGGTGCTTCAACGTGAGTTGGGGTTGGGTTATGGGATTTCTGCAAGTTTGTAACCCGATGTTAATTAAGGAAATATCATGTCTCATGTAAGTATGCGTGAAATGCTGCAAGCCGGCGTTCACTTGGGTCACCAGACTCGTTACTGGAACCCAAAAATGGCTCCTTTCAATGTTGGTGCACGTAACAAGATCCACATTATTAACCTTGAGCACACTGTTCCAGCAATGAATAACGCGCTGGATGCTATTGCTAAAATGGCCGCAAACAAGAACAAGATTTTGTTTGTTGGCACTAAGCGTGCTGCAAGCAAGATTATTGGCGAGCAGGCTGCTCGTGCTGGCATGCCTTTTGTTAGCCATCGTTGGTTGGGCGGCATGCTCACTAACTACAAAACTATCCGTCAATCAGTACGTCGCCTGCGTGAACTTGAAGCGCAAAGCCTAGATGGTACGTTTGACAAATTAACTAAGAAAGAAGCGCTGATGCGTCGCCGCGATATGGAGAAGCTAGAGCGCTCTATCGGCGGTATTAAAGACATGTCTGGCCTGCCTGATGCACTGTTCGTTATCGATGTTGATCACGAGCGTATTGCAATCCAGGAAGCGAACAAACTGGGCATTCCAGTATTTGGTATCGTTGATACCAACAGCAACCCAGATGGCGTAGATTTTGTTATTCCAGGTAACGATGATGCGATTCGTGCCATTAAATTGTATGTAACTGCCGTTGCCGATGTTGCTATTAACGCGGCTGCAAACGATGTTGTTGCTAAAGACGAGTTTGTTGAAGTTGCCGCACCAGAAGGCGAAAGCGCCGCCGAGTAATTTGGCCGCCAAGCAGTCTGCGAAAGGGGGCACGGCCCCCTTTTTTTGGATATTGACTGAGCAGATGTCGATTTTTACGTCTGATCTCACACTTGAGTTAACACACTTAAGGTAATTTAAGAGGATTTTAGGATGGCTGTAACAGCATCAATGGTTAAAGAACTACGTGATCGTACTGGCCTTGGCATGATGGAGTGCAAAAAAGCACTGAACGATGCAAACGGCGACATCGATTTGGCAATTGAAGAAATGCGTAAGTCTAGCGGCATGAAGGCGGCTAAAAAAGCAGGCCGTACTGCTGCTGATGGCGTAGTTAGTACTAAAGTTGCTGAAGACGGTAGCTATGGTGTGGTTGTTGAAGTGAATAGCGAGACTGACTTCGCTGCACGTGAGCCGGGTTTCCTTGCCTTTGCGGCATTGGTTACTGAAAAAGTATTTACCAGCAAAGAAACTGATATTGCTGTGTTAATGGCTGGCGAGTTGGAGTCTGCGCGTGAGGCGCTGGTTCAGAAAATTGGCGAGAACATCGGTGTACGTCGTGCGCTGGTAGTCACGGCTGAAGACGGCGTGATTGATAGCTATGTGCATTCTAATAACCGTATTGCGGTGTTGGTTGCGCTAAAAGGCGGTGACGCTGAGTTGGCTCGTGATGTTGCGATGCATGTTGCGGCAACTAATCCACGTGTTGCTAAATCTGCAGATATGCCAGAAGAAGAGATCGTTAAAGAGCGTGAAATCTTCACTGCCCAAGCGGCAGAAAGTGGTAAGCCAGCTGAAATCATCGAGAAGATGATTGATGGTCGTATCCGCAAGTTCTTGTCAGAGAACTCTTTGGTTGATCAGGCGTTTGTTAAAGACCCTGAGCTGACTGTGGGTAAATTGCTGAAAAACGGTAATGCCGATATCCAAGAATTTATCCGCTTTGAAGTGGGTGAAGGTATCGAGAAAGAAGAAGTAGACTTTGCCGCCGAGGTGGCTGCTCAGCTGAAAGGCTAAGCCACTAAGTTAGCGGGGCCTGCGGGCCCCGCTTTACTTTAGGCGATATGCAGGTGTCTTTAAAATATCGTGTAATGTGGTGAGGTGGGAAAATGTCTAGCCAAAGTCGGGATAAGAAATACAAGCGTATACTGCTGAAATTGAGTGGTGAGGCTTTGATGGGAAGCCTGGGATTTGGTATTGATCCCAAGGTGTTAGACCGCATGGCCCTTGAAGTTGGCCAGTTAGTTGGTATTGGTGTACAAGTAGGCTTGGTGGTTGGTGGCGGGAATTTATTCCGTGGCGCGGCCCTGCAAACAGCCGGCTTAGATCGTGTTACAGGCGATCATATGGGCATGTTGGCGACCGTAATGAATGCCTTGGCTCTTCGTGATGCGCTAGAGCGTAGTAATATCAAATCTTCAGTGATGTCGGCAATTCCCATGAGTGGCGTTGTTGATCACTATGATCGCCGGAAGGCGATTCGTGCTTTAACTCGCGGTGAAGTGGTTATTTTTGCTGCGGGCACAGGCAATCCGTTTTTTACAACTGACTCTGCAGCGTGCTTACGCGGCATTGAAGTTGATGCGGATCTGGTGTTGAAAGCCACTAAGGTAGACGGTGTTTATAGTGCAGATCCAATGCGCGATCCCGATGCCATTAAGTATGATTATCTCAGCTATGATGAAGTGCTGGATAAAAAGCTCGAAGTTATGGATTTGACGGCGATATGTTTGTGTCGTGACCATAATATGCCGCTGCGAGTATTTGCTATGGAGCAGCAGGGCGCATTGTTGAATATTGTAGTGGGTGGTGAAGAGGGTACTCTGATTGGCGCCGCCGCAGCACGTGAGGAGAAACGTCGTGATAAATGATTTAAAGGAAGACGCTAAGCAGCGCATGGCTAAGACTATTGAAGCCTTAGGTACTAATTTTAATAAAATTCGCACTGGTCGCGCGCACCCAAGCTTGTTAGATGGCTTGCGGGTTTCGTATTACGGTACCGATACACCTTTGTCACAGTTGGCGAATATCGGTGTTGAAGATGCGAGAACCTTGACTGTCACGCCGTGGGAAAAGAACATTGTTCCCGATGTTGAAAAAGCGATCATGAAGTCGGATTTGGGACTGAACCCCAGTTCCGCAGGCAGTGTGATTCGTATCCCTATGCCCATGCTGACCGAAGAAACGCGCAAAGGGTATATCAAGCAGGCCCGCCAAGAAGCGGAAAGTGCACGGGTATCAATCCGCAACGCACGCCGTGACGTGCTGTCTGACCTGAAAGATCTACTAAAAGAGAAAGATATCAGCGAGGACGAAGAGCGTCGCGCGCAGGATGATGTGCAAAAAATTACCGATCAGTATATTGCTGAGGTTGATAAAGCGCTGGTGGCGAAAGAAGCCGACCTGATGGAAATTTAAGCGGCGAGCTGAATTGTTTCAATGGTAGTAACAACGCGGGAGTCCGCGCCTAAAAGTGTTCCTCGCCATGTTGCTATTATTATGGATGGCAACAATCGCTGGGCTAAACAGCAGGGCTTAAAATCCTCGGCCGGCCATCGCGCTGGTGTCGAGGTGATTCGTCCACTGTTAAAGCAAACCCGCGAACGAGGTGTCGAAATTGTCACTTTGTTTGCGTTCTCTAGTGAAAATTGGCAACGGCCAAGCCTCGAAGTCCAAGCCTTAATGCGGCTTTTTTCAAGCTATCTCGACAGCGAAACCAAGCAGCTGCATGCCGATGGTGTGCGGATGCGGTTTATTGGCGAGCGCGGTCAATTTTCAGCGACACTGCGCAAGCAAATGGATTATAGCGAGCAATTAACGCGCTTTAATCGCGACACGCAGTTGGTTATAGCAGTTGATTATGGTGGGCAGTGGGATATTGTTAGTGCGGCAAAGACGCTGGCAGAAAAAGTTAAGGCGGGCGAGCTAACCACTGACGAGTTTAGTGTTGAGTTATTTGATCGTCATGTTGCCCTGGCCGACGTGCCTAAACCTGATCTTTGTATACGCACAGCGGGCGAGCAGCGCATTAGTAATTTCCTGCTGTGGCAGTTAGCGTATAGCGAGCTTTATTTTACAGATTGTTTTTGGCCCGATTTTAATGCCGAAGAATTAGATAAGGCGCTTGATGCTTATGCCCATCGAGATCGCCGTTATGGCGGTCGAGATAACGATAATAATGAAGAAGCGCCGGAGTAGGGGTATCACTTTATGCTAAAGCAGCGAATCATCACCGCGGTGCTGATTGTATTAGCTCTGTTAGCGGCATTGGCATATTTGTCTATGCCGATATTGTCTGGAGTATTTGCCTTTATTGTATTACTTGCCGCGTGGGAGTGGTCAGATCTTAGTGGATTCTCCACTAAGACCTCGCGACTTGCCTATGTTTTTGTTTGTGGCGCATTAATGGCTGCCGCGGCGTGGAAAACGACCTTATTTTCGACCGTAAACCAGGCTGAAGTAAAAGAGATTGTTATTGCGGCCAGCCTTTGGTGGGCCATCGCCTTGCTGTGGGTAAAGTCTTATCCCTTAAGTGCCGGTTTGTGGGGTTCGCGCTGGATGAGGGGCTTTATGGGCTTGCTGGTATTGGCCCCGGCGTGGTTAGCCTTGTGCTATTTAAGAAGTTTAGATGGCGGTGTTTGGTTGATTTTACTGGTGATTGCTTTGGTCGCATCTGCTGATATTGGTGCTTATTTTGTTGGGCGCGCATTTGGTAAAGCTAAGCTTGCACCGGCGGTGAGCCCAGGAAAATCATGGGCGGGGTTTTGGGGTGGTTTGGCTTCTAGCACCTTATTAGTGACCATATTGTGGGTGGCACTGGGGAAAATGTCGCCAGCTGCAATTCCCATTGGTTTATTGCCGCTACTTTGTCTGGTGACTATTACGGTGCTGGCGTCGGTGTTGGGCGATTTGTTGGAAAGCATGGTTAAGCGTCATCGCGGAATAAAAGACAGTGGTCAGTTATTACCCGGCCACGGCGGAATTATGGATCGTATAGACAGTATTACCGCTGCTGCGCCCGTGTTTGCGCTGGGCTTGATGGCCGCGGGATGGGTGTAATGCAGTCGGTTACCGTACTGGGATCTACCGGTTCTGTTGGTGTTAGTACGCTGGATGTGCTCGCGCGCCACCCAGAGCGTTATAGTGTTTACGCATTAACCGCTAATCGCAGTTTAGATGTGTTATTTAATCAGGTTGAAACCTTCAGCCCCCGTTACGCGGTGTTGGCTGATGCAAGCTTGGTAGCTGAATTTGCCAGCAGGCTTGAATTGGCAGGACTGAATACTACGGTACTCAGTGGGGAAGAGGGTTTATGTACGGTTGCACGCGAGGCTGATGTCACGATGGCTGCGATAGTGGGTGCGGCCGGCTTACTACCCACTATGGCTGCCGTTGAAGCGGGGAAGAAGGTCTTACTGGCAAATAAAGAAGCTCTTGTCATGGCTGGGCCGCTGTTTATGGATGCAGTCGTGCGGCATGGCGCGACTTTATTGCCAATAGACAGCGAGCATAATGCAATCTTTCAATGCCTGCCGATGCAGAGCCAGTCAGATAGTCAGGTAATCCCGTTTTCAAAAGGTGTTCAGCGGATTTTATTGACGGGTTCGGGTGGCCCTTTTCGCACCACGCCACTGGCGGACTTGGTGAACGTGACGCCGGACCAAGCCTGCGCGCACCCTAATTGGTCGATGGGACGTAAAATTTCGGTTGATTCTGCCACTATGATGAATAAAGGGCTTGAATTGATTGAGGCGTGTTGGTTGTTCCATACCGATGCGTCGAATATTGACATAATTGTGCATCCTCAGAGTGTTATTCACTCCATGGTTGAGTATATTGACGGCTCGATATTAGCGCAGCTCGGTAACCCCGATATGCGTACGCCGATTGCTCATGCCTTAGCTTGGCCGGAGCGGATTGTGTCGGGTGTTGGGAGTCTGGACATTATCGCGCAAGGGCGGCTAGATTTTGAGGCTCCAGATGAGCTGCGCTTTCCGTGCTTGCGATTGGCGCGTGACGCTGCGGTACGGGGTGGGACAGCGCCTGCGGTGTTAAATGCGGCGAACGAAATAGCGGTTGAGGCTTTTCTAGATGGTCGCTTGGATTTTGCTAGCATTGCATTAGTCATAGAGCAGGTTATGGCGCAGGTGGAAATTGTTGAACCGCAATCACTCGTGGATGTCCAACATGCGGATAATGAATCTCGTGTCTGCGCGATTGAAATTATTGCAAAGAAAACATTGGCTTAACTGATAATAGAGACTTGATAGTGATCTTAAATTTTGAGATCACTTAGCGCGATAGGGCGAAAACTTTGCTGGATATACTGCAAACTATTTTAGTGACGCTGCTGACCTTGGGTATTTTGGTCGCGGTGCACGAATTCGGCCATTTTTGGGTTGCGCGGCGCTGTGGCGTCAAAGTTTTACGATTTTCAATTGGTTTTGGTAAGCCGCTACTGTCGTGGTCTGACCGCAGTGGTACAGAGTATGTGGTCGCTGGTATTCCGCTGGGTGGTTACGTGAAAATGTTGGACGAGCGTGAGGGGCCAGTTCCCGACGACATGCTTGGTCAAACTTTTAATCGCGCGTCACCTCGTGCTCGTATTGCCATCGCGGCGGCTGGACCGTTGGCGAATTTTATCTTGGCTATTTTTGTCTATTGGCTTGTCTTTTTGAATGGCGTTAATGGTGTTGCGCCTATTGTGGCTAAGGTGGAGCCTGGTTCTTTGGCTGAGCAGGCCGGAATCGTGGCTGGGCAAGAGTTTCTGTCGGTGGATGGTGAAGCCACGCCGACATGGGAAGCCCTGCAGTTACAGCTGTTGAATCGTATTGGTGAAGACGGCGAAGTACATCTCAATATGCGCTCGCCAGATTCAGACCTTGTCACTGAGAACGTGGTGACACTTACCGACTGGATGCATGATGTAGAAGAGCCAAACCCGGTGCGTGAATTTGGCGTTACCTTATTTGTGCCCGAGGTCGTGCCCCGAATAGAAACCGTTGTGGCAGAAAGCCCTGCGGAACGTGGTGGAATGCGCACTGGGGATTTAGTCGTCGAAGCTGACGGTCAGGCTGTAAGCTCTTGGCAGGAATGGGTAGAGTATGTTCGCCAAAAGCCAGAAGAGGCCGTGTCAGTTGTTGTTGAGCGCGATAATCAGCGCGTAAGCCTGACAATTACTCCTGAGCGCAAGCTGGATGAGGAATTACAGGCTCACGGCTATGTGGGTGTAGGAGTGGCAATGCCTTCTTGGCCCGAAGCCATGCAGCGAACGATGGAATATGGCGTTGTTGGTGCTGCCGTTGCAGCAGTTGACAAAACGTGGAAAATGAGCGCGTTTACGCTGTCATCAATAAAAAAGATGTTGATGGGGCTGTTATCGCCGAAAAACTTGAGTGGGCCGATAACCATTGCTAAAGTGGCGAGCTCTTCAGTGCAGTACGGATTTTTTGCATGGCTGACATTTTTAGCCTTGCTGAGTATTAGCCTTGCCGTTTTAAACTTGTTGCCGGTTCCGGTCTTGGACGGCGGGCATATAGTTTACGCTTTGGTAGAGTGGCTGACGGGTAAGCCGGTGGCAGAACAAGTACAAGTCTGGGCTAATCAGCTGGGCTTGGTGTTAGTAGTATTTGTGATGGTTTTTGCTTTATATAACGATGTGTTGCGCCTTTAGTCTCTAAGATAATGCAATGCTTTTAATCTTACACAGTGGCAGCGTCAGTTTCGTTTGGCGTCGGCCCAGAGCCTTGGTTTTTAGCTGTTGATGAAACGCTTTTTAGCACTTAGTTTTATTCTGTGGTCAGTGAGTTTACTCGCTGTGGCCCAAAATTCACTGCCGATTTCAGATGTTCGGATAGAAGGTCTGCAGAGGATATCGTCCGAGACGGTGTTTTCTGCCCTGCCGATAAGTATTGGTGATCAGGTGAGTAGCCGTACCGTGGCCAATGCGTCCAGAGCCTTGTTTGGTACGGGAAACTTTGACGACATCCAGATTGGTATGGATGGCGATGTCCTTGTGGTGCGGGTGGTTGAGCGTCCAGCGATCAGCGCTATTAATCTAGAGGGTAACAAAGCGCTTGCTACTGAGGCGCTGTTGGATGGTTTGAAAAATGCCGGCCTAGCAGAAGGCCAAGTGTTCAAACGGTCGACGCTAGATGGCATGAAGATGGAATTGACTCGGCAGTATGTATCGCAGGGGCGTTATGACGCGAGTATAGAAACCGATGTTGTGGCGGAGCCGCGCAATCGCGTATCAATTAGCATCAATATCGATGAAGGTAGCAATGCCACTATTGAACACATCAACATTGTTGGCAACACGGTTTATGACGACGATACACTGCTGGACTTGTTTGAATTAAAAACTGGCGGCCTCTTTTCCTTCTTTAGTAGTAGTAATAAATATTCGCGGGAAAAATTAAAAGGTGATTTGGAGAAATTAAATTCCTATTACCTAGATCGCGGCTACCTACTTTTTAACGCGGACTCCGTTCAAGTCGCTATTAGCCCGAATCGTCAATCTGTTTACATTACCGTGAACGTGCTTGAAGGCGATAAATACACAGTTAGCGGTGCGGAATTGTCCGGTGACTTGGTATTGCCAGAAGAAGACTTAAAGCGTTTTGTTCTGGTACAAAAAGACCAAGTTTTCTCGCAAGCATTGGTTACCAGTACCGAAGAATTCTTAACCAAACGCTTAGGCAATGAAGGTTATAACTTTGCCAAGGTTCGCGGTATTCCAGAGCGTAACGAAGAAGAGAAAACCGTTGATATTAAATTCTTTATTGATCCGGGTAAGCGTACCTATGTGAGACGGATTGATTTTGAGGGTAATGCGAGAACATCAGATGAAGTATTGCGTCGCGAAATGCGCCAAATTGAAAGCGCGCCAGCGTCAGCAGATAAAATCGAATTATCTCGAATTCGTTTGGAGCGCCTTGGCTACTTTAAAGAAGCCAAAGTCGAAACGCTAGAGGTGCCGGGTACAGACGATCTTATTGACCTGCGCTATAACGTTGAAGAGCAAAGTTCTGGTAGCTTGGGTGCCAGCGTTGGTTTCTCTCAGGACAGCGGTTTGCTGTTAAGTGCAAATATTCAGCAGAACAATTTTTTTGGTACGGGTAAACAAGTTGGCTTTGGTGTGTCTCGCAGTGATTTTGCGACCAGTGCTAACTTTAGTTATACCGACCCTTACTTTACTGAAGACGGTGTGAGTCGTGGTTTCTCAGTTTTCTATCGCACCACAGATTACGAAGAAATTAACGTCGCCAGTTATACCTCGGACACCTACGGTACTAGCGTTAATTTCGGCTACCCGATTTCTGAAACTGAGCGTCTTGGTTTTGATCTTGGTTTTAACCGGACGACGATTGATGCCGGTGTCAGCGCGGTAAAAGAGATTAAGAGCAGTCCGCGCATATTGGATATTATTGATAACTATTTCGTTAGTCAGCGCGATCCGGTAACAGGCACCTACACTGTTGCGGAAGTTCTTGAGGATATTAATAATTTACCTGCAAGTGCCTTGACCGATAGTGGTGAAGAAGGCTTCCTAGACAAGTATGGCGATGAGTTTAATAACTTTACCGCCGGTATTTCTTGGCGCCAGTCAACCTTGAACCGTGGCTTGCTAGCGACTCGTGGTGCGGCGCAATCGTTGTCCTTGGAAGTGGCAGTGCCGGGTTCAGATCTGGAATATTTCAAACTAGGCTACGAAGGCCAGATTTACGTTCCTATTTCCAATAGCTTCACCCTGAGATTCAGAACTGAATTAGGTTATGGAGATGGCTACGGTAAGCTTGAAAACCTGCCGTTCTATGAAAACTTTTATGCGGGTGGATTTGGGTCAGTACGGGGCTATAAGAGTAATACGCTAGGTCCACGTAGTTCTGTTGCCGATATTTACCGAATTAGCCAGGCGGCTACCGCCATTGATTCATCCGGTAATGCCTTGGCTCTTTCCGCTCAAGGTGCGTATGTCATCGATCCCGCAACCGGTTTGTTGGTGGTAGATAGCGCTAGTTCGTTTAGTCGCGACCCCGATCCATTTGGCGGCAATGTTTTAGTTGAAGGTAGTATGGAACTGCTGTTCCCGCTGCCCTTTGTGAAAGATCAACGGTCTGTGCGCAGCGGTTTGTTTTTTGACGCGGGTAATGTATTTAGCACTCAATGTGGCGCTACCCAGGTTAACTGCTCAACTCCAGACCTTTCTGGTTTACGGTTGTCTGCGGGTGTTGGCGTAACGTGGATAACTGGTTTTGGTCCACTCACGTTCAGTTTGGGTCGAGCGTTGAATCCCGAAAAAATTGATGAAACTGAAATATTCCAGTTCTCATTGGGGCGTAGTTTCTAAGTTGTTTTTTGATACCTTAATTTAGTAGCACAATAATCATCATCAGGAGTTGTATATGAAGTTTACAAAATTGATCGCGGCGGCAGTAATGGTATTGTGGGCTTGCGGTGCTGTAGCCGAAGGGCGAATTGCCGTGTTCGATGTTGAAGCCGCCGTATTGAATACCGACATAGCAAAAAAGCGTTTAACCACTATGCGTAATCAAGCTGAGTACAAAAAAAATGTTGCTGAACTTGAGACCTTGAAAAAAAATTACGATAAGCAAGTTGAACAATTCCAGCGCGATTTTGATATTTTGAGTGCGGAGCAGCGCCAGGCAACTAAAAATAAAATTGATACTGCTCGTGAAGACGGTGAGCATTTAGCACGTAAAATTGAAGGTGCTAATCAACAAGAAGCGCAGTCTATTCTTCAAGAGCTTGGACCAAAATTGCAGAAAATTCTGCCAGACCTTATCAAAGCAGAAAACATCGGCTTGTTGTTGCCGCGCAAGCAAGTTCTTCATGCAGACAGCAGTTTTGATATTACCGCAAAAGTGGCAGATAAGCTGAATCAAGCGAAGTAATGTCCGGACAAAAAACTTTCAGCCTTGCTGAGCTCGCGGCTGCCCTTGAACTTGAGTTCAGGGGGCAGCCCGATACACAGCTTGAGGGTATCGCGCCGCTAGGGGCGGCGGGTCCGGAGCAGTTAAGTTTTTTGTCGAATGCTAAGTTTAAATCAGTGTTGCAAAGCACCACAGCTGGTGCTGTTATTCTTCACCCTGACCTTGCGACGGACTTTGCCGGTAATTGTTTGTTATCGGCTAATCCTTATTTAATGTACGCCCGTGCAAGTGCCTTATTTGATCCTTTTACAAAACCACGTGCTGGTGTGCATCCCAGTGCGGTTGTCGTTGCTGAAAATGTCCACAATTCGGTTTCTATTGGCGCTAACTGCGTTATTGAGGGCGATGTTGAAATTGCAGAAGGAGCAACTATTGCTCCTGGAGTAGTGATTGGTCGTGGTAGTCGTATTGGTAAATATTGCTATATCCACGCCAATGTAACGATCTATCACGGGGTCAGTATTGGTGATGAATGTATTGTGCACTCCGGTGTTGTGATTGGTGGTGACGGCTTTGGGTTTGCGCCGGGCCCGAATGGCTGGGAGAAAATTCATCAGCTTGGTGGTGTGCAAATTGGCCGCCGAGTAGAGATAGGCGCTAATTCTTGTATTGATCGTGGCGCTTTAGAGAATACCGTGATCGGTAATGACGTGATTCTTGATGATCAGACAATGATTGCCCACAACGTGATTATTGGTGATGGCACTGCAATGGCAGGTTGCTGTCAGGTCGCGGGAAGCGCAGTTATTGGTAAAAATTGTACTCTGGCGGGTAACGTTGGGGTGGTTGGGCATATTACAATTGCGGATAATGTACACATTACTGCACGCTGTTTGGTTACTAAGTCAATTATACAGCCGGGGTCTTATTCCGGCGTCTTCGGCGTAACAGAGTCCGCAGTGTGGCGAAAAAATGCTGCGCGCTTTAGTAAGCTCGATGAGCTCTACCGACGAGTCGCGCAATTAGAAAAGCAATTAAAGATTAGAGATAAGGGTGAAGGCTGAGCCATGTTGATGGACATTAATGAAATAAAGGAATACTTGCCGCAACGCTATCCGTTTTTGTTAGTTGATCGGGTATTGGAATTGACCTTAGGTGAATCCATTGTGGCGATTAAAAATGTCACCGGAAACGAAAATCATTTTAATGGCCATTTCCCAGGTTTACCGATTATGCCTGGTGTTTTAATTATTGAAGCAATGGCTCAAGCGGCAGGTATTTTGGGTTTTAAAACCTTAGATAAAAAGCCTTCTGAAGGTTCGATTTATATGTTTGCTGGTGTCGATAGGGCACGCTTTAAGCGCCAAGTGGTACCAGGTGATCAGTTGATCTTAAAGGCGCAATACGTGTCAGACAAAAAAGGTTTGTGGAAATTTGATTGCCAAGCCTTTGTTGAAGATAAGCTGGCGTGTTCAGCAACTATTTTGTGTATTGATCGGCAGCGTTCATAGTGACAGATAATATCCATCCTTCGGCAAGTGTCGATCCACGCGCAATTATAGATCCGAGTGCGGTGATTGGCGCTAACGTAAAAATTGGTCCTTGGACTATGGTTGGCGCGAATGTCGAAATCGGAGACGGTTCTGATATTCGCTCCCATGTAGTGATAATGGGGCCAAGTAAAATTGGTAAAAATAATCGTATTTATCAGTTTTCGACTGTAGGTGATGATACCCCAGATTTAAAATACAAGGGTGAGCCGACAGAGCTTATTATTGGCGATGACAATGTTATTCGCGAAGGCGTGACAATACATCGCGGCACCGTTCAAGACCGTGGCCAAACTATTATTGGCGATAAGAATTTATTGATGGCCTATGTTCATGTAGGCCACGACTCGGTCATTGGTAGCAATTGTATACTGGTGAATAACGCGTCGTTGGCGGGACACGTTATTGTCGGTGACTGGGCAATTTTGAGCGGATTCACTTTGGTCCATCAGTTTTGTCATATTGGCGCTCATAGTTTCGCTGGTTTTGGCTGTGGTATTAGTAAAGATGTTCCCGCTTATGTCACTGTGAGCGGTATGCCGGCTGAAGCAAAAACCATTAATGTTGAAGGCTTGAAACGCCGAGGTTTTAGTGCAGAGAGCATCGCTGCAATTCGCCGCGGCTATAAAATTATTTATCGTCAGAATAATACGGTGGAAGAAGCCTTGGTGGCTTTGGCGCCAATCGCGGCTGAGTTTCCTGCGGTACAGTTATTAGTGGATTCATTGACACAATCTCAACGCGGTATTGTGCGTTAATTCGCGCCTTTCGGCCGCGACAAATGGCAATTTTATGACTGCAATGCGAATCGGTATTATCGCCGGAGAAGCCTCCGGTGATATTTTGGGCGCTGATTTAATTCGCGCCATTAAGCAACGTTATCCTGATGCCGTATTCGAAGGTGTTGGTGGCCCCTTAATGATAGAGCAAGGCTGTCGTAGCCTATGTGATATAGATCGCTTATCGGTTATGGGGATTGTTGAGCCGCTGAAGCGTCTGCCAGAGTTATTGCGTTTGCGACGCCTATTAAAATCCCATTTTTTAAGTTGGCAGCCCGCTATTGTTATCGGTATCGACTCGCCGGATTTCAATTTAAATATTGAGCTTTATTTGCGTGAGCGAGGCATTAAAACGCTGCACTATGTCAGTCCTTCGGTGTGGGCGTGGCGACAGGGCCGAGTGAAAAAGATCGCAAAAGCGGTTGATCACATGCTGACTTTATTTCCCTTTGAAGAACATTTTTATCAAGAACACGGCGTTCCAGTGACCTGTGTTGGCCACCCCTTGGCAGATCAAATTTCAATGGTGGACCAACGTGCTACGGCTAGGGCAGAGCTTGATGTTGAGGGCGGTCACCCGGTGCTGGCAATCTTGCCAGGTAGTCGGGGCGGCGAAGTTGCCCAACTTATTGAGCCTTTTTTAAATACCGCACAGTGGTTGCGGCGTGCGCAACCCAATATCGAATTTTTAATTCCTGCGGCTAATACCGAACGCAAGCAACAAATTTTGCAGGCTGTAGCCGCATTATCACGGGATTTGCCAGTAAGAGTGGTGCTCGGCAAGTCGCGCACTGTGATGGCGGCATCGGATGTTGTTTTAATGGCTTCCGGAACCACCAGTTTAGAAGCGCTGTTACTTCAGCGGCCGATGGTCGTTGCGTATCGCTTTGGTAAATGGTCGTACAAGTTATTTTCCCGTCTAGTGAAAACGCCGTTCTTCTCGTTACCTAATTTGTTGGCGCAACGGGCATTGGTGCCAGAGCTACTACAAGACGAAGTGTGTGCAGAGGTCATTGGGCCACTATTATTAGAGCAGTTAAATAACGCTAATCACCGCGAAACCTTAATCGCCGAATTCCAGACTATTCATCGTCAGCTCGCCCGCGGAGCGAGCGAACGAGCTGCCGACGTTGTATTGCAGTGTGCCGGAGTGCCGAATGTCTAAGATCGACGACCTATTTGCCGAGTTTGATGTTCCCGTTTTAACGGCCGGTGTTGATGAAGTGGGTCGTGGCCCCCTATGTGGGGATGTGGTAACCGCGGCGGTTATTCTTGATCCGGATAAGCCCATTGTTGGTTTAAACGATTCTAAAAAGCTGAGCGAAAAGCGTCGCGAAGCGCTGTATATTGAAATAAAAGAAAAGGCGCTGAGTTTTTGTATCGCAAGAGCGTCGGTGGCAGAAATCGACGAAATAAATATTTTGCAGGCAAGTTTGTTAGCGATGCATCGTGCGGTGGCTGGCTTAGGGGTACAGCCTGAGTTTGTGTTGGTGGACGGTAATAAAGTGCCGAACTGGCCTTATCGCGCGCAAGCTGTCGTTAAAGGCGATAGCCGAGTGCCGGCGATAGCTGCGGCATCGATTTTAGCCAAGGTTACTCGTGATCGTGAAATGGCCGAAATGGACGCGACCTATCCCGGCTACGGTATGGCCGGTCATAAAGGTTACCCAACCAAGGTGCATCTAGAGGCTTTAAAACTGCTGGGTGTTACGCCAATTCATCGGCGTAGTTATGCTCCCGTTCGGGCGATTTTAGAGGCGGAGCAATGATTTCAGATCAATTTGTTCATTTGCGTGTGCATTCTGAGTATTCGATTGTCGATGGCTTGGTGCGTGTAAAGGCATTAGCAAAGCGCGTTGCCGGCCTGAATATGCCAGCCGTTGCACTAACGGATCTTAATAATTTTTACGCCTTAATTAAATTTCAAAAAGCGGCAACGGGCGCCGGCATTAAGCCGATTTTTGGTAGTGATTTATTGGTTCGCGATGACGACGATCCTGATCAAACCAGTGTTCTATGTTTGTTGGCGCAAAACCAAACTGGTTATCGCAATCTTACCGAGTTGATGTCCCGCGCCTATTTGGAAGGTCAGTATTTGGGCCGAGCCTATGTTAAACGCAGCTGGGTGGAAGAGGCCAGCGAAGGGCTTATTGCGCTGTCTGGTGGGCGTGAAGGTGACGTGGGCCAATTGCTTTTGGGTGGTAAAGCCGATGTCGCTGCGACAAGTCTCGCCCGTTGGCTTGGTGTTTTTCCTGATCGATTTTATATTGAGTTGCAACGTACCGGTCGCCAATACGAAGATGAATACTTACATGCTGCGGTTGCGTTGGCGGAGCAAGCAGCTTGCCCTGTGGTGGCAACCAATGATGTCCGGTTTTTAGATTCTGATGAGTTTGATGCCCACGAAGCGCGGGTTTGTATTCGCGATGGTCGCGTGCTCGATGATCCGCGGCGGCCGCGAAATTATAGCGAGCAGCAGTATCTGCGCAGCGCAGAAGAAATGCAGGCGCTGTTTGCCGATATTCCTGAAGCGCTACAGAATAGTGTTGAAATCGCCAAACGTTGTAATTTAACGATACAGCTCGGCACCTATTATCTTCCCGAATACCCAATTCCAGAGGGTTTAACCCAAGAGAGCTTTTTCCGTGAGCTCTGCCACACAGGCTTGGATGAACGTTTAGATTTTCTTTTTGATAGTAATGCGCCGGAATTTGCAGATCACCAAAAAGAATATCGAGACCGCTTAGATTTTGAGCTAAACGTTATTTTGCAAATGGGATTTCCCGGTTACTTCTTGATCGTGATGGACTTCATTCAGTGGGCCAAAGATCATGATATTCCCGTTGGTCCCGGGCGGGGTTCGGGTGCGGGATCGCTAGTTGCCTACGCGTTAAAAATTACCGATCTTGATCCTATTCAGTACGACTTGCTGTTCGAGCGTTTTTTGAATCCAGAGCGGGTATCGATGCCCGATTTCGATGTCGACTTCTGTATGGATGGTCGTGACCGCGTTATTAACTACGTTGCCGACAATTACGGTCGCGACGCGGTGAGTCAAATTATTACCTTTGGCACCATGGCAGCTAAAGCGGTGGTGCGGGATGTTGCCCGCGTACAGGGTAAGGCCTACGGTCTTGCCGATAAACTTTCAAAAATGATTCCCTTTGAAGTGGGAATGACGCTAGCCAAGGCTCATGAGCAAGAAGAAGTGCTGCGTGAATTTTTGGTGAATGACGAAGCTGCCCAAGAAATTTGGGACATGGCCGTACAGTTAGAAGGCGTGGTGCGCGGTGTAGGTAAGCACGCGGGTGGTGTGGTTATCGCGCCATCAAAATTAACGGATTTTGCGCCGCTTTATTGTGATGACACTGGCGGTGGACTGGTAACCCAGTTTGATAAGAGTGATGTCGAAGACGCGGGCCTTGTTAAATTCGACTTTTTGGGGCTGCGCACCTTAACGATCATTGATTGGGCGCTTAAAATTGTCAATGCGCAGCGCGCCAAATTAGATGAGCCGCCATTGGATATTATGGCCATTCCCTTACAGGATAGGCCGACCTTTGAGCTGCTCAAACGTGCGGAAACCACGGCGGTATTCCAGTTAGAATCTCGCGGCATGAAAGACCTGATAAAGCGTCTACTACCGGATTGTTTCGAAGATATTATTGCACTGGTGGCACTGTTTCGTCCGGGACCATTGCAGTCGGGCATGGTTGACGATTTTATAAACCGTAAGCACGGGCGTGCCGAGCTGGCCTATCCTCATCCGCAATATCAACACGATTGTTTGAAACCGGTGCTAGGACCGACCTACGGTATTATTTTGTACCAAGAACAGGTAATGCAGATCGCGCAGGAAATGGGCGGCTACACTCTTGGCGGCGCGGATTTATTACGTCGCGCCATGGGTAAGAAAAAGCCCGAAGAAATGGAGAAGCAGCGGGTCTTGTTTCAAGCCGGTGCGGTAGAAAAAGGCTTTGCAGAAGACCTGGCGTCTAATATCTTCGACTTGATGGAAAAGTTTGCGGGGTACGGGTTTAACAAGTCGCATTCGGCGGCTTATGCACTCGTTTCCTATCAAACTGCGTGGCTAAAAACTCATTATCCGGCGCCCTTTATGGCGGCGGTAATGAGTTCAGAACTGGACAATACCGACAAAATCGTTATCTTCATTGAAGAATGTCGGGACATGAAACTGGACTATAAATTGCCTTCGGTAAATGAAGGGGAGTATATGTTCACTGTAAATGATCGCGGTCAGATCGTTTACGGCTTAGGCGCCATTAAAGGTTTGGGTGAGGGCCCAGTTGAAAATATTATTGCTGCGCGTAACGCGGGTGGCCCATTTGTAAACTTATTTGAATTTTGCGAACGTACCGATCCGCGAAAAGTGAATAAGCGGGCATTAGAGGCGCTTATTCGCTCGGGTGCGTTTGATGATTGGGGCGAAGACCGCGCGATTCTGATGGCGGCAATGTCCGAGGCGGTTCAGGGCGCGGAGCAATCGGCCAAGAATACTGAAAGTGGTATGACGGATTTGTTTGGCGAAACATTGGCGGTTGTTAGTCGCGATGTGTATGCGCCGTTTCAAAATGTGCGCCGCTGGACGAGTAAAGAGCGCTTGCTGGGTGAAAAGGAAACGTTGGGGCTATATGTCACCGGTCACCCCATCGACGATTACGAGTCGGAGTTGCGTCGTTTTGTGCCTAAGAAAATCGTTGATCTGAACCCAGAAAAACACCCGCAAACCATTGCTGGTCTAGTAATGAGTATGCGCACTATGAAGAATAAACGCGGCGATACTATGGCCTTTGTGTTGCTGGACGACCGCAGTGCTCGCATTGAAGTTGCCTTGTTTAGTGATGCCTACGACGAGTGTCGCGAGAAGCTGATTAAAGATACTGTGATTGTTGTTGAGGGTATTTGCAGCAATGACGAATATAGTGGCGGCAAAAAAATGCGGGTTAAAGCGGTGAAAAGCATCGCCGAAGCAAGAGATCAGAGCGCCAAAGAATTGCAGGTTTCGGTCTCTTCTAGCACACTAGAAAATGACGGCCTAGATCGTCTGAAAGGCGCACTAACTGTGGCTAAAGGCGGTCGTTGCCCAGTGGTAATTCATTATCAGCGGGCTGAGGGCGCAGCGCGCATTCGGCTAGGTGACAATTGGCGAATCCTGCCAAACGATGAGTTATTACTGCGATTACGTGACGAGTGTGGCGCAAATAACGTGGTGATCAATTACGATTAACGTATAATCAACGCCATGAATGGGCCCATTTACTAGTGTGAAATGTGGGCATGTCCGGAAACAACGAGCGAATAATACAGAGCAATGAATCCGAATTATCTTGATTTTGAACAACCTATTGCCGAGCTGGAAGCCAAAATCGAAGAGCTGCAGCTTGTCGGAAGCGACAACGATCTCAATATCAATGAAGAGATCACTAAGCTGCGGGAAAAAAGTAGCAAGCTGACGGAGAAGATTTTTTCAAATCTAACGCCCTGGAACGTCGTTAAGATTGCTAGGCATCCCATGCGGCCATATACGCTTGATTACATTCGCCGTATTTTCACGGACTTTGATGAGTTGCATGGTGATCGCCACTTTGGTGATGATGCCGCGATAGTTGCGGGTATTGGCAAGCTAAATGGTATGCCGGTAATGGTCATTGGTCAGGAAAAGGGCCGCGGCGTTACCGAGAAAGTGAAGCGCAACTTTGGTATGCCCAAGCCCGAAGGATATCGTAAAGCACTGCGTCTGATGGAATTGGCTGAGCGCTATCATTTGCCGATTGTGACCTTAATTGATACGCCTGGCGCGTACCCCGGTATTGATAGCGAAGAGCGCGGTATCAGCGAAGCCATCGCTCAGAATCTTGCGGTAATGTCGCGGTTAAAAACCCCTATCGTCTGTGTTGTGATTGGTGAGGGTAGTTCTGGTGGTGCGCTCGGTATTGGTGTTGGTGACCATATTGCGATGTTGCAATATTCAACCTACTTCGTTATTTCGCCAGAAGGTTGTGCCAATATTATTTGGAAGAGTTCTGAGTTCGCGCCCGATGCGGCAGAGGCGATGGGCTTGACCTCAACTGTGCTTGAAGAGCTTGGTATTGTCGATGCGACTATTCCTGAACCACGGGGCGGGGCGCACAGAGATATTGATTTAAGTGCGGCTCGCGTGCGCGACCATATCGCTGCGCAAATTACACGTTTACAGGGCTTGTCAGAGAAAGAATTGCTGAACACGCGCTATGATCGTCTCATGTCTTACGGCGTTAGCTAGGCCTCTCCATCTTAGTGTGGGGCGCGGAGCTTGCTATGACCGAACTGCTGTCCCATGTTACAAACACGCTGACACCCTATTTAGGGTGTCAGCGTTGGTATATCGCCTATAGCGGCGGATTAGACTCCCACGTATTACTTGATCTTGTTTGGCGTTTGCAGCAGTGCGCGCTGCGCAACGGCGAGCTATTTCCTGAATTGCGCGCCATCCATATTAATCATCAATTACAGCTAGATTCCGCAGCTTGGGCGCAGCAATGCCTGCGTCGCTGCGACGAATACGTTATTCCCATTCAAATTCATACCGTAGATATTCAAGGGCGCCGACAAGGTACCGAAAGTCTCGCTAGAGCGGCGCGATATCAGGTGTTTGAAGGCGTGGTGGGTGATGGTGACGTGGTGTTGTTCGCCCATCACCAAGACGACCAAGCCGAAACATTTTTGCTGCGGCTATTGCGCGGCGCTGGTGTTGCAGGCTTGGCGGCAATGCCAGTCACGCGGCCATTGGGGTGCGGGTTATTGTTTCGACCTTTGCTGGAAGTCTCGCGCTCAGTGCTGGAATCTTATGCGAATGCGCAAGGTCTTGAGTGGATTGAAGATCCCAGTAACAAAGATCCACATTATCGGCGTAACTTTCTTCGTCATCGTGTTACGCCGGTATTGGCCGAGCAGTGGCCAAGCTATCGCGAAAGCATAAGCAGTGCCGCTGAATTGCAGGCAGAAGCCGCGCAGTTGCTAGATGCATATCTGAATGCCGATGTAAGTGCGCTTACCGATATTTGCGGCGCGCTAGATCTTGTTGGTTTGGCGAATTTAATCCCTGTGCGACAGCGGGCGGTGCTGCGGCATTTCGTTTTTGTCCGAGCTGATCTACGGTTAGATAAAGTGCAAACCCAAGAGATTATTAATCAGTTTTTGAATGTTCGTGATGATGGTCAGGCGGTGTTTCAATTGCGCACTGGTCTTACGTTAAGGGCGTATCGAGGCTTGTTGTACTGTGAACCGACCGGTGGGACTCGCGTATTTGATGCTGATTTGGTGCAGTCTTGGGATGGGCGTGGTGACTGTTTGATTCAAGGGCTTGGTCGGCTTAGCAGCTTAGGTGGTGGTGAGTTTGTGCCGCGTGGAAGCATGACTATACGCTTTCGACGGGGTGGCGAGCGATGCCGTCTTACAGGGCATAAGCAAAGTAAGTCTTTGAAAAAACTGCTGCAGGAGTGGGGGGTTCCGCCCTGGGAGCGTGACTGCTTGCCGTTGATATATTGTGACGATGAGTTGGCGGCCATTGCTGATATGGCAATTTGTGAGGGTTTTAGTGCGCGTGCGGGTGAGTCAGGCCTAAGTTTGCAATGGCAGATTGAGCCGCTGACCTGATCGATAGCTTCTGGTAGAATGCGCGGCTCCTAAAAAGAGCCGTGATTATGAGTTCGCAGCAGACAAATCCGCAGAGTGCATCCATCAGTCCTTTAGACAATATCCGTATTGTGCTGGTTAATACCTCGCATCCGGGGAATATTGGTGCGGTGGCGCGGGCCATGAAAAATATGTGCCTGTCGCAGTTGTATTTGGTTGAGCCTCAAAAATACCCTCATGACGAAGCGACCTGGCGTGCGGCCAGTGCAGGTGATGTGCTCGATTCCGCAATTGTCTGCGATACCTTGGCTGACGCTATCGCCGGTTGCCAGCTGGTTATTGGTACCAGCGCGCGTGAGCGAACGGTGCCATGGCCTTTGCTTGACCCGCGCAATTGTATGGAGCGCGCGTATAAAGAAGCTGAGGCAAATCACAAGGTGGCGGTGGTATTTGGTCGAGAAGATCGCGGCTTAACCAATGAAGAGTTACAGCGCTGCAACTTACATGTGCATATTCCTGCTAACCCTGACTACAGTTCGTTAAACATTGCGATGGCGGTGCAGGTGTTGAGCTACGAGTTGCGTATGGCAAATCTCAGCGACGATTTGAGTAGCAATGATATGGCCGATTGGGATGTGCCTGTGGCTGGTGCGGATGAGCTTGAGCGGTATTTGGTGCATTTAGAAGAAACCTTGCGTGATATTAATTTTTTGCGCCCGGAGGCACCTAAAAAGCTCATGACTCGATTGCGGCGTTTGTATCAGCGCACGCGGCTTGATGAGATGGAAGTAAATATTCTGCGGGGCATTCTTACGTCTACCCAGTATTGGGTGCGTAAAGCGAAGGTGAAAGATAGCGATAGTGGTAGCGAGTCTCTATAATCCCCCGTTGCAAGCTGCATAAATCCTACTAAAAGCGTCGGGTATAAAGTTGACTGTTTTGCTAGGTTATTGCATAATTGAACCGTAGAAAAACGTAGGTGAGCTTATGCGATTAACGACAAAAGGCCGTTACGCAGTGACAGCCATGTTGGATTTGGCGTTGTACGGTGATCGCGGCCCCATTAGTTTAGCTGATGTGTCGGGGCGGCAAGATATATCATTGTCGTACCTAGAGCAGTTGTTTGCCAAGCTGCGACGCAAAGATTTGGTATGTAGTATTCGCGGTCCTGGTGGTGGTTATCGCCTCAGTAGACCAGTCGAAACTATTTTTGTCGCTGAAATTATTGACGCAGTTGATGAGCGAGTGGATGCCACTGGCTGTGCGGGTAAAAGCGACTGTCAGGACGGCCAAACCTGTTTGACACACAATTTGTGGTCTGACCTTAGTGATCAGATTCACCATTTTTTAAGCGATATCAGCTTGGCCAGTTTGGTTGAGCGACGCGATGTTCAAAATGTATCAGCGCGCCAAATACAGCAGGCGCGTAATGCGCAGTCAATTATTTTAACTGCGGTAGATTAGTGTACTTCTTGGCTGCGGCCGAGAATTTGGAGATTAGATTATGCAGTTGCCGATTTATTTGGATTACTCCGCAACAACGCCGGTTGATCCCCGGGTTGCAGAGAAAATGATGGCCTGTCTAACCACCGAGGGTGTGTTTGGCAATCCGGCGTCGCGATCTCACTTATTCGGCTGGAAGGCAGAAGAAGCGGTAGAGAATGCTCGCCGTCAGGTTGCAGATCTGTTAAATGCCGACCCTCGTGAAATTGTTTGGACTTCTGGTGCAACTGAGTCAAATAACCTTGCCATTAAGGGTGCTGCGCACTTTTATAGCAAAAAAGGTAAGCATGTTATTACCTCAAAAATCGAACACAAAGCGGTGCTGGACACCTGTCGTCAACTAGAGCGCGAAGGCTTTGAAGTGACGTATCTAGACCCAACCGACAAGGGGCTTATTACACCGGAAGCGATTGCTGCTGCCCTGCGTGAAGATACCGTTGTGGTGAGCATCATGCACGCCAATAACGAGATCGGTACCATTAATGATATCGCCGGTATCGGTGAAGTGTGTCGTGCTAATGGCGTGGTTTTCCACGTAGACGCGGCGCAGACAGCGGGTAAAGTGACTATCGATATGGAGGCAATGAAAGTTGATTTGCTATCTATGTCTGCTCACAAAATGTACGGGCCTAAAGGGGTTGGCGCCTTATACGTGCGTCGTAAGCCACGTATCCGTTTAGAGGCGCAAATGCACGGTGGCGGCCATGAGCGCGGTATGCGTTCAGGCACATTGCCCACTCACCAAATTGTGGGAATGGGTGCTGCCTGTGAAATTGCCCGTCAAGAAATGGTGCAAGATGCAGATCATTCACTGGCGTTGCGCAATCAATTTTGGGAAGGTTTAAAAGATATTGAGCAGGTTCATATCAACGGCGATATTGAAAAACGTCTGCCAGGTAATTTGAACGTCAGCTTGGCCTTTGTTGAAGGCGAATCCCTGATTATGTCTTTGAAAGATTTGGCGGTGTCCTCAGGTTCTGCCTGTACATCAGCCAGTTTGGAGCCATCATATGTATTACGTGCGCTTGGTTTGAATGATGAATTAGCACACAGCTCACTGCGTTTTTCTTTCGGGCGCTTCACAACGCCAGAGGAAGTGGACTATGCCATTACGCAAGTTCGCGCAGCAGTTGATAAATTACGAGAATTGTCACCTTTGTGGGATATGTACAAAGATGGCGTAGATTTGGACAGTATTGAATGGGCGGCTCATTAAGCTACTCAGCGTGAGAGGACGACATCATGGCATATAGCGAAAAAGTACTCGATCACTACGAGAATCCACGCAACGTCGGTAAGTTTGACGACAGCGCTGATGAAATTGGTACCGGTATGGTGGGTGCGCCTGCTTGCGGTGACGTAATGCGTCTGCAAATCAAGGTGAATGCGCAAGGCATTATTGAAGATGCCAAGTTTAAAACCTACGGTTGCGGTTCGGCGATTGCGTCTAGTTCATTACTCACTGAGTGGGTAAAGGGCAAAACGCTGGAAGAAGCTGAGCACATCAAAAACACCGAGATTGCACAAGAGTTGGCCTTGCCACCAGTGAAGATTCACTGCTCTGTTCTAGCAGAAGATGCGATCAAAGCGGCGGTATCAGATTACCGCAAGAAAAAAGCCGCGTCTTAAGTCGCGGCGGGAGAGGATAGATGCCAATTTCAGTAAGCAGTTCAGCGGCAGGCCATATTAAGCGGCAGCTGGATGGTCGTGGTCGCGGCCTAGGTATTCGTATCGGGGTGCGCACCTCAGGCTGCTCCGGTATGGCTTATGTGCTGGAGTTTGTCGACGAGCCGCAGGCTGAAGATCAAGTTTTTGAGCGTGATGGTGCGTCGGTCTATATCGACCCTAAAAGTATGGTGTATCTCGACGGCACCGAATTAGACTTTGTGAAAGAAGGGCTGAACGAAGGCCTGAAATTTAATAACCCCAATGTGTCGGCTGAATGTGGCTGCGGCGAGAGTTTCACCGTCTAGCGGCCCTGCCGGCCGGCCATAATGCTATGTCAGAATTTAATCCTCGGGAAAACTACTTCGCTCTGTTGGCTGTGCCGCAGAGCTATGAAGTCAGTCAGTCTGATTTAACCCGCAGCTATAGAGAGCTTCAGCGCGAGGCTCATCCAGACCGTTTTGCTGGGGCGAGTGAGCGTGAGCACCTGCGTGCAGTGCAGCACTCGTCACAAATTAACGAAGCCTATGAAACTCTAATTTCACCAACCCGTCGTGCGGCGTATTTGCTAAAATTGGCAGGTGTGGACAGTGATATGTCGTCTACCACTTTCCAAGACCCTGAGTTTTTAATGCAGCAGATGCAGCTTCGCGAAGAGCTTTCTGAATTGCAGGATGCGAAAGATCCTGAGGCGGCATTAGATGCGTTTTACCGTGATTTGGAAGCGGCGGCTACTAAGCAAAAAGCGATATTTTCTACTAGCTACACACAAAAGCAATTCGACGAGGCGTTGGCGAGTTACGCCAAGCTGCAGTTTTTGGAAAAGCTGCGTAGCGAAGCTGAATTAAAAGAAAGTGAATTACTCGATTATTGAAAAGGTGATTGTTGTCGCCGGGAGCTTGAACACCGCTTATGTTGATGCAAATTTCTGAACCAGGACAAACCCCCGAGCCGCACCAGCGTAAGTTGGCGGTAGGAATTGATCTGGGTACCACCAATTCGCTAGTCGCGACGGTCCGAGATGGTAGCGCGCAAACGCTGGCGGATATTAATGGCGTGCATTTGTTGCCGTCGGTGGTGCGCTATGGTGAAGAAGCCTGTGTTGAAGTGGGTGACAAAGCCTTGGCGAGTGCGAGTAGTGATCCTCGTAATACCTTGTTATCGATTAAGCGTTTAATGGGGCGCTCTTTTGCAGATGTGTCTGAAGTTAGCGGCGTAAAAATGTCGCCTTATGATCTGCTCGATTTAGGGCAGGATATGGTCAAAATTCGCACGCGGGCGGGCGATGTTTCGCCGGTGCAAGTGTCGGCAGAGATTTTGAAATCCCTAGGTCAGCGCGCAGAAGAAACCTTGGGTGGCGAGCTAACGGGGGTAGTCATTACCGTTCCCGCCTATTTTGATGACGCTCAGCGTCAGGCAACAAAAGATGCCGCCAAAATTGCCGGATTAAACGTTTTGCGGCTGTTAAATGAGCCTACCGCAGCGGCCGTTGCTTACGGGCTTGATCAGCAGGACGAAGTTGCAATCGTCGTGTTTGACTTGGGTGGCGGCACCTTTGATGTTTCTGTACTTCAACTCACTAAAGGGGTGTTTGAGGTGCTTTCGACCGGCGGCGATTCTGCCCTCGGCGGCGATGATTTTGATCATGCGCTGGCACAGTGGTTTGTGGCGGAAAATAAGCTCACAAGTTTGGATGTGTTTCAGCAGCGCAGCTTGCTAACCGCTGCGCGGCAGGCCAAAGAGGCTCTGTCAGAGCAAGCTGAAGTGCAGCTGGCTTTGGGCGACATTAGCTCAAAGCTCACTCGGCAGCAATTTAATGACTTGGTTGATCCCTTAATTGATAAGGCGATTCGAGCCTGTAAGCGGGCCTTGCGTGACGCCAAATTGCGCAGTGACGACATTCATAATGTTGTTATGGTGGGCGGTTCAACCCGTGTTCCCCGCGTTCGCGAGCGGGTGGCTGAGTGGTTTGGCCGTGAGCCACTAGTCGATTTGGACCCAGATAAAGTCGTTGCGCTAGGCGCGGCCTTACAGGCCGATCAACTGGTGGGTAATCGCAGTGGCGACGAAATGCTGTTGTTGGATGTTATACCTTTATCTTTGGGGCTAGAAACCATGGGTGGCCTGACGGAAAAGGTTATTCATCGCAACACCACTATACCAGTGGCAATGGGCCAGGAATTTACCACATTCAAAGATGGCCAAACCGGCATGACGATACATGTGGTGCAGGGCGAGCGTGAATTGGTTGAAGATTGCCGCTCCTTGGCGCGTTTTGAATTGCAGGGTATTCCGCCGATGGTCGCGGGCGCGGCGCGAATCAAAGTGACGTTTCAAGTAGATGCTGACGGCCTTTTGCGGGTTAGTGCTCGTGAAGAAAGCACCGGTTCAGAAAGCCGTATCGAAGTGAAGCCAGCCTATGGTCTGAGTGACACCGATATAGCCGATATGCTGCAGCAGTCATGGGCTTCTGCTGTTGAGGATAAAGAGGCGAGGGCATTGCGCGAGCAACAAGTAGAGGCCGAGGCCTTGTTGCAGGCCTTGTCTGCGGCCTTGCTTAAAGATGGTGAGGCAATGCTTAGCGAGGATGAGCAGAGTGACTTACTGGCTAAAATGGAAGCCTTGCATCAGGAGCGAGAAAATGGCACGGCCGCCAGTATTGCTAAACACATAGAAATTGTAGGTAAGGGCAGTGAAGTCTTTGCCGAACGCCGTATGGATGCCAGTATTAACCAAGCGCTCGCCGGTCGGCGAGTCGACGACATTTAAGGAAGTCTGAATGCCACGCATTGTAATATTACCCCATGAAGCACTTTGTCCAGAGGGTGAGGTGTTGGACGCGGCGTCAGGTGAGACGGTATGTGACGTCATGTTGGCAAATGGCATAGCGATAGAGCACGCGTGTGAGAAGTCATGCGCCTGCACTACCTGCCATATAATTGTTCGCGAGGGCTTTCAATCTTTAGATCAGGCCGATGAGCTTGAAGAAGATATGTTAGATAAGGCATGGGGGTTGGAACCTGATTCTCGCCTGAGTTGTCAAGCCGTTATCGGTGACGAAGATTTGGTTGTCGAAGTGCCACGCTATACCATTAATATGGTATCAGAGAGTCATTAATCGTTAGGCTTTAGTAGGTAAGGTGTATTGAAATGGGGCTGAAGTGGACGGATGTACTGGATATTGGTATCGAACTTGCCGATAAATTCCCGGATACCGATCCGGTGAATATTGGCTTTGTCGCTTTGCGCGACAAAGTGATGGGTTTGGACGATTTTGATGATGATCCAAAGCGTTGCGGAGAAAAGATTCTTGAAGCGATTCAGGCTGCGTGGATAGAAGAGCAGGATTGAATTTACTCTTTTCCAGTTTTTAGTCGCGTGGATTTCCTCGCGCTAATGCAATAAGCGAGTATTTGTCGGCGCTTTCTCGAAACACCGACCAGAACTCGCTGTCTTAGACTCTCTCGCGTACCTATTTGCTGGTAATGCGCGTATAATTCGACGATTTTTCGTGACGGGCAAAACTATTGCTCGGATTGTTTTTGTTTTATTTTTTTGGAGAAAGACCGATGGGCGTTCAACGCACCCTTTCCATTGCTAAACCTGATGCCGTTAGCAAAAATGTTATTGGCGAAATTTACAGCCGTTTTGAAAAAGCCGGTCTGCGCATTGTTGCTGCAAAAATGCTGCGTTTGAGCCGTGAGCAAGCGGAAGGATTTTATGCTGAGCATAAAGGCCGTCCTTTTTTTCCTGCTTTGGTTGACTTCATGACCTCTGGTCCAGTTACTGTACAAGTGCTGGAAGGTGAGGGCGCAGTATTGCAAAATCGTGAGCTGATGGGCGCACCTAACCCAAAAGACGCCGCTGCCGGTACTATTCGTGCAGACTTTGCTGAATCTATTGACGCTAATGCGGTACATGGTTCAGATTCAGAAGAATCAGCGGCGCGTGAAATCGCGTTCTTTTTCTCTACCAGTGAGTTGTGTGAGCGCGTTTAATCGCGTTTACGCTCATTGCGGGGCATAAAAATGGAAACACCAACAGCGGTTGTTCAGCAGATGAAAGTAAATTTGCTCGGCATGTCGCGCAAAAAAATGGAAGAGTACCTCACTTCTATTGGTGAAAAGCCTTTTCGTGCCCAACAGATCCTCAAGTGGATTCACCACTCGGGGATCGACAATTTTGATGAGATGACCAATCTCGGCAAGCCCTTGCGCGCTAAGCTTCAAGAACTTGCCGAAATTCGTCCTCCCACCGTGGTTAAACAACTCGATTCCATCGATGGCACTCGTAAATGGGCTGTTGAAGTCGGCGGTAATAATCTGGTTGAAACGGTGTTGATTCCCGACGGTCAGCGCGGCACCTTGTGTGTGTCATCGCAGGTTGGCTGTAGTTTAGATTGCAGTTTTTGCGCCACCGGTAAGCAAGGTTTTATGCGCGATTTGACCGCATCTGAAATCATTGGCCAAGTCTGGTTAGCCATTAAGTCTTATGATGGGTTTAATTCGGGCAATAAGCGTATTGTCACCAATGTTGTCATGATGGGCATGGGCGAGCCGCTGCTGAATTTCGACAATGTTGTAGAAGCAATGAGCTTGATGCTTGATGACTTTGGCTATGGTTTGTCAAAGCGGCGAGTGACGTTGAGCACCTCTGGTGTTGTCCCTATGTTGGACAAACTAGGCGACGTTTCTACAGTGTCATTGGCAATTTCTTTACATGCACCGAATGATGCATTGCGAAGTGAATTGGTGCCAATCAATAAGAAGTACCCCATCGCCGAGTTACTTGCTGCCTGTCAGCGTTATTTAGACAAGCAAGAAGATACCCATCGCGTGGTGACCATTGAATATACCTTGATAGCCGGCGTGAATGATGGTCTTGAGCACGCTAAGGAATTAGCGGAAGTTCTGCGTAATTTACCCTGTAAAATTAATTTGATTCCATTCAATCCTTTTTCGCTGTCAAATTACGCGCGACCAAGTAAAAATGCCATTAATCGCTTTTGGCTGGCTTTAACCGAAGCGGGTTATGTGACTACAGTGCGAACGCCGCGTGGCGATGACATTGATGCAGCTTGCGGGCAGCTGGCTGGGCAAGTACAAGATCGCACTAAACGTAGTGAGCGGCATCGCCAACGGGCGGAGTTAGAACAGCCTATTCGTTTGGTCTAAGTTTTCGGGAGCATACTGCATGTCGTGGTTAAGAATAAAAGGCATCATGGTATTACCCCTTGTTTTGGTAATGCTATTTTCCACCGTGTTATTGTCTGGGTGTGTGACCACAAAAAGTGGCGGCTTTGCTTCTAAAGCAGATGACAAAAAGGCATTTGAAACTTCGTTGCAGCTAGCCCGTAGTTATATCGCGCAGGGTAATTGGGATCAGGCAAAACGTCATTTACAGTATGTCGAGGCGGAAGACAAAAACAACCCAGAAACATTAGAGGCCTTGGCCTTGGTGTTTCAGAATACGGGCGAGCTTGAGCTAGCTGAGCAATATTATTTGCGTTCCATTAGCATAGCGCCGAAGGCCTCGCGAGTGAGAAACAACTACGCGGCTTTTCTTTATGCTCGCGGTCGTTATGAAGAAGCGGCAACCCAATTAGAAGTGGTCGTTCAAGAGTTATTGTACGAGCGTCGCGTTGAAGCGTTTGTAAACCTCGGACGCTGTTATATACAACTCAATCAATTGGGCAAGGCGGAAGACGCGTTTAAACGGGCGTTCTTAATGCAGGGTGACGATGCGGCGGTGCTTATGTCGCTAGCCGAAGTGTATTTTCGAATGGAACGCTTCGCCGATTCACAGCGCTTTTACGATGCCTACCTCAGCAAAAATCCTGCGCAAAATGCGGCAGCTTTATGGTTGGGAATTCGTTTAGCGGACAAGTTTGATGACAAAAATTCACACGCGAGTTTTGCATTGGCTTTGAAAAACTTATATCCAAAATCAGAAGAATACCTGCTTTACAAAGCTTATATGCAACAAGGTAATCGCTAAGGATTTATTATGCCGGGAACGAAACTGCTCTACCCCGGACCGCCGGGCTCAGTATTATACGACGCGCGTATTAGTGCGGGTAAGTCAGTGCTGGAAACGGCGGAGGCGCTAAATTTATTAAATAGTTATGTAGAGGCGCTGGAAGAAAACGATTATTCTCGATTTAATTCGCCACTGTTCGCGCGGGGTTATATAAAAAGCTACGCGCGCTATATGGGCTTAGACGAAGCGCCGTTACTCAATGACTGCGATCGTATTTGTAAGCGTGAAGAGCAGGGTACGCAGCGACGTCAGACACATATTCAAAGTAAAGTGCAGGCACCAGGTCATGCCGGTTTTATACTGGCGTTGCTGGCAGCCTTGATAGTTTGGTCACTGTCCTGTTGGATATTTGGCGATAGCAAATCTAAAGAGCTGTCGATTGTAGTATTAAGCGAGCAGATAGCGCCGTTGCCGGTATTGAACAAGACGCCGTCGCTGGGTGAAGCTCTGTTATCTACTGGAGTAGTAAAAGCGCCGCCAGAGGAAACACCTGAATTTACAGGTAAGCTGGCCGAGTTAACATTTACCGTCAGTGAAGACGTATGGCTAGAGCTGCGCGACGCGCAGAATAAAGTGGCTATTAGCGGTGTGCAGCGCAAAGGTGAAACATTGCGTTTTAATGTGCAGGGTCCAGTTACCCTAAGCACCGCGTACTGGCCAGTACTTAGTATGTATTACAATGATCGATTGGTTGAGTTGAAAGAAGTTACAAATAGCAACGCGGTGCGTGTACAAGTAGGTGAATTATGAAAATGGCATCCCCGATAAAGCGCCGAGTTTCTCGGCAGATTCATATCGGAAATGTTGCGGTTGGTGGTGATGCACCAATATCTGTCCAAAGTATGACGAATACCGAAACCTGCGATGTGGCGGCAACGGTTGCTCAGATCAAACGTTTAGAAGCCGCGTGTGCTGATATTGTTCGGGTGTCTGTACCGAGTATGGAAGCAGCAGAAGCGTTCCGAGAAATTCGCAAGCAAGTGTCGGTGCCCTTGGTTGCAGATATTCATTTTGATCACAAAATAGCCTTAAAAGTAGCTGAATACGGCGTTGATTGTTTACGTATTAACCCTGGTAATATTGGTAGAGAAGATCGAGTGAGGGCGGTTATCGATGCCGCCAAGTATCACAATATTCCTATCCGAATTGGTGTTAATGCCGGTTCTTTAGAGAAAGAATTGCAACGTAAATACGGCGAGCCGACGCCTGAGGCATTGGTCGAGTCGGCCATGCGCCATATCGATATTCTCGATAAATTGGATTTCCAGAATTTTAAGCTCAGCGTCAAAGCGTCTGATGTGTTTATGGCTGTCGCAGCGTATCGTCAAATCGCCAGCCAAATAGACCAACCCTTGCATCTTGGTATCACCGAGGCGGGTGGCTTGCGCGGTGGTACAGTTAAATCGGCGGTGGGCTTGGGTTTACTGCTAATGGATGGGATTGGCGATACCATTCGAGTGTCATTGGCCGCAGATCCGGTTGAAGAGGTTAAGGTCGGCTACGAGATTCTGAAGAGCCTTAAGCTACGCACCAAGGGTATAAACTTCATTGCCTGCCCAAGCTGCTCACGACAAAATTTTGATGTTATCAGTACCATGAATGAGCTGGAGGCACGCCTTGATGACGTGACCACGCCGCTCGATGTGGCGGTAATAGGCTGTATCGTTAATGGCCCGGGCGAAGCGAAAGAAGCCGAGATTGGGCTAACGGGCGGTACGCCAAATAATTTAGTGTATGTGGCGGGTAAGCCAGATCACAAAGTGAAGAACGAAGGCTTAGTAGATCATCTCGAAAAATTAATTCGTGAAAAGATCGCTCTTAAACAAGAACAAGATAAAGACCTTATTGCACGTAGCTGAGCTGTTTTACTCGGTTAGGACAACGTTTGGTCGATAGGAATTAGTTTTGGCACGTATTCAATCAATTCGCGGTATGAATGACATTCTGCCCTCAGAAACGCCTCTGTGGCAGTATCTGGAAGCGCGCGTGCGCAACGTGCTTAGCCGCTATGGTTATAGTGAAATTCGCTTCCCGATAGTGGAGCATACCGAACTTTTCAAACGATCTATTGGTGAAGTGACCGATATCGTTGAAAAGGAAATGTATACGTTTGAAGATCGCAACGGCGACAGCTTAACCTTGCGTCCGGAAGGGACGGCGAGCTGTGTCCGCGCCTGTGACCAAAACGGTTTACTGCACAATCAAATTCAACGGCTGTGGTATACCGGTCCTATGTTTCGTCATGAGCGGCCACAAAAAGGTCGTCTGCGGCAGTTCCATCAAATCGGTGTCGAAACCTTTGGTATGGTTGGGCCAGATATTGATGCAGAACTGATTTTATTGACGGCGCGGCTGTGGCGGGAGTTAGGCATTAGTGATGCGCTGACGCTGGAATTAAACAGTATTGGTAACGCCGAGTCGCGCGCGAACTATCGTCAAGCCCTTGTTGATTATTTAATGGGCTTTAAAGACGAGCTAGATGAAGACAGTAAACGTCGTTTAGAGACTAACCCTCTGCGAGTACTCGACAGTAAAGATCCGAAAACTCGGGAACTGCTGGTGGCGGCACCAGTACTAAGTGACTATCTTGATGATGTTTCACGCAGTCATTTTGACGGCTTGTGTGCGAGATTAGATGCGGCGGGTGTTGCTTATACCTTAAACCCACGACTGGTACGAGGCCTAGATTATTACGGCTTAACAGTGTTTGAATGGACCACCGATAAGTTGGGCGCGCAAGGTACAGTTTGTGCGGGTGGCCGCTACGATGGTTTGGTTGAGCAACTAGGTGGTAAACCAACACCGGCAGTAGGTTTTGCAATGGGCATAGAGCGTTTGGTGCTAATGCTAGAAACATTGCAGGTCGCGCCAGAAGAAAGCGCGCAGGCCGATATTTTCATTGTGTCGATGGGTGAAAAAGCGGACATTGAGGCGCTAAAAATTGCCGAGCAATTGCGAGATGCTATGCCGTCGGTCAAGGTATTAATAAATTGCGGCGGTGGCAGCTTTAAAAGTCAGTTTAAAAAAGCCGACAAATCGGGTGCATCGCTCGCCATTGTGTTGGGTGAAGATGAGCTACAGCAGGCTCAGGCAGCGGTTAAACCGTTGCGGGCCGGACAGGGTGAACAAGAAATGGTCGCCTTGGACGAATTGGTAAATACTATTTCTAAAAATTATTTTTAAGCGCGACTAGACAAGTCGGAGAGGAAGTTTAGTGGAAACGTATCGTACAGAAGAAGAACAAATCGAAGCCATTAAAAGATGGTGGCAAGAAAATGGTAAGTCGACCGTCTTCGGTATCGCACTTGCGCTGGCCATCGTATTTGGGTGGAAGGGCTGGCAGGGGCATCAGCAAAATCAAGCCGCAGAAGCCTCGGTGATTTTCGACAACTTATTAATAGCCGACGCCGCAGTGCAGCGCGACGGCAGTAGCGCGGGCACCGCTCAGCATTTAGCAGATACGCTCAAAGATCGTTTTGCTGGTTTGAGTTATGGTCAGTTCGCAGCGCTGTATAAAGCAAAATATGCTGTAAGCGCCGATGATTATGCGGCGGCCACCACTGAGCTAGAGTGGGTTTTGGCGCAGCGTCCAAGCGCACAGATCAAAGCTCAGGCCGAAATGCGTTTAGCGCAAGTGTTGTATTCGCAAAAAGACTATGACAAGGCAACAGAGTATTTAAACGGCTTGGCTAAAACAGGTTATGCGGCCGAAGCGGCTGAGTTGAAAGGCGATGTTGCGTTTGCTCAGGGCGATAACGCGGCGGCCTTGGTGGCTTACCAGCGCGCTAGATCATTGGCTCGTGAGCAGGAAGCGCCTGTTAATAATGCGATGCTAGATATGAAAATTAATGACTTATCTGCGGCTAGCGCTGTAGAGGGGGCAAAGTAATGCGATTTATTTCTGCGGTTAGTGTTGTGCTGGCAAGTGCATTGATGGTGGCTTGTGCTTCTGATCCTACCAGTCGCGAGCCGGCTAAACTGACTGATTTTCAGGCAGAAAAAAAGCTGAAGGAAGCGTGGTCTTATTCTTTAGGTGACGGTCAAGCAGAGGCTTACCATCGCATCACTCCCGCGATTGATGGCGATGAAATATTCATTGCATCGTCGAACGGTAAAGTTGCAGCGCTTAAAAAAGCCAACGGTAAAAAAGTATGGAAGGAGTCATACGATTTACGTATTTCCGGTGGCGTGGGCGTATTTGGCACACTGTTATTTGTCGGGACCTCAGATGGTGAAGTGGTCGCGCTTGATCGTTTGACAGGTGATATCGTGTGGCGTGCGCCAATGAGCAGTGAAGTTCTATCTGCACCGCAGAGCAACGGCTCTGTTGTTGTTGTGCAAACTTATAGCGGCGAAGTGCAGGGCCTCAATTTTGATGATGGCAAGTTGCTATGGAGTTATTCATCGCAAGTGCCACGCTTGACCTTACGCGGCACGAGCACGCCGAAAGTGGTGGGCGACATTGCCATGATAGGGTTTGCCAACGGCCGCGTTATTGCTTTCGATATTAATAATGGTACCGAGCTGTGGGAACAGCGTATTTCTGTTTCACAAGGCAGTACCGAGATTGAGCGTTTAGTTGATGTTGATGGCCGTTTGCTGGTTATGGAAGATGGTCAGACAGTCGTTGCCACTGGTTATCAGGGGCAAGTAATGGCTATCGATATTCGCAGTGGCCGCCCGCTGTGGGTTAAAGACGCATCTAGCTATGTTGGTGCTGCGGATAACTTTGGCAATGTCTTTGTGGTTTCTGCTGATGGCAGTGTGAACGCCATTGAAGATAATGGTCAGGGTGCACTTTGGACTCAAACCGTATTAGCACGTCGTGAGCTGACTGAACCAGTAGTATTTGAAGGTGCTATTGGGGTGGGGGATTTTGAAGGCTATTTGCACATGTTAGCGAAAGACGACGGTCGTTTGATTGCTCGTACACGAGCAGACAGCGACGGCTTACGCGCGCCAATGATTGCCGATGGTAAATTACTCTATGTGTATGGCAATAGTGGCGAATTGATCGCTTACAAACTGCAAGACCGTTAAGTAGAAAATGTTGTTTTACAGCCGAGTGCTGATCAGAGTTAAGTAGAATTATGGTTCCTGTTATTGCCTTGGTAGGCCGGCCGAATGTCGGTAAATCAACTCTGTTCAATCGGCTAACCAAAAGTCGCGATGCCTTGGTGGCTAATTTTCCAGGTTTAACTCGCGACCGTAAATACGGCGAAGCTAACCACAACAAACGTCGCTACATTGTCATTGATACTGGCGGTGTGAATGGCGATGAAGTGGGTATCGATGGCCCCATGGCGCAGCAGTCTATGCAGGCTATTGATGAGGCCGACGCGGTATTACTAATGCTAGATGCGCGGGCTGGATTAATGCCCGCAGATGAAGGCCTCATTAAGCATCTTCGCAGCTGCTCTAAGCCGGTATTTTTTGTCGCGAATAAGGTCGATGGCACTGACGCGGAAGTAGCGAAGGCCGAATTTTACAAAACCGGCGCCGCTAAAATTTATCCACTTACTGCCACCCAAGGTAAAGGTGTGCGGGTATTAATGGATGATGTACTTGCAGAATTCCCGCAAGAGGCCGAAGACAAGCAGGCCTCGCTGGCTACCGGTAAGAAAATAGCGGTAGTGGGGCGCCCTAATGTGGGTAAGTCGACTCTTGTTAACCGTATGCTTGGCGAAGAGCGTGTTGTTGTATACGACGAACCGGGTACAACTCGCGATAGTGTATACATAAACTATGAGCGTGAAGGCGAGGCCTATACCCTCATCGACACGGCAGGTATACGCAAACGTAAACATATCTCTGAAGCAGTCGAAAAATTCTCTATTGTTAAAACTTTAAAGGCGATTGACGACGCTAACGTTGTTATTT
Source organism: Zhongshania sp. (assembly GCA_018066965.1). Lineage (GTDB taxonomy): Bacteria > Pseudomonadota > Gammaproteobacteria > Pseudomonadales > Spongiibacteraceae > Spongiibacter. The sequence goes on along the minus strand of JAGPVP010000019.1, from coordinate 29,526 downwards.
TGGTCATGGACGGTCGCGAGAGTATCGTTGATCAAGATTTGCATTTATTAGGTCAGGTGGTAGATTCTGGCCGCGCGGTGGTAGTGGCCATCAACAAATGGGACGGCCTCACAGCAGAGCAAAAAGACCATATAAAGAAAGAGTTGGATAGACGCTTACAGTTTATCGACTTCGCAGAAATTCATTTTATTTCAGCATTGCACGGCACCGGTGTTGGCCATCTTTACGAGTCTGTTGAGAAAGCCTACGAGTCGGCGACACGGCAGCTGCAGACGCGAATGCTAACCACTATTTTGGAAGGCGCAGTGCACGATCACTCGCCACCAATGATTAATGGTCGGCGCATTAAATTACGTTATGCGCATCCGGGTGGCCAGAACCCGCCGATTATTGTTATTCATGGTAACCAGACAGAAAAGGTGCCGGGCAGTTATACCCGCTATCTTGAAAAAGTATTTCGTCGCGAGCTTAATATGATGGGTACGCCCATTAAAATTGAATTCAAAACCTCGGAGAATCCATTCGAAGGTAAGAAAAATGAGCTTACCAAGCGTCAGGTAGAGCGTAAGCAGCGGGTCATGCGCTTCGCTAAAGCAAAAACGGCGAGAAAGAAAAAGTAGGTTTATCCGCGAGTAATATTTCTAGTCTGAATATTGCTCGCGGGCCTTTAATAACATGGTTTTTAAATAACATAGCTCCTAGTGACATAGTTTAACGTGCATAATGTGTTCTTCCGTTCTTAAAAATAATAAGCCAGATCTAGATAGCCCCGAGCATATTGCGGTCTTCGTCGAAGCATTTTATGCCTGTCTTTTGAAAGATGAGCGATTGGCACCAATCTTCATCGATGTTGCTGATATCGACATTCAAGAGCATTTCCCCAGAATACAAGCGTATTGGGAAAAATTGCTGTTGGGTGAAAATAACTATCACCGCCATACCATGAATATTCATCGTCAGCTGGACGCCAAACACCGTTTGTCAGACAGTGATTTTGAGCAATGGCTTGGGTATTTTATCCAAACAGCAAATCGCTATTTTACCGGTGAGAAAACCGAGCGGGCTAAGCGAATCGCGGCCACCATTGCCGAAAATATGCGTAACGCCTTGAACGCTAGTAACTAACGGCCTCTAAAACAGGGCTCATTGCATGCGGATTCCCTTGTTGTAGAACAACGCTGCAGCTTTTGTAGGTCCCTCATAGTAATTCTAAAACACGTCTTTACTATAAATGACATTAAATCATTTTAGCCTTGACAACTGTTCTCCTCCACGAAAGCAATGGCGTGGTGAAGTAGCTAGTTCCACGTCATTAGCTTGAGACATAGATTTAGCTTATATGGATATATTTTCCGTGGTTATTATGTGCTTGCGAAACATAAGTCAATGATCTAAATTTAAGGGGCCGCCTTATAAACGCCGCTGGCGGTAGGTTTAGATTAAAGGCAGTGAAACGAGGAATAATAATGAATAAGATCTTAAATAGACGTTTTAGACTTAACTCAATCGGCGCGACAATTATAGGAAGCTCGGTGTTGCTTCCTTTAGGTGCAACTGCGCAGCTTGAAGAGGTTGTTGTGACCGCGCAAAAACGTGAGGAAAGTGTCCAAACGGTACCCATTGCGATGACAGCGGTATCGGCGAGTGGCTTGGAAAAATCGGGTATTTCGGGTACTGACGAATTGTCGATGGTTATCCCTAACCTTCAATATAGCCGTCAAATCTCTTCAGCAACGCCGTTTATTCGTGGTGTTGGTACAAAAAACTCCTCAGCGGGCGAGGAGAGTAGTGTGTCGACCTATGTCGATGGCGTTTACTACTCGTCTATGGTGGCGTCGGTGATGGAGTTTAATAATATTGAGCGTGTGGAGGTTTTACGTGGGCCACAGGGTACCTTGTTTGGGAGAAATGCGACCGGTGGTTTAATCCATGTGATTACCAAAAATCCAGATTTTGAACCGTTGGCAAAAATTTCTGTTGGCGCGGGCAGTTACGACTCATTTAATACCGGCTTTTACGGCACCACAGGCTTATCTGAGCGTGTATTTCTTTACTGATTAAAAAGCGGGAAGAGGGGTACGGTAAAAATCGCTTTAATGGCCGTGATCGCGTGGGGGAAGAAGATCGGTCTTTACGTAGTAAGTTACTGTTTGATGTGAGCGATAAGACTTCGATTGTCATGTCTGCGCTGTACGCTGATCGAGAAAGTGATGTGGGCATTGCGCGGCAACCAGCAGAGGGTACGGTCGCAACGGGGGGCGGAACCTACACCGGTGATTTTCAAGATATTAATACCGACTGGGAGCCTATAGTAGAGAGCTCACAACGGGTGTTAACTTTTCAACTTACTCATGCTTTTAATGCAGTAGAGCTAATTGCGACCAGTGCTTTTTCAGATCTAGATGCTTTTACCTTGCTGGACCAGGATTCTGGTCCAAGTCATGTCGTTAATTTTGTGGTTGGCGAACGCAGTCAGCAGTTGTCGCAGGAGTTCCAGTTTAACTCTACCGGTGATGGCCCTTTAAAGTGGACGGCGGGTTTGTTTTTTATGTCGGCGGAATCAAAAAATGCGCCCACACAGACAACGTCGGCTAATCCGGCTTTCAATATTAATATGGATACCCAGCAAGATACGACGTCCTACGCTGCTTATGCTCAAGGAACTTACGACCTCACTGACGCGACAGCGCTAACGCTTGGTTTACGCTGGACGATGGATGAGCGTGAATTTAGTGGTCGTACAACAAGTATCGCTAGCGGTGCGCCAATTAATCCCGCAATGCCGGTACTGAAAGACGACGAGTCTTGGGAATAGCCGACGTGGCGCGTGGCATTGGACCACCAGTTGGATGATGAAATGCTGTTGTTTGCTTCGTATAGTCGCGGATTCAAAAGTGGGGTATACAACACTTTAACGGTATTCGGGGATTTGCCTGACCCCGTTGACCCAGAAATATTGGATTCTTACGAAGTTGGTTTTAAAGGTGACTTTTTAGATAATAGCCTGCGTATAAACGGGTCTGTATTTTATTATGAGTTTGATAATTTACAGATGCAGCAGATCTTAGGGGGCGCGATATTCCTGTTTAATGTTGGTGACTCGGAGATGCAAGGCGCAGAAATTGAGAGTACCTACTTTGTGACCGATAACCTAGATGTCAATGTATCTGCGTCGTATCTTGATACGGAGTATACCGATTTCCAAAATGGTCCGGTAATTTCACCTGATACCTCCGATAATATTGGTAATGTGGTTACGACCAATAATGATTTGTCTGGTTATGAGCTAACTCGCGCACCAAAATATACCTATAGCGTAAGTACCAATTATCGTTATGACGTAGGTATTGGCGAATTAAATCTTAATTTAGCCTATTACTATAATGATGGATTTTTCTGGGAGCCAGATAATCGCACCAAGCAGGACTCTTATGATGTGCTAAATGCGGAAGTCGCCCTAGTTGAGCGGGATGAAAAATGGCGAGTGCGGGTGTTCGCGAGAAACCTGCTGGATACTGAATATTCCTATTACTCTCAGCAGAGTAGTTTTGGTGACTTCGTATCTGCGGCGCCGCCGAAGACTTTTGGTATTTCAGCAGAGTATTCATTTTAAGCAATATTGAGATACGTTCTGAACTCTGTGGTGACCATTTGTTGGTAATTTTGGGGGAGCGAAAGCTCCCTTTTTGTGCATGACATAATTTGAAACACTATAAAAATAAACCTATTGAAGTTAGAAGTAGTTGCTTGCATATATTACCCTTGCGAATTAATTGTTCTGGGTCTAGTCTTTAAAGGACAGGTCGTTGTGACTTGGTTTTTTGCTAAGTAGTAGCTGGCTTCAATACTAAGCAGGCATGGAGGCTGTTTGAGTGGCGCTAAGCTTGCCTGAATATAAATTCTCGGCCACATATAATAAAAATGCTTACATTATTTTCCCAAGGAGATGGGTATGCTCAGGCTAGGTTGTTATACATCTGGGGTTGTTTTTACCGCCATTATTTTCTGTTCTATTCACTCGTTCGCAGCTGAATTATCTGGTGAGGAAGTCCAATCGGCAGAAAAAAAAACCGTTTTACGATCTCGTGTTTTAGAAGAAGTGGTGGTCACCGCCACTAAGCGTGAAGTGGATTTGCGCGATGTGCCCTTGAGTATCGATGCCTTCAGCGGCGAAGCTTTACGAGAGATCGGAGTAGAAAATATTGAGGGTATTGCCCGATTCTCCCCCGGTGTATCGGTCAGTCCAGGTTTAGACCCAGAAGCCGCACAAATTATTATTCGCGGTGTGTCCACAGATACGTTCTTTACATTCTTTACTCGTACATTTGGAATGTTTTACGAGGACATATCACTTGTTAACCCGTCTATTTTAGGCCCGCAACCAAATATCGATCCCTTTGATTTAAGATCTGTCGAAATTCTAAAAGGCCCGCAGGGGACTTTGTTTGGAGGCTCCGCCTTATCGGGGGCCGTGCGCTATGTTCCTAATCATCCAGATTATGAGGCTGCTTATGGGAAAGTCGCTGCGAACATAGGTACGCTAGACCGGAGCTCAGGAAACTCGCATCGTTATGATGTGATGTGGAATCAACCGCTCGGTGATAATTTGGCGGCGCGGGTAGTTGCCAGTAAAGGGGATCGTCCGGGATACGTAAAAGATATACGCTCTGGGCAAGACGATATTAATTCGACTGATTCTGGGCAGCTTCGCGCCCTTATAAGTTGGCGCGCTACAGAGAAGCTCGAGTTTCGTTTAAACGCGCTGCGACGAGAGACTCATCAAGACGATGGTTCTTTTGCTGACAATGATCAAGAGCCGACCCATTCAAGTCGCTTTTTTGCAGATGTTTTAGACTCTCGAACCGACATTGCTATCCTCACAACGGAATACGACTTTGAGTTTGCTGATTTAAGTTTGATATTGAGTCAGCTAGACAAAGATTATCCGCAACGAATCGATTATTCCCAGTTTTTTGGTACCTCGCAGGTGGGCTTGGGCTTATATGGCGACACCACCATATATTCTAGTCAGCCGAGTGCCGAGCTAAGATTGGTTTCCGCTGACCCTGTAGAGTCCGATTGGTGGCTGCTAAATGGTTGGGACTATGTCGTTGGTTTGTTTTATATCGAGAGCGATCAATATTTAAGTCTCGACTTGGGTACCGAATTAACAGGTAATATTCTGCAGCTAAAAGGTGATGTTTATGCGGAAGAGAAAGCGTTCTTTTTTGATTTAAAACGTAAATTTGGAGATCGCTGGGAGTTTGGTTTTGGCGGTCGTTATTTTGAACAATCTACGGTTGCGGATATTTCTACCATGGCAGATCCAGTGAGCGGCTTAAGTGCAACTAATCCGCTTGTCGCATTGCTCACACCTATTATCAATGCCTTGCCGGTGGATAGTACTGGCGTTAATTTAGGGCGTGATCAGGGCGAGATCAGTGAAACCGTCTTTAATCCAAAGTTTACTTTACAGTGGAGTTATAGCGACGAGCTCTCGGTATTTACGTCTGCAGTCAAAGGCTTCCGTTATGCGGGTGCAAACCAAAATCCTAGTCGTGATCCTAGTGTGCCGTTGTTTTTTGAATCTGACGAAATTTGGAATTATGAGCTGGGTGTGCGCACGGAGTGGCTAGATGGCGCATTGCAGGTTGACGCGACGGTGTTTCAATTAGAATGGACCGATATGCAGGTACAGCAGCGTGATTATACCGGCGCATTTGCGTATTCCGACAACGTTGGCGGTGCCCGTAATCGCGGTTTTGAGCTTGGCGTGAACATGTTGTTGCCGGCCGGCTTTTACTTGAAATTGAATGGTTCTTATGTGGATGCGCAAACCACAGAATTTTTCGATGACTTCCAAGGGCCGGCACCCGCAGGTACAGAGTTACCAGGTTCGTCGCCGGTGTCGGGTTCAGCGCTATTGTTGTGGGCGTATCCGCTGGCAGAGGGTCAATTTAGCGCGACTTTGTCTTATACCTACCAGAACCGAAATTATAATAATTTGGCTCATACGTATGAACACCCTGCGCTTGAGTTACTGGGCGCATCGGCTAATTTAAGTATGCCAAGCTGGCCGGGCGCGCCCGTGTTTAGTCTTATTGGTAGCAATCTGACAAATGAGTTCAAACCGGCCGTGGTTTTTGATACGCCAAATACAGGCGGAATCCTCACTATCTTTAATCCGCCGCGATCCTTCCGTTTGGGTGTGGAATTTACCATAGGCGATATCTGATGACGTCTCGCTTACGCTCCATGGTATTTCTCTTTTGTGGTTTTCTTCGGCAAACAGACGCCTTGCGAACGGTAATAATAGTGGCACTAGCGCCACTATTTTTTAGTCCGGCTTTTGCGGAAGATGCGTGGCGCTTAGAAAAAATGAGCCACGGCATTAAAGTGTATAGCCGCGCCGTTGCCGATTCGCCAATTCGCGCGGTTAGAGGCGTGGTGAAGATAAATGCCGCTTTAGATGACGCTTTAAGCCTGTTACAGAATATCGATGCGCGTCCGAGCTGGGATGAAATGTGCGTCGAAACTTATTTGGTAGATACGCCAGCGCCGGGGATAGAGAAAATATATCTGCACCATGACTTGCCATGGCCTGTTAAAGATCGCGATATGATTTTACAAACGGAGTGGAAAATAGACACCAATACAGGTGTGGCTCACATGTACGGCAAGGCTGTTATAAGCGGCGTGTCGGAGTTCCGCGACCGAGTCAGGGTCGTAAACGCTGAGAATCAATGGATTATTACGCCTTTGGCGGATGGTGGCTTGGAATTACAAGCGGTTATGCACGCAGATCCCGCCGGACCTATTCCTGCATGGGTATTGAATTGGTTGTCGGTAGACGCACCCATAACAACATTGCAGAAAATAAAGATGATTCTAGAGCAGCCCGCTTCGCACAATAGCTAAGTTGTATTCCTTTTACCGGTATTCGGCTAGCCCCGTCCGTATGGGTGGTGTCGAATCGCTGGCGCTCGGCTAAGCTAATCACTGTTATTCCATCATATTTAATAACAGGATCTGAGTATGCTTTTACAGGGTAAGGTAGTCATTGTGTCGGGGATTGGTCCGGGTCTGGGGCAGGAGTTAGCGGTAGAAGCCGCCAAGCAAGGCGCGTCGGTGGCTATGTGTGCCCGCACTGTCAGTAAACTCGACGATGCAGAAGCTGAGATTAAAGCATTGGGCTTAAATACCGCGGTGTTGAAAATCGCTACTGACATCAGTGATCGCGCTCAATGTGCAAACTTGGTAGAGCAAACTATCGCGCATTTTGGTCGCATCGATGTACTTTTTAATAGCGCGTATAACCCCGGTGAGTTTGGCCCTATTGAAACTGCGAATTTGGATAGTTGGCGAGCCGCGATGGACGTTAATTTATTTGGCACCATGGCGCTGACTCTTGAAACGATTCCACAAATGAAAAAGCAGGGCGGCGGCGCTATCGTCATGATTAACACCATGGTTACTCGCAAGCCATTGCATACTCAAGGTGGTTACGGAGCATCTAAAGCTGCCTTGGCAAGCGCAACTTCACATTTGGCTTTAGAACTGGGCGTTTACAATATCCGCGTGAACTCCGCCTACATGGGCTGGATGTGGGGCCCTGCGGTTGAAGGATATTTGCAAATGAACGCAGATGCCGGAGGCCCAAGCGTAGCGCAGCAAGTTGCGGCGGTGTCTAAAAACATCCCCATTGGCCATATACCCGATGATGCAGATTGCGCTAAGGCGGCCATCTTCTTAGGGTCTGATTACGCCTGTGCGGTGACAGGTGCTGCTCTAGACGTAAACGGCGGTGAGTATTTACCGCATTGATGCCAACGTCTGGTGACTTACTAGACGCTTAAATCTGGCCGCTTTTTCGCAAAGTAGCTCGATTAACTTATATCAGATTTCAGTATTTGGCCTGAGTGCGAAATTAGGATCAGTTACCAGTGCTACTAAATTGTAGCGAAGTGCGATTTTTGCAAAACAGGTACGGCTCAAGTAGGTGAGTTGTGCAATACCGTTAATTCTGTCCATGGTATGAGCGCGGAGTAAATGGCGATAACTGTAAAGCTGCTCTTGTTTCTTTACAGTTATCGTGATGCCCTTTTGTGTAAGGATTAACTGCTCTTTGGTGCCACCTTTTTCGCTGGCGCTTTTTTAGCTACTGCTTTCTTGGCCACTGCCTTTTTTGCGGGTGCCTTTTTGGCAGGGGCTTTTTTCACTGCCGCTTTCTTTGCCGGCGCTGGTTTGCTAGCTACTTTTTTTGCAGCGGCCTTTTTAGGTGCGGTTTTGGATTTTGTGTCGAAACTTTTCGCAGCATCCTGGGCGGCTTTAGCGAGCGCCTTGGCGCGTTGATAGTCGCCTTTGAGCTCAGCTAATTGATTCTTGGCCATAATCATTACAGCCTTTGCGTCTAGCTCAAGTTCTTTGGCACTGCTTACCGCAGAGTGGGCGCGATCCACTTGCTTTTGAATTCGGCTGTCCATTTTGGCCTTGGCTTTTTTCTGTAACTCACCAAGTTTAGCTTGCTCTACTTTTAGTTTGTCGCGGGCGCGTTCTGCTTGCGCCTTTGCTTTTTCTATTGCCTTATTGGCGTCGGTCATTAAGCGTTCACGTAATTGTTCAACTTTGTTTTCAAGGGATTCAATTTCTTTACGGATCAGTGCGACGGGATCCAACTTTTTATTTGTCATATCAGCGAGCCTCGGTAAGCGTGTTTTTAGTCATTAATCGACGAACTTCACTACTTGCAACAGCCATAACATAGCAAACTTTGCGATAATGGACAGTGAAACTTTAATTTGTTGGGAGAAAAGTATGGATAAGGCACAAACAGACGCCATTGAAGCGGCAGTATTTCGTCGGCTGCTGGCGCATTTGGACGAACGTAAAGACGTTCAAAATATTGATCTAATGAATTTAGCGGGGTTTTGCCGTAACTGTTTATCTAAATGGTATGTTGCTGCGGCTGAGCAGGATGGTGTGACCGTAGATTACGAGGCAGCTCGGGAGCGGGTATATGGTATGCCGTATTCGCAGTGGAAGGCGGAGTTTCAAGTTGAAGCCAGCGCTGAACAACTGGCTGGCTTCGTAAACAATAATCCAGAGAAAAAGTAATCGCGCTGGAGCGTGGCTGTAATTTACAGGCCGCCGTTAGGAATAAAGCGGTTGTCAGTATTGTTGCGAATCCAGAGCAACATATCTCGGTCTAGTTTTTCTCCGCGTTTGCGCAATACTTTGTTAAGCCATATAGCGGGAGATTCTTTGCCAGCGTCCCAACCGCTAATTAGTTTCTCTGCACGGGTGAAAAAACGTATTAGGGCAACAATGTCGTTATTGCTGAGTTCAGCCGCAGCCATTTGCCACTGTTCTTGGGAGACGCGCATAAATACGCCATAGGTTTGCTGTTCTTCATCCGTAAATGGCATAGGTAGCTCTTCGAGCCGATCTTCTTGGCTAATAGCGATACAGCGCTGCAACCATTGCAGGTCTATTGCGAGTGCGCTTTTTTCGTTTTCGGGTGTCCAGCTGCCAATTGCCATTTTGTACTATCCACGTTGCCATCAATATCGCGCAGTATAACGCACAATCGCGGGTGACTTACGCGGCGACATTTGCTATTTTGCTGGTTATTTATACAGCTTCGTATGCGGGTGTGATGGGTGGTCGTTTTTGCGCAAAATTATTCACTGTGACTGTGATTGCTTTTATGCCTCGGTTGAGTTGCGTGACGATCCGAGTTTAAAAGGCCGTCCGGTTGCGGTAGGGGGCGCCGCCGAGCGCAGAGGCGTAGTCGCAACCTGTAACTATGAAGCACGGGCCTTCGGTGTGCACTCGGCTATGCCGACAGCCAGCGCGTTGCGGCGCTGCCCAGATTTGATTGTTCTTACTCCTCGCATGGATAAATACCGCGAAGTCGCTTTGCAGATACGGGAAATTTTTAGCCGTTACACCGAGCAAATTGAGCCTTTGTCATTAGATGAAGCTTATCTTGACGTGAGCGCTTGTGACGCTTTCCAAGGCAGTGCTACGCGCATTGCGCAAGCGATACGTCAGCAGGTACGAGAGGAAGTCGGTATTACTATTTCTGCGGGTGTTGCCCCCAACAAGTTTTTGGCAAAAGTGGCGAGTGATTGGGATAAACCAGACGGCTTGACGGTGATTACTCCGACACAAGTTGATGAGTTTGTTTTAAGCCTACCAGTAAGCAAAATTCATGGGGTGGGCAAGGTGATGGCTGCGCGGATGGCGGAACAAGAGATATTTACTTGCGCCGACTTACGGCGTCGATCACTAGATGAGCTTCTAATGCTGTTTGGCAAGTTTGGCCATCAGTTGTATAGCTATGCACGGGGAGTTGACGAGCGCTCGGTTAAACCGCACCGCGAGCGTAAGTCTTTAAGTGTTGAAACCACGTTTGCCCAAGATATTGCTGGGCTTGATGCGGCGAAAAGTAAGGTCGCCAACTTATTGGAAGAGCTTGAGACAAGACTAAGCGGTGTGGGTGACAAGCGGTTTAGTGGTGTTTTTGTGAAGTTAAAGTCTGCGAATTTTCGTCAAACTACGATTGATCGACGTTACGAGGGCGATTTACATTGTGCGCTTTTCGAGCAACTGCTTGAGGAGGCGTGGTTGCGGATGGCATCGTCTTTACGCCTCATTGGTCTTGGGGTGCGCTTTGCCGCAAGTGACCAAGGCGATACAAAAATGGCTTTATTAAAAGGTGTTCGTGAGGAGCAGTTGGATTTGTTTTCTGAAGTTGATTAGCTCGCTAACAGCATATTTTTATTAAAACGCAGACAATAAAAAGGGCGGTAAAAACCGCCCTTGTTCAGAGTATAACAGCCTTAATGGTTAGGGCTGATAACCTGCAGTTCAACACGACGGTTGCGTTCACGACCCTCGTCAGTGTTGTTGTCAGCAACAGGTTTGCTTTCGCCGTAACCTTTCGCTTGTTGACGTCCAGACGCGATGCCTTTAGTTGTTAGGTAGTTAACAACGGATTGTGCACGTGACTGAGACAGTTTCTGGTTATAGGCGTCACTGCCGACTGAATCGGTATGGCCCATAATGATGATGCTGACGTCTGGCTCGTTTGCTAGTGACTCTGCTACCTTGTCTAGAATGGTTTGTGAGTCGAGCATTAAGCGCGATTTGTTGAACTCAAAATGCACGCCGGTTAGCTCAACGGTTTGCGAAATTACGCAGCCACGTGAGTTAACTTTCAAGCCAGGTAGAGTGCCAGGGCATTGGTCAATCTTGTCTGGTACGCCGTCGCCATCACTATCCAATGGGCAGCCTTGGGCATTAACCGGTACACCGTGTGGTGTGTTTGGACATTGGTCAATATCGTTAGGTACACCGTCACCGTCATCGTCGATAGAGCAACCGTTTACATTAACCCGTGCGCCTGGCGGCGTATTAGGGCACTGGTCACGGAAGTTAGGTATACCGTCGTTGTCGCTGTCCAGTGGGCAGCCGGTTGCATCAACAGGCGTGCCGCGTGGAGTATTAGGACACTTGTCTAAGCGGTCTGGCACGCCATCACCGTCAGAGTCGTAGTTGTAAGGCAGTGGTTTGTCGCCAAAGGGAACTGAAATACCTATTAATAGTGCGTAGGTATAGAAGTTGTCGTCGTCTGGAAATAAAGGAGCTTGGCGCTTAATGCTGTCGATTTGGTAGCGAACTTCGCCGCGTATTGCAACAGTATCAAGTTCGTAGGTAAAACCGCCGATCAGATCACTGCCATAGTCAGATTGACTAGCCGTGATTCCTGGCGCTTCATACTCGACTTCATGGTAGGTCAAGCCAACACCCATATAGGGTTGTACTGGGTCGGCATCCAACATGAATGCGCCACCAGGGAAATAGAGTAAGTCCAAGCCACCTGCGGTGCGGCTGTAGGTGTCGTTTTTGGAGTTTTTAAACTCACCGTAGTTAAGGTGAGTATCGAGCATGACGTAAGCGCTGATTGGTTTACCGAAACCAATTTTGCCTTCGTTGCCGGAGTCGAAGTCGCTTTTATCGGCGATTGTGGAACCAATCATGCCATGTATGCGCCAGCGGCTATCAATTACCGTTTCTTCGTCATCTGCCGCGAAAGCAGAAAAAGCGCTGCACCCTACAGCAAGAGCAAGCGTTATATTACGCATTTGACTCATTAACATATTCTCCATGTTTCAAGCACATATTAAAACGCGACCTTGCGGCCGCGTATATTCGTTATTACTAAGGTGTCGGCAGGCCAGGAATTGTAGGTAATCCTGGTGTGCCGTCTGGGAGCGTGGGAATAGAGAAGTTCCCGAATACATCTTGGCAGTCGTCAAAGTTAATACCGGTTAACTCGCTGAATGCGCCAGTATTGAGGCCCAGTAAAAGGTCTAGCAAACTGCCGACGACTGTGGTGAGCGGGTCTACTACACAGGCATCGAGCCCCTGAATAAGAGGGCTTAATGGAGCGTTCTCTCCAGTTAATGCATCGGTTACCTGACCTAAGCCGCCAATTGGACTGTCAGGGAAGTTCTCATTGATTGCAGAGAAGTTACCGGTGATCAGCGCATCAACAAGCCCTTCAACAGGAATTACGCCGCCATCATCGTTGGTGGCTAGGGCTGTGAGAATTGGGTCGGCAATTGTGCTAAGAGTGTAAACCAGCGGAAGCACAATACCGGGTCCTTCTAATCCTGGGAAGTTGCCGCCCAAGGTGAGAACCGGTTCTAGTGTTTCACACAGCTCGTTTGAAAAGGTTAGCAGGTCGTCATCGGCGGCCGGCAGAACTAGGACAGTAGAGCCTTCTTTCGCGATGATGTCCGGGCTTCCGTCGTCATCTTCGTCGCTGTCTATAAACGCTTGTACACACACTGTGCTTAAGCGCAGTAGGCCGCGAGATTGAAGTGAACCTTTTTCTTGACCGCTGAAGCTGGCAGCTGGCGTGCTAGACGTTTCTGGAAGACCAGGAAGTTGGTCCAATCCGGGAAGGGAGTCAACGCCAGGTATTGGAAGAGCATCTGTACCTGGTAAGCCAGGTGCGGCACTTGTTATACAGCTTCCAGTGGGATCACTTGCATTACCAGACCAGTAGCCAGGTGTGGCAGAGAAGATCAGGCGCTCTTTGTCAGTTACATCGATCAGCGGTGAGCCTTCTGCCTTGGGGTTGGCCAAGAATTCTGGGCTCATGTCATTCACACCACTTTCAAGTAGTGCGTAAGCGTAGAAGCGTTGGCTGCCGCGAATATAAGTTTCGCCATCGGCAAGGGTGCCAACTAGGTCAGTACGACCTACACAAGAAAACTCGTCAATGCTGATCACGTCAGGTGAATTGGCATTTGAAGCTTGGTAAAGATGCAGTTCAACCACGTCATCGTCGACTGCCTCTATTGTGCGGGTTGCACTTACATCAGAGATGCCGTCTTTGTATTTAGCTTGCAGAAGCACAGTACCTGAGCCTGTTGTATTTTCAACTGGGCTGACAGTAGTGGTGTTGGAGTTCGCCGCTGGATTAACCTTAAGTATGGCTGGCTTATTAACATTCCACGTCACAAACGCAGGCGGGCAAGCAATGGTGTCCGTGCTATCAAAGTCAAGGAAAGTACACATTGCAATATAGTCAATGCCGTCATTAAACACGTTTAATAAGATGGTATCAGTGTCATTTGCTGGCATAGCGCCATCAGCGCGAACAATGGTGATCGCAGTAACTTCTGCATCGACTAACTGCAGGTTTACAGTGTCGCTGAGACCGGCCTTGTAAATACCTTTAGCGGTGCTAGTGCGGCTTGCAGCTGGTAGCGCTGCAAAAGCTGCTTGGCTAATCAATGATGCATCGCCTTCGGTTGGTCTTGGGCCTTCAGAGAAGATTGTGGTTGGGGTGGCCGACCACACTAGTGAGCCTGGGCTTGAGCACTGGTATTCAACGAAGGGGGGCTGATTTGGGTTGCCTGGATTGGTATAGGTTAGTTCGGCAACGAGCTGCAAGCGTTGTGCTGCTGGCACTCTAACGGTTGCGTTGTCTAAGCCCTTACAGCTGCTCAAATATTGTGTCTTGAAAAAGCTCTGATTACTTGGGTTGTCGCTACACGCGTCCACAGCTGGGTTGGTAACGGCGCAAACAGTTACTTTGCTGACGGTCGCTGGGATTATGTTAACGATTAAAGACGCAATTTCAGGAACGTTAGCTTCTACTTGGTCACAAGTGTTAGCTTTTGGAATTGCTCTGATTCTAACCGACACTTGAGATTGGTTAGTTGGCGTAAATGGGTTGCTGATAGTCGCTGGTGCGAATGCAGCACCATTCGCTGGTACCGACGTTGGGCCAAATACAAAGTTGCCATTGTTAGAGCAGAATGTTGCATTCACTGTGGTGTTTTCAGTGACGCCGGGTAAGCCCTGCAAGTTTTGCAGAAGTTGGTAATTTGCGGCAACAGTCGCGTTTGCGTCATCCGGATTAAAGGCGATAGTCGTTTGACCACTAATATACTTTGGCCCACTTGCAACTGGTGGAACAATGGTGAATGGTTCGGTGATGGTATACGGCGTGCCTTGGAAATTGTAGCGACCGATAATATCAAGATTTTTTACTGTATCTGTGCTCAGAAGTCTTTCTGAGCTCAGGATGTCTAGCACGGTACGCAATTGACCAGCGTCTCTTACGTCATTCGCTAGGCTTGCGAAAGTAAGGCTATCTGGAGTGCCGGCCAAAGACCACTGGGTGCCAGCGGTAACGTTTAACTCCGGCCCTAAGTTCACTTCAACGCCATCGGTTTGAAGTGCCAGCATCCGAACTGGAATACTGTTAGTACCGGTTCCTGCAAGTTGATTTCCGAGAGGGAAATCTATGCGGAGGGAGCTAGGGTCTAATCCTGGATTTGGACGATCTGGGCTGCGGGCATCACCACCGCCACCGCAGGCAACGAGCAAGCTCGCGGCCAGTGTCAACGATAAGGCTAAGGTATTCGTTTTCATTTATTCCCCTCCGGGAGAGACAAGCTGAAACACAACGATGAAAATATTAGAATTTTAGGTGTAGGTAGTTTCACGGATGTTATACGTAAAAACAACACTATCTGCGTCTAAGCTGCCATGTTAGAGCTAAAAATGTGAAAATTTCTGTGAAGTAGTTATGAAAAAAAGGTTTTGCTCTAAAAAAGAGCTGAAAAAATCAGGGTTTAGGAGGGAATTCACCCCCTTTCGGGGGCGTATTTTTAATCTTGCAGGTAACTTTCGATAGGCGGGCATGAGCATATTAGGTTGCGGTCGCCAAAAACATTGTCAATGCGGTTGACGGTTGGCCAATATTTACTGTCCCGTAAGTTGGCGACGGGGAAGCTGGCCTCTTCGCGAGAGTAAGGACGATTCCAGTCAGCAATAATATCGGCGAGGGTGTGGGGGGCATTAACCAGAGGATTGTTGTCTGCGGGTAGCTGACCGCTTTCAATTCGTCCGGCTTCACGGCGGATGTGAATCATGGCGTCGCAGAAGCGATCTATTTCCATTTTAGATTCGCTTTCGGTTGGCTCGATCATCAGTGTACCAGGCACAGGGAAGGACATCGTCGGGGCGTGGAAGCCGTAGTCCATTAAGCGCTTGGCGATATCTTCTTCGCTAATGCCGGTGCTTTCTTTTAATGGTCGTAAATCAATTATACATTCGTGGGCAACACGGCCGTTGCGTCCTGTATAGAGCACTGGGTAGTGTTCATGCAAACGCGTGGCAATGTAGTTGGCGTTTAGTATGGCTACTTGGGTTGCTTTCTTTAAGCCTGCTGCGCCCATCAATGAAATATAAGTCCAAGAGATTGGCAAAATGCCGGCGCTACCATAGGTCGCGGCAGAGACCGTGTCATTGCTCTGGTCAAGACCTTCCACTGCAAATACTGGGTGGTTGGGTAAGAACGGGGCCAGATGTGCTTTAACACCGATGGGTCCCATACCTGGGCCGCCACCGCCGTGGGGGATGCAGAAGGTTTTGTGTAAATTAAGATGCGATACGTCGGCGCCGAATTCGCCAGGCGCGGCTAGGCCAACCAAGGCGTTCATATTGGCGCCATCAACGTAGACCTGGCCACCGTATTGGTGGGTGATGTCGCAAATTTCGCGAATGCCTTCTTCAAACACACCGTGGGTGGATGGGTAAGTGACCATCAGCGCGGATAGTTGATCGGCGTGGCGTTCGGCTTTTTGGCGAAGGTCGTCGATGTCGACATTACCTAATTCGTCGCAGCCAACGATAACAACGCGCATTCCTGCCATGGCGGCAGAAGCGGGATTGGTGCCGTGAGCTGAGCTTGGGATTAAGCAAATGTCGCGAGCGGTGTCGCCGCGGCTTTCGTGGTAGCGCTTAATGGCGAGCAGGCCAGCGTACTCACCTTGTGATCCGGCGTTAGGCTGCATAGAGAATTTGTCATAGCCGGTGCAGGCCATCAACTGTTGTTCAAGCTCGTCGATTAATTGCAGATAGCCGGCAACTTGGCTACGCGGTGCAAAGGGATGCATATTGCCAAATTCTGGCCACGTGATGGGGATCATCTCGGTGGTGGCGTTCAGCTTCATGGTGCAGGAGCCAAGGGCAATCATCGAGTGATTTAAGGCAATGTCTTTGCGTTCAAGACGATTCATGTAGCGCAGCATTTCAGTTTCTGAACGGTGCTGATGAAATACGGGGTGCTTAAGGTAGCTGCTTTGGCGCGTTAGTTCAGCGGGAATACCTGGCATGTCTGCGAGTGATTGATCTAGTTCGCTTACCGATGGTAGTGCCTTGTCGCCAGCAAAGATTTTCCATAGTTGTTCAATGTCCTCAACGGTTGTTGTTTCGTCGAAGCTGACACTGAGGCGTTCGCTGCCGCGGCGCATATTCAGTAATGCGGCTTCTGCTGCGTCGGCAAGTTTGGCGCTTGCGCTGCCGGTGTTGATTGAGACGGTATCGAAGAAGGCGCTGTTGCTGCTATAGCCTAGCTGGACCAAACCGGCGGCAAAAATACCGGTCATCCGATTGATGCGCAACGCGATGGTTTTTAGGCCGTCTGGGCCGTGATAAATAGCATAGAACACTGCCATAATGGCGAGCAGGGCCTGCGAGGTACAAATATTAGACGTCGCCTTTTCGCGGCGAATATGTTGTTCGCGGGTTTGCATTGCCATGCGCAGGGCTTTATTGCCCCGGCTGTCGATTGATACGCCGATGATGCGGCCAGGTATAGATCTTTTGAAACTGTCGCGAGTCGCGAAGAAGGCAGCATGAGGGCCACCGAACCCCATCGGTACGCCAAAACGCTGGGCACTTCCGACCACAATATCTGCGCCTTGCTCACCTGGTGGGGTGAGTAGGATTAAGCTCATGATATCTGCCGCAACAACGGTCATGGCATCTTGAGCTTTGGCCTGACTGGCTATATTTGATAATGCTTTAACACTGCCGTCAGTTGCTGGGTATTGCAGCAGCACGCCAAAGCATGGCGTGTTGGCGAGCTCGGTTTCTGCATCGCCCAAAACAATGTCGAGACCGAGGGGAAGCGCGCGGGTTTTTAGTACGGCAATAGTTTGCGGATGACAGCTGTGGTCGACAAAGAACACATCACTTTTGTTTTTACGAGCCGAGCGCTTGCACATCGCCATGGCTTCAGCGGCGGCGGTGGCTTCGTCCAGCAGTGATGCATTGGCCAGTTCTAAACCGGTTAAATCGATCACCATTTGCTGGAAATTTAGCAGTGCTTCAAGACGGCCTTGAGCAATCTCTGGTTGATACGGCGTATAGGCGGTGTACCAGCCTGGGTTTTCTAACACATTTCGCAAAATAACCGGCGGTGTGATGGTGCCGTAGTAGCCGGTACCGATAAATGAGCGAGCGACTTGGTTTTTGGCAGCGATGGAGCGCAGGCGAGCAAGCGTTGCGGTTTCGCTTTGCGGTGCGGGCAGGGGCATGTCGCCACGTAAAATAGATGCCGGCACGGTTTGCTGGATTAGGTCGTCGAGCGAACTTGCGCCAACGGTATGAAGCATCGCTGCAGTTTGGGCTTCGTCTGGGCCAATATGGCGTGTCAGGAAGTCATCATTTTGCGATAAAACGGTCAGATTTTGGGTCATGCTGCGATTTGCCTACGTCGTCGGAGTTGCGGCCGCCATTAAATCATATTGAAGCTAGATTTTCTTTGGCAATTTTCCGCGATCAACGTAGTTTTTGGCGGCATATCCCCGCATATTCAGGATGTAAATTAGCGTATTCAGCATTGATATGCGGGCAGGATGAGTAGCGCCTCAATTTACCGCGCCGACGCATATGTGAAATTAGTAAAGCACATAATGTTTCTGTGTACCTTAGTTGTTGAAAATAATGGAATTTAGGGTGTTTGTCCCCTCGAAAAGCGCGGTGTTACGGGTATAAGATATTGCCTTCTAACATCTTTGTTAAGAGGTTGACGGTGGCTTTGTTTAGACAGTTAAGAACGCGTCGTGGTCAGTGGGTTTTTGGCGCGCGAATTATAGCCGTGTCTACCTTGGTGTGTGTGCAGGGGTGTACGTCAATGTCGCCGCCCATTACAGCTCAAATCGCCCCCGAACCCAGCCCGAAAGAGGAGCGAATTTCATCGCTAGAAGTGGCCCTTGCGGACGCTTTAATTGAAATTGAAAAAATGAAGGCGCGCTCACCAAGTGCCGATGACGCCGATGCTCTACCTTCTATGCCGCCTGATGCGGAAACCGGACGTTGTTACGCAAAGTTGTTGGTGCCACCAAGTTATGTAGACCGAGTTGAGCGTCGTGTGGTTAAAGAGGCGAGCGAGCGCCGCGAAATGATCCCCGCAACGTTGGAGTGGTTTGATGAATCGGTGCTGGTGAGCGAGGCCCATGTTCGTCTTACCGTCGTGCCCGCGACGTATAAATGGCAGGATGAGCGAACACAGGTTTTACCGCCGCGAAGTCAGCAAGTACTGGTCAGCGCCGCGCGTTATGACGTTGTGGTAGAGGAGGTGATTGAGTCGCCGGAAGAGTGGGTGTGGCAGGCGGGTCGAGGTGATATCGAGAAAATTGATGAAGAAAGCGGCGAGATCGTTCATCAGGAGCGCATTCCTGCCCGCTATCGACAAATTAAAAAGCAGGTGCTTGTGGAACCTGCGAAATATCGCAAAGTGGTGGAGCCTGCAGTGTATGAAACCGTGCGCAAGAAAGTGATAGATGTGCCGGAGCACACCGTAGAAGAGCGCATTCCCGCAAAGTACAAAATGGTTAAAGCGCAGCGTGTGATTGAGCCCGAGCGCGAAATTACTCACCACATTCCCCCAGTGTATAAAGAATTCCGTTATCGAGAAAAAGTGACCGATACCAAACTGGGGTGGCGCATGGTGCCCTGCGAACGTGATATGACGAAGGAGACGATATACAGCGTTCAGCGAGCTTTACGTAAGCTGGGGTATGACACCGGTGGCGTTGATGGTGTGTTGGGTAAATACACGCTAGTTGCCATTCACGACTTTCAAAAGCAAAAAGGGCTGGCGGCGGGGCGCTTATCCTCTGAGACGCTGGCGGCGCTGGGTGTCGCTAACGAGTAAGGTTCTTACGGTAGGCGTTCTTAAATAACGCAGTACTTGCCGCTGGCGATTCCGGCGGCGCACAATACTGGGCATGGAAACCTTGCCTACGTTACTTAACACCATTCGCGATTGCCAATATTGCGCTGCTCATTTGCCACTGGGGCCGCGTCCAGTAGTTGTAGCAGATGCTGCGGCGCGGATTCTTATTATTGGTCAAGCACCTGGTACCCGTGTTCACGAAAGTGGTATTCCTTGGAATGATCCTTCTGGCGACCGTTTGCGACAGTGGTTGGATATAGACCGCGAACAGTTTTATACCGATCAACGTCTGGCAATCATGCCCATGGGGTTTTGTTATCCGGGTAAAGGGAGGTCCGGAGATTTACCGCCGCGCAAAGAGTGCGCGCCATTGTGGCATGCGCGTTTGTTAGCGCAAATGCCTGCGGTAGAGCTGGTGTTGTTGATTGGCCAGTATGCGCAAAATTATTATTTGCGAGATGAATTTAAATCCCTCACCGAGCGGGTGGCAAACCATCCTGCAGGCAGCCGCTTTTTCCCCTTGCCTCATCCATCACCAAGAAACCATATGTGGCTGCGGCGTAATCCGTGGTTTGATGCCGAGGTATTGCCTCGGCTTCGCCAGCGAGTAAAACCCCTGTTGGAGAAACTATGATCAAAAGACTTGGCCCTTGGCAGCAACTAAGCAACAAGACGGTATATCAAAATCCCTGGTTGCGACTGGAGCATCACGAGGTTAAGACCCCAGCGGGAACCGATGGAATTTATGGCAAAATTTGTTTTCAGAGTATAGCGGTTGGCATTATTCCACTCGACGACGAAGGGTGTACGTATTTAGTAAAGCAATACCGTTACACCTTAGAGGAAGACAGTTGGGAAATTCCGGAAGGCGGCTGCCCGCTGGGGAGTTCGCCACTCGCAACGGCCAGTCGTGAATTGGCAGAAGAGACCGGGCTCTCCGCCAAGCGCTGGGCAAAACTGATGGATTTGCATACGTCAAATTCAGTGACAGATGAATGTGGCGAAGTGTTTTTAGCCATGAACTTAATTCAAGGTGAGATAGATTTAGAGCCGACCGAAGATATTGTTGTGTGCCGCTTACCTCTGCAAGAGGCGATTGCAATGGCGATGGATGGGCGTATTACCGACGCAATTAGCGTAGCGGCCCTGGTGAAATTGCAGGTGCTAATGTTGGGGTTTGGTGGTGATTTTCAGCGCGTGTTTACGTCGTTGCCGGAAATGACGCTATAAATTGTGCTATAAAAGAAGTGACGAGCAATTCTGCAATAACAATGGGGAAGTATATGAAGCAGTTAAGTGCGAGATTTCAATATGTAATGCGCGTGTTATTAGTCATGGTGTTAGCGGCAGCCATGCCTGCTTTTGCTGAGGACAAGGCCGCAAAGCCGGAGTCGTCTGAGGGCTTTACCAAAGAGCAAGTATTAGAAAAAGCTGATTCTTTTTTTGGTGAAACCACCGCAGGTTTAGCCAAGGCGATAGAAAAAGTATTTGCCGAGCAGGGCAGCCCTAACGCCATTATTGCCGGTGAAGAAGTGTCTGCGGCGTTGGGCGTTGGCGTTCGTTATGGCAAGGGTGAAGTACAGCGCTACAACGGCGATGTGCAGCCTATTTTTTGGCAGGGACCGTCGGTTGGATTTGATATGGGGGCGAATGCGTCCAAAGTATTTACTCTGGTTTACCACTTAGATGACATGCAGCAGTTAATGCAGCGTATTCCAGGTGTTGATGGCAGCTTTTATGTGGTGGCTGGTGTCGGTGTGAATTACCAGCAGAATGGTGATTTGATTTTAGCGCCCATTAGAACTGGTGTTGGCCTGCGTGCCGGTGCGAGCGTAGGTTACGTTCATTACAGCGATAAGAAATCATGGATACCATTTTGATTTGAACGCGTGTAATACCAAAGAGGGGGAGCAATGCTCCCCCTCTTTTTTTGTCTCAATGATTGTCTGTTGGTGACATGGTTTAGTCATCAACGTGTTCGGGTTCTAGTGTGTCTTCCGCTATGCTTACCGGTGCAAGCGCTGTCAAGTGACGGCGGTAAAGCTCATTTAAATATACGGTTAAGTGGTTCACAACAATTTGGGTTCGCAGCGATATCGCGATTTCAAATGCGTGCTGTGCGTCGGGTAATTCCGCATAACTAACGGCTTGATGCGAGACATCTTTTAATGCGTCGTAAAGTACCCGCGACTCTTGCACCGGCACCAAGGTGTCGGCTTCGCCATGAATAATTAAGAACGGTGGCGCATCTTTATGAGCCCAGTACAGGGGTGAAGCTTGGCGCCATAGGTCGGGGGATTCTGCGCGGGTTTTCTTTAGAACCTTGGCCGATACCCATTGGCTTAGCGTTTCACTGCTGCGTTGCCCTTGGCTGTTGAGAAAATCGTAAACACCGTAAAAGGGGATGCAACCTTGAACCGTGGTGTCGACATGTTCAAATCCAGGCTGGAATTCAGGAGCGTTGGCGCTCAAGGCAAGCAAGCAGGATAAATGACCGCCAGCGGAACCGCCGGTAGCGATAACAAATTCGGGGTTGCCGCCGTATCCGCTAATGTTTTCTTTTATCCAATGCAGTGCGCGTTTGCAGTCAATAATGTGGTCTGGAAAGGTTGATTTGGGGCTAAGACGATACTCGACGGCAACGCATACCCAGCCGTTTGCTGCCATTTGATACATTAGCGGCAGTGCTTGTTCATTCTTGCTGCCCAAATTTTCTAACCATGCGCCGCCGTGCATCTGGAATAACACGGGGGCATTTTTTGGGATGTCGGCGCGGTGGTAAACATCTACTCGCAGCGAGCGGCCATCAACGCGCGAGTACTCAATATTTTTGTGACGTTGCACATTGGGCAATTTATAGGAAAAGGGCTTGGCGAGCCGCTTGGCATCGGCGTCGAGCAATATTGAGCTGCTGGTATCTAAGGTTTGCTCCGGCGTCAATTGTAATGCATAGCGAACAGCCTGGGCCATAATGGGGTCGGCGCGCTGGGCTCTAAAGTAGAAAATTGCGATGGCTGTCCAGCTGCAAATTGCAATGGCAAGGCCGAGTGCATCGCCAAGACCGCTAAGCTCGCCAATCATAATGATGAGCAGAGTTAAGCCTACTTCCAGGGCGATAATATGTAGCGCGAGTTCGCCGGTGAGGAAGCCGAAGATAAAACTGAGTACGCCTAGTAATTCAGGCGCGGATTTATGAGGGTGGTAGACGTTCCAAGCCGTCCAAGCCCAAATGAGTGATAACAGCAGCATAGCTAATTCTCTTGATGAGGTCGCAATGGGTTATTTTGCGACCATAATAGGGCATGTGTATGACTATCTCTACCGGTCTTAAGCTGAGCGCGAACGACCGTTAAGAAATTTGCTGGCCGTAACGAATGGCAACTACGTAATAGGTTTGTGCACCTTTTGGGGTGGTGACGACGACTTCGTCATCCAGTTGTTTGCCCAACATTGCCTTGGCGAGTGGTGAGTCCATCGACAATTTACGCTGTGCTAGGTCGAATTCATCGGGGCCAACAATACGGTATTCGTATTCTTCGCCGTCGTCGTTTTCTACGGTAACCCATGCGCCAAAATAAACTTTGTTGTGGTCGCTGGGCGTGTGTGCAACTACCGTTAGCTCTTCTAGGCGTTTAGTGAGAAAGCGGACGCGGCTGTCTATTTCTCGAAGGCGGCGTTTGCCATAGATATAATCGCCGTTCTCAGAGCGATCACCGTTCTTGGCGGCTTCGTGCACGGTATTGGTCACTATTGGGCGCTCAACCTTCCATAGTTGACGAACTTCATCACGTAAGGCTTTTTCGCCCTCTGGGGTGATGTAGCAAGAGCCTTTTGGTCGAGGGGGGCGGTAACGCGTCATTATAGTGGCATCAGGTATTTATTTAAGGAATCATAGCGCGGTATGGTAGCGCAGCAGTCGCCATTAAAGGATAGCGGAATGATGAAAAAGTGGTTTGTAGCAAGTCTTAGCGTGCTAGCTTTGGTGCCGGTTTGTTATGGCGACCTTGATTTACAGGGGAGCTTGAAGCAAGGCGGATTGATTTGGGCGACGGTAGCGCCTGGTAGCAGCGCCACTCTAGATGGTAAGGCGCTGGTCATTGCCGACAACGGTTTAATGGTGGCAGGGTTTGATCGGGATGCTAAGCCAGCGGCGACCCTAAAAGTGTGTAGCGCAGCGGGAGCTTGTGACGAGCAGGTCTTAACTATTACTCAGCGCAGCTACGATGTTCAGCGGGTTAATGGCGTGCCGCAGAAAACCGTGACGCCGCCCGCCAGCGTGTTGGAGCGAATTCGGCGCGAAGGCGCTTTGGTAAGCAAGGCGCGCAGTCAATTCTCGACTCGGCAGGATTTTGTTAAAGAATTTAAATGGCCGCTGCTTGGGCCAATCACGGGTGTATTCGGCAGTCAGCGTGTCTATAATGGCAGCCCTGGTCGGCCACACTACGGGCTAGATATTGCTGCGCCCACTGGGACGCTGGTGTCCGCGCCTATCGATGGCGTTGTCACCTTAGCTTACCCAGACATGTTTTATTCTGGCGGCACTTTGATAATTGATCATGGCTTAGGCGTGTCCTCGACCTTTATTCATCTTAGTAAAATATTGGTGGAGGAGGGGCAGCTTGTTAAGCAGGGCGATCCCATTGCCGAGGTTGGTGCGACGGGCCGTGCAACTGGGCCGCATTTAGATTGGCGCATAAATTGGGCTGATCAGCGTCTTGATCCTGCGCTGATTATTGGGCCTATGCCTGCGCAGTTAATGCCTGAGTAAATTGTGTCTTGATATTGGCGCAGGTAGCTTTAGTAAATAATCGGCGCCACGGGTGCTGAACAACAATGAATATTGAGTGCAAAAAATCAATGATAGATAAGAAGCTTTTAGAGATATTAGTGTGCCCTGTTAGCAAAGCACCCTTAGATTATGATGAGCAGCGTAATGAGTTGGTGTGCCGCGCAAGCGGTCTGGCTTACCCTATTCGCGACGGCATTCCGGTGATGTTGGAATCCGAAGCGCGTGTGCTGACAACCGATGAAAAATTAGGTTAGGGTCAGCATTCTACCGTTGTAGATTCGTCGCGCGGCCGAGGCTGCGCGAACTGGTCAAGCAAGATACAAAACCTCGCAATTTCGATATACTTAGCGTTTTTTCGCTGCAGCTTAGTCTGTGGCGAGCGGCTGTTGTACGATTGTCATCGACCAGCCAACGTGCCCACGGAGTGAGAAAGTTTCAATGAAAAGCGCCGCCATTCGCGAAGCCTTTATTAAATATTTTGAAGGTAAAGGACATACCCAAGTTGCCAGTAGTTCGCTGGTGCCGGGTAATGATCCCACCTTGCTATTTACCAACGCGGGGATGGTGCAGTTTAAAGACGCATTTCTGGGCCGAGAAAAGCGTAATTATGTTCGCGCAGTTAGTTCTCAGCGCTGTGTGCGTGCCGGTGGTAAGCACAACGATTTAGAAAACGTAGGCTACACCGCGCGCCACCATACCTTCTTTGAAATGCTGGGCAACTTCAGCTTTGGTGACTATTTTAAACGCGACGCCATTACCTTCGCCTGGGAGTTTTTAACCTCGCCAGAGTGGATGGCCATTCCTGCTGAAAAGCTGTGGGTGACGGTTTATGCCGACGACGACGAGGCGTATCAGATTTGGAACCAAGACGTCGGTATTCCCGCTGAACGCATGGTCCGCATTGGCGACAATAAAGGTGGTAAATACGCTTCAGACAACTTCTGGTCGATGGGTGATACCGGCCCATGTGGCCCCTGCACCGAGATTTTTTACGACCACGGTGAAGATGTTTTCGGTGGCCCACCGGGCAGCCCAGATGAAGACGGCGACCGTTATATCGAAATTTGGAATAACGTGTTTATGCAGTTTAATCGCGATGCTGATGGCACCATGACGCCATTGCCTGCACCTTCGGTTGACACGGGTATGGGCCTAGAGCGTATTTCGGCGGTTATGCAGCATGTGCACAGCAACTACGAAATAGACCTTTTTCAAAATTTGATAACCGCAACTGCCGAAGTTTTGAATGTTAGCGATCTTACGCATACTTCTTTGCGCGTGATTGCCGACCATATTCGCTCCTGTGCATTTTTGGTGTCAGATGGTGTGATGCCATCTAATGAAGGTCGCGGCTATGTATTGCGACGGATTATTCGCCGCGCAGCGCGACACGGTAATAAGCTCGGCGCCAATGCGGCGTTCTTCCATAAGTTGGTGGCACCGCTCGCCACTGAAATGGGCGAGGCGTATCCAGAGTTGGTGATTCGGCAGACGCAAATCGAGAAAGTCTTGCTGCAAGAAGAAGAGCAGTTCGCCAAGACCCTTGAGCAGGGTATGAAAATACTCGAACAGGATTTGGCGGATTTAAGCGCGAGCCAAATCCCCGGCGATACCGTTTTTCGACTTTACGATACCTATGGTTTCCCGGTTGATCTCACGGCAGATATCGCCCGTGAGAAGGGTTTGAGTTTAGATTTAGATGGTTTTGAATCTGCGATGGAAGCGCAGCGCACCCGTGCGCGCTCGGCGTCTAATTTCAAAGTAGACCTCAGTGACGAGCTGGCGCTAGACGGCGAAACGGCGTTCTCTGGCTACCAAAGCCTTGTTGACGATGTTGTCGTTAAAGCCATTTTGCGTGATGGCCAGCGAGTGAGTTCGTTAAAAGAGGGCGACACAGGCATCATTATTTTAGAAAGCTCACCGTTCTACGGCGAGTCTGGGGGGCAAGCCGGCGACAGCGGTTATTTGACTGCAGAAGGCGTGCGTTTTGAAGTGCGCGACACGCATAAATCAGGTGGTCACCACTTACATCACGGCCTAGTGCTGAGCGGTGTGATTGCCGAAGGTGAGGCATTATGCGCAGAGGTTAATAATGAGGTTCGCCAAGCTACAGCCTTAAATCATTCTGCCACCCATTTGTTGCACGCCGCCTTGCGCAAGGTGCTGGGCGAGCATGTGAGTCAGAAAGGCTCATTGGTTGATTCACAGCGGCTGCGGTTTGATTTTTCGCACTTTGAAGCGGTCAGTAAGCAAGAACTTACTGAAATTGAAACCTTGGTCAATCAGCAAATTCGTTTAAACACCCCAGTTCAAACCGAGGTTATGGACATGGAGAGCGCAGGTAAGCGCGGCGCCATGATGCTGTTTGGCGAGAAGTATGGTGATAGCGTGCGGGTTCTGAGCATGGGCGGCGACTTCTCTATTGAGCTGTGTGGCGGCACCCATGTTCAACGGACAGGTGATATTGGTTTGATGCGTATTAGCGCTGAGTCTGGTATTGCGGCTGGGGTTCGCCGTATAGAGGCGGTCACTGGTGCGGCGGCCTTAGCCGCGTTTGACAGCGCTGAAAACGAATTGAGTAATCTGGCTGGTCTGCTGAAAACCGGCCGCGAGAAAATTGCTGATAAAGTTCAGCAGCTTCTTGCTCAGCAGAAACAATTGGAAAAAGAGCTAAGTGCCTTAAAAGGTAAATTGGCCAGCTCGGCCGGAAATGATCTTATGAGCCAGGTTGAAGAAATTAACGGCGTAAAGGTATTGATCACTAAACTTGATGGCGCAGATGCTAAATCACTGCGTGATACCGTTGACCAGCTTAAAAATAAACTGGGTTCTGGCGTATTGTTACTAGCCGCAGATGAAGGTGAGAAAGTGTCTTTGGTTGCGGGTGTAACCAAGGATCTCACGGGGCGTTTTAAGGCTGGCGATATTATGAAATTGGCTGCCGAAGCGGTTGGCGGCAAGGGTGGTGGGCGCCCAGATATGGCTCAAGGTGGTGGAACTGATAGCGCGGCAATTCCAGCTGCATTGCAGGCAGTGCGGGATTATTGCCTTGCAAAATAGCGCAGCATTACGTAAATCACGTATAGCCTGCACTGAGTCATTTCCTTTAAATTTGATCTGGTGTTTAATAAGCGCCCTTCGCGATGAGCGTTTATTAAGTAGAAGCGAATCATGAGTCTGATAGTTCAAAAATTTGGTGGTACGTCGGTTGGAACCGTCGAGCGTATTAAAGCGGTAGCCAAGAAAGTAGCTGGCTTTCGTGAGCAGGGACACGACATTATTGTCGTAGTGTCTGCAATGAGCGGTGAAACCAATCGCTTGATAGATTTGGCAAAAGCTATGCAGGCAGTACCTACGCCGCGTGAGATGGATGTGCTGGTGTCTACTGGCGAGCAGGTCACAATTTCGCTGCTGTGTATGGCCTTACATGATCTGGGTCAGGGTGCTAAGTCGTATACTGGTACACAGGTGCGAATATTAACTGACGAAGCGCATACCAAAGCGCGAATCAGAGATATTGATGACGCTAAAATTCGTGAAGATTTAGCGGCTGGCAACGTAGTTGTTGTAGCGGGCTTCCAAGGTGTGGATGAGAACGGCAATATCACCACCTTAGGTCGCGGCGGTTCAGATACGACCGGCGTTGCACTGGCTGCGGCCTTAAAGGCCGATGAGTGCCAGATTTATACGGATGTTGATGGGGTGTATACCACTGACCCACGGGTGGTGAGTAATGCGCGTCGACTGAGTCGTATTACCTTTGAAGAAATGTTGGAAATGGCCAGCTTAGGGTCAAAGGTTTTACAAATTCGCTCGGTGGAATTTGCTGGTAAGTACAATGTACCTTTGCGGGTGCTGCATGCTTTCCAGGACGGCCCCGGTACATTGATTAGCTTAGAGGAACAATCGGATATGGAAAACCCGGCGATTTCGGGTATTGCTTTCACCCGTGATGAAGCAAAAATTACAGTATTAGGCGTGCCGGACACCCCAGGCTTGGCTTACCAAATTCTTGGGCCAGTCAGTGATGCAAATATTGAAGTCGATGTGATCGTTCAAAACGTCGCGGAAGATAACACCACAGATCTTACTTTTACGGTAAGTCGTGGTGATATGGCAAAGACTGAAGCCATTGTGCGTAATCTTGTGAAACAAACGGGTGCGCGAGAAGTCAAAACCGATGACAAAATTGCCAAAGTCTCTCTGGTTGGCGTAGGAATGCGCTCCCATGCTGGCATTGCCAGCAAAATGTTTAAAACTTTGGCGGAGGAGTCAATCAACATTCAGTTGATCACAACATCGGAAATTAAAATTTCGGTAGTGATTGATGAGAAGTATTTGGAGCTAGCCGTTCGTTCGCTGCATGCAGCGTTTGATTTGGATTCGGAGCCCAGTATTTAATTAAATAGCGCTATTTGCGCTGCGTTGCCGAAGGATTGGCACCCAGGGTGTAGCGATGGGCTCTTACAAGGAGATGCCATAATGTTAATTTTAACTCGTCGTATTGGTGAGACTTTAATGGTCGGTGATGAAGTGACCGTAACTGTGCTCGGTGTAAAGGGTAATCAAGTGCGTTTGGGCGTTAATGCGCCTAAAGACATTGCTGTTCACCGCGAAGAAATTTATGACCGGATTCAAACGGAGAAAGACGGTAATAAGTAAATCCACTGAAAAAGACGCTCTAGGTCTTTGCTTATTTTCTCAGTGTGGTATCATGCCGCCCGATTCGTTAAACAGCGCTATGTGCTGATTAACGCTCTATTTTTTGGATAATTCCGATATGGGGATTACCCGAATAATTGAGACATCCCGGAGAGGTGGCCGAGTGGCTGAAGGCGCTCCCCTGCTAAGGGAGTATGCGGTTAATCCTGCATCGAGGGTTCGAATCCCTCCTTCTCCGCCATACAAATAAAAAGGCCCCAGTCGCAAGACTGGGGCCTTTTTATTTGTATGGAGCTTGGTTCTACCCCAGGCTCTACCCAATTAACGGGGGATGGCACTCATTAAACCCTGTTAATCACACCGTCCCACCCACAATGGGCGGCTCTACAACATAATCGGGGGACGGCACTCATCTCACCCTGTTAATCACACCGTCCCATCCACAATGGGCCAGTACTCTCATCCTGTAATTTTCAAAGTTTCTAAAACCATACGCTCGTCGTGTCATCATTTCCATTTT
>JAGPVP010000004.1 GCA_018066965.1 Zhongshania sp. | reverse complement strand
TAAGCCCTCTTCGTGACGTTTAAAGCCTCGTCTGTTGACGGGGCTTTTTTGTTTCTGTAGATAGGTTTTAAGCATATTCCTTTTTTAGGTTGGCATAGTCATGAAGTTTGTTGATGAGGCGGTAATCAGGGTTGAGGCGGGACGAGGTGGCAATGGCTGCATGAGTTTTCGTCGCGAAAAATTTATACCCTGGGGTGGGCCAGATGGTGGTGATGGCGGTGATGGCGGCAGTGTGATTCTGCGGGCTGAGGCGTCGATGAACACCTTGGTTGATTTCCGTTTTGTGAAGGCGTACAACGCGCGGGTTGGCGAGCCGGGGCGGGGCGCTAATTGCCGTGGCAGAAGTGCTGAGGATTTAATCCTGAATGTGCCGGTAGGTACTACGGTCGTCGATGAGGATACCTTGGAAGTGCTGGGCGATTTGGTCGCCGCTGATGACACGCTTAAGGTGGTTCAGGGTGGTTTCCATGGGCTGGGTAATACCCGCTTTAAATCCAGTACTAATCGCTCTCCTAGGCAGTTTACTCGCGGTAGTGATGGCGAAGTTCGAAATCTGCGTCTAGAGCTGAAGGTGTTGGCAGATGTGGGTTTGCTGGGTATGCCTAATGCCGGTAAATCGACCTTTATTCGCGCGGTGTCTGCGGCCAAGCCCAAGGTGGCGGATTATCCGTTTACCACCTTGGTGCCTAATTTAGGTGTGGTGCGCGTAGAGCAGTATCGCAGCTTTGTATTGGCGGATATTCCCGGTTTGGTCGAGGGTGCTTCTGATGGAGCTGGTTTGGGGATTCGCTTCCTCAAGCATTTAACGCGCACGCGCTTGCTTCTGCACTTGGTTGATATGGCGCCATATGATGGTGTTACGCCTCAGGAATCGGTTGCTATTATCTCCAAAGAATTGTCTCGGTTTAGCCCAACCTTGGCTGGGCGCGAGCGCTGGTTGGTGCTGAATAAGCTGGACATGCTTCCTCATGACGAGCGCGAGGCGCGCTGCCAGGCTGTGGTGGATGCGCTGGGCTGGACGGGGCCGGTATATCGGGTGTCGGCTTTAACGGGTGAGAATACTAAGGCGCTGTGCCGGGATATATTGCAGTTTGTCGAGGCGCAGGCAGAGTTGTTGGCTACCGATAGCGAGGCGGCGGATCGCGAGCGTGATATTCAGGATGCAATGCAGACTGAGGCCCGTGAGCGTATTCAGGCCTTGGCCGATCAGCGTCGCTCAGAGCGTCGTGCGGCGGGTGATACCGATGATTACGACGATGATGAAGATGATGAGCATGATGTTGAAGTGGTCTATCGGCCTTGAGGTGAAGTGATCTTGTCTGAGAATAGGCGGGGGCTAAAAGCCTGTAAGCGTGTTGTAGTAAAGATTGGTTCGGCCTTGTTAACAAACGACGGCCGAGGTCTTTACGCCGAAGGCTTGGATGCCTGGGTTGCGCAGCTTGCTGCGCTGCGGGCGTCGGGTCGCGAGGTTGTGCTGGTGTCGTCTGGCGCGGTTGCTGAGGGTATGACTCGCTTAGGTTGGCGTGAGCGCCCTGATAATTTGCATAAATTGCAGGCGGCGGCAGCGGTGGGGCAAATGGGCTTGGTTCATGCCTATGAGACACGCTTTAGTACCCACGGATTAAAAACGGCGCAGATATTGTTGGGTCACGATGATATTTCGGCGCGGGATCGCTACTTAAACGCGCGCGGTACACTGTTGACTTTACTTGAGTTGGGTGTGGTGCCTGTCGTTAATGAAAACGACACGGTGGTCACCGATGAAATTCGCTTTGGTGATAACGATACCTTGGCGGCGTTAGTTGCCAATTTGATTGATGCTGATACCTTGGTTATTTTGACCGATCAGCGTGGCTTGTTTGAAGAAGATCCCCGTTCAAATCCCAATGCTAAATTAATTTCTGAGGCGTCTGTCGAAGATCGCGCGCTCGATGTGATGGTGGGCGGCGCGGCCGGTTCACTGGGTCGGGGTGGTATGTTGACTAAGTTGCGTGCTGCGCGCTTGGCGTCGCGCTCGGGTGCGAATACCGTGATTGTTGGTGGTCGTGAAGAGCGGGTTTTGGATCGGATTTTCGATGCCGAAGATTTGGGTACCTTGCTACTCTCGAAAGAGCCGCCAATCACGGCGCGGAAAAAGTGGCTGGCTGGGCAGTTGCAGTTGCGCGGCACCGTGCAGGTTGATGACGGCGCGGCGCGCGTGTTGCGTCAGCAGGGTCGTAGCTTGTTACCCGTGGGGGTAGTGGCGGTTGTTGGGCAGTTTTCCCGTGGCGACCTTGTTAAGTGTGTTGATGGGCAGGGTAATGAGGTTGCCAGAGGCTTGGTTAATTACTGCGCTGATGACGCTAGGCGATTGCTGGGTCAATCCAGTAGTAAGATTGTCGAGATATTGGGCTTTGTTGGCGAGCCGGAGTTGATTCATCGCGATAATTTGGTGGTGAGCGGCTGAGTTATTATTTATAAAGTAAGCGCGCAACAAAAAACCCGCCATGAGCGGGTTTTTTATACGGCAAAACTAAAGCAGTAAATTAAGCGGCTGCGCTCATTGCTTTGATCTTGCTGTTTAGGCGGCTCTTATGACGAGCTGCTTTGTTCTTGTGAAGAATGCCTTTGTCGGCCATGCGGTCGATAACAGAAACTGCAGATACATATGCAGTTTTAGCCGCTTCTTGATCGCCAGAAGCAATTGCAGCCAATACTTTCTTTAGGTACGTACGTACCATTGAGCGCAGGCTGGCGTTATGCGTACGACTTTTTTCCGCCTGACGTGCGCGTTTTTTAGCTTGTGGAGAATTCGCCACCCTTATAACTCCTTGAAACCTAGTGCTGAAAATTTAGGCCGGGAATTATTCACGTTTGACGAACTATTGTCAAGCCCGTAGCCAGCCTATCGTGCTAATTATTCGCTAATCGCCATTTTATAAAAATCGTTCCGCGGCAATCATTCCCCAGCAGCTGATGCAAAGCAGCAGGCTGAGCATAACGGCGGCAGAGCCGATATCTTTCGCCTGACCAGATAGGGGGTGATGGTCGGTGCTTATGCGGTCAACTACCGCCTCAATGGCAGAGTTGACGAGCTCGACAATAACGACCAAAACCACGGTGGCGATTAAAATAGAGCGTTGGCTAGCGTTGGTGCCTAACCACAATGCGCCCGGCACCATGATAAGCGCGAGCATACTTTCTTGCCGAAATGCTTCTTCGTGTCGCCACGCGGCGCGCAAACCCTTGAGAGAATATTTCGATGCGTCCAAAATACGAGCTGGGCCGGTGCGGCCTGGTTTATTCATCATAATGGTTTTTTTGAATCTCCGGGCTGGCAAGTTGGAGCTAGAATTCTAGAGTCGGGTGGTGAGGCTAGGGATCAAAATACTCGGCTAACCGTGTGTGACAAACAGTGTACAATGCGGACCTTTACGCCGTGTAATTTTAAGTGCGGTGTCAGTATTGAAATGTAGCAATAGTGTAATGCAATCAGATGACAATTGAGAGACAGCTACTTTACCCGAATCATTGGCCGGTATGGTGCGGTGTGGGTTTGCTTTGGTTGCTTGCGCATTTGCCGCGGCGGCTGAGCTACGCCTTGGGTGCTGGAATAGGCAATGTATTTTATTACTTTGCAAAAAGACGGCGTCATATTTGTGAAATAAATTTACAGCTGTGCTTCCCTGAATTGACCACTACTGAATTCACCCTATTAGTGAAAAAAACCATGCGCAATCAGGGTGTGGGGTTAATGGAAACCTTGCGAGTGTGGTTTATCGCACCAGAACAACTGGGCGTGGAATTTGAGCTATTGGGCAAAGAGCACCTTGAGGTGGTAGAAGGTGGGCCTGGTGTTATTGTTATCGGTACTCATTTCACCACGTTGGATGTGTGCGGTACATTGATTGGTTTGCAGTATCCAGCGGACTCATTTTACCGCAAGCATAAAAACCCGGTATTCGAATATATTCTTAGCCGCTCTCGCGGACGTTATGGTGAGCCAATTCATCGCCGCGATATAAAGCGTGCGCTGAAACGGCTGCGCGAGGGGCGGCGCTTATACTACTTGCCTGATCAAGATTATGGTCGTAAATCTGCGGAGTTTGTGCCGTTTTTTGGTATTCCCACGGCGACCACGATTGGTACTAGTACGTTGGCTAGAGGCGGGCGTGCGAGGGTGGTTTATGCTAAGCAGCAACGCTTAGATGGTGGTCGTCGCTATCGAGTGGAAATGATTCCAATGAATAATTTCCCCAGCGGTGACCCCGCTGCTGACGCGCGCGCTATCAATGCAATTCTGGAAGAAAATATTCGCATGGTGCCCGAACAATACATGTGGGTGCATCGTCGCTTTAAGACTAGGCCTGAAGGCGAGGTCGGGTTTTACGAATGAGCCTTCGTCGCATTTGGGTTATTACCGATGGTCGCCTAGGGCATCTTAATCAGTTGCGGGGATTAGTAGAGCGTCTTGAAGAAAAAACGGACGTTGAGTTTTATTGGTTTGACCTTTCTACACAGACTTTCAAGTTCACTGGGCGGCAGCGGTTGGTTGACCAGTTTGCTGCGCAAGAGAAGCCCGATTGGATTCTTGCTGCGGGTAGTAAAACCCATTTGCCGATGTTGTGGTGCAAGTGGATGACTGGCGCTAAAGCATTTTTGCTAATGCGGCCCTCCTTGCCGTTGTGGATGTTTAATGCGGTGTGTATGCCGTATCACGATTCACCGCCTAGGCGTGATTCAGTGCTGGCTAGCTATGGTGTGATTAATCATATTATTCCGAAATATGACGGCCGTAATGCACGCCAAGGTCTTATCTTACTTGGCGGGATAAATACCCATTTTGACTGGGATAATGCGGTTATTCTTAGCCAGTTGAAACGTATCGCAGCGGCGGCGCCAGAGTATGAATGGCTGGTGTCGGATTCGCCGCGTACCCCGGTGGGCTTGCTCGACGAGTTGGCGGTTTTGGCGCTGGCGAATATCAAAATATTACCTTACCGAGATACCGGGCCGGGATGGCTGCCGAACATTTTATCTGAGGTGAGTCAGGTTTGGGTGAGTTGTGACAGTGTTTCGATGGTCTATGAAAGCGTGAGCTCGGGCGCGCCGACCGGTCTGCTTGAATTAGAGCCGCTGCGTGATTCTCGGGTAAGCAAGAGCATGGCGCAGCTAGCCAATAGCGGTCTTGCGACGGCGTTTAAAAATGCAGACTTAACAACGTCTTTACCGCCTGCTATGCGCCCCTTGTGGGAGGCTGACAGGGTTGCGCAGTGGTGGTTAGATATTGATGGGTGTGATGTTGATAGCGGCTCTCTTTGATAATTTACATTTGGGAAATGTATGTCCGATGCTGAGAACATAAGTGCCAACATGTCTAAACCGCTTAAAATAGTGCAGGTGCTGCCCGCTTTGAATTCCGGCGGTGTTGAGCGCGGTACTGTTGAGTTGGCAAGAGAGTTGGTGCGCGGTGGGCATACCTCGGTAGTGATCTCTTTTGGCGGTCGTATGGTTGAGGGTCTTGTTGCTGAGGGTAGCGAGCACATCACCTTTCCGGTTCATCGCAAATCGCTGTGGTCATTGCTGCAAGTTCGTCCCATGCGCAGATTGCTTGAATCGCTAAATGCAGATGTGGTTCATGTGCGTTCACGGGCGCCGGCGTGGATTGTGTGGCTGGCGTGGCGACGGATGAACCCTGCGACTCGACCCCGCTTAGTCAGCACATTTCACGGTATGTATTCAGTAAATTTTTATAGTGCGGTCATGGCGAAAGCCGAGCATCTTATTGCCATATCGCACTGCGTAAAAAAATATATCATCACTAATTACCATGCAGATGAGCGCCGTATTACCTTAATTCCTCGTGGCTTAGATCCAGCGGCGTTTCATCGCGATGCGTGCACGCCGGTATGGAAAACTGAGCTATTTCAGCAGTATCCGCAGTTGCAAAATAAGCACATTATTTTAATGCCGGGTCGATTAACGCGCTGGAAGGGGCAGGAAGCCTTTTTAGAAATGATGTCGCGCTTGGTTCAGCTTCGCCAAGATTGCCACGGTGTGGTTGTCGGTGATGCCGAGCCGGGTAAACAGCATTATTTTGATGAATTGCTCGCTATGCGCTCGAAGCTTGGTCTCGATGATGTTGTGACCTTTGTTGGTCATCGCAGTGACATTGCGCAGTTTTACGGTCTTGCGGCGGTGACCTGCCATATGTCGAATAAAGAAGAGCCCTTTGGTCGCACCGTGCCGGAATCGTTGGCGAGTGGTACGCCGGTGGTAGCCTATGATCGTGGTGGCGCTAGCGAGTCACTGAATGCTGGGTTTCCGCAGGGTCTAGTGCCCGCGGATGACGTGGTTGCGTTTGCCGTTCGGGTCGATGATTTGATTGACGCCGATGCGGAGATTAGGCTTCCAGAAAGTTATTATTTAAGTAGTCAGTTGACGGCTACGCTAGACGTGTATAGGCGCTTGATAAAACGGCGTGGGGGCGAGGTTGAATAATGAAAATACTTCATGTGGATTACGAACGTTTGCGCAGTTATGGCTCCAATCGGAGTAGCTGGGCCGAAAAAATGAAGTATGGTTTTATTCGCAATAATCACTATGTGAGGAGCTTTTCTGATCGTGATGTCGCCGCTTTTGAGGCACCTCTTGGTATCCGTGAATTGGGAAAGAGGGCGGCAAATAAACGTTTTCTTGAAGTGGTTGAAAGTAATGATCCCGATTTAGTTATTATTGGGCATAGCGATATTATTACCGTAGAGAGTCTCCGCTTGGTACGCCAGCGTCGGCCAGAATGCGTACTAATTCATTGCAATTGTGACCCTTTGTTTGTGCCTGATAATAGTAAACGGATAGAGGCGTATGCGGGGGTGGTTGACGCAGTTTTTGTGACTACTGGTCTCCGAGATTTAAGTCGTTTCGCAGGGTTGGGCGCGCGACTTTACTACATCCCTAATCCTGTGGAGCCAAGTATTGAAATTTTGGATAACTCTGTAAAAACAGATTTAGATTTGCCTATTGACCTATTGTTTTGCAGTAACGCGACAAAGTTTACGAAACGCCTAGAGATGGTGAAGGCTATTAAAGACGCTGTCGATGGTGAAATGGATTTTAAAACCTATGGTAGTTTTGGTGAGGCGCCAGTGTGGGGGCGAGATTACGATCTCGCTTTGGCCAAGACTAAAATGGCACTTAATTTAAATCGTCAGGAAGGCGACCAATGGTATACCTCTGATCGAATGTCTCAACTTGGTGGTAATGGTGTGTTGCAGTTTGCTCACAGTAGTGGCGATTTTGCGGACTACGTGCCGGCGGAGACGCTGGTTTATTTTGATGACCAAGAAGATCTGATTCAGAAGGTCCGTGAATTTCATAACGATGATGCCAAGCGTCAGGATTGGGCGGCAAGAGCGCGAGTTTTTTTTCAGCAGGAATTAAATTCGACCTTATATTCTCGCTATATTATTGAAGCAACGATGGTCCAGCCGTTTAGTCATGACTATGTTTGGGCGCGGGGTATTAATCCGGATGGGAGCTGCAGCGCATGATTGCGCTTGTGGAATGTAAGCCTTTTGCGGCGGGCGGTAACCGCTGGTGTTATGTCGATCCCGCTGATTCGGCGCGGTGTATTAAAGTGCGACGTCCAGACTTTAGTATTGAAGACCGGCGGCGTAGCAAGGGTTTTCCTAAGAATTTAAAACCCTTGTCCAGCTTCGATGACAACCTCGATGAATTCAAGGTCATGGTGAGCCTGCAGAGCCATTATGATGACCATGTTTTTGCACACATCAGTCGTTGTTATGGCTTTGTTGATACGGATATGGGGACGGGCCTGTGCTCTGAACTGATTCGTGACAGTGGTGGTGAAGTGTCGGTGTCGCTAAAGCAGTATTTGTGGGAGCGGGGCTATGACGAGGATTGCCGACGTGCGGTGAATGCACTGTGTGAGCACTGGCTTAGGTACCGAGTGCCCTCGCGGGATTTGATTTTGCACAATGTTGTGGTGCAGCGCGATATGAACGGTGCAAGCGGATCACAAATACAGCGACTGGTGGTGATTGACGGAGTAGGTAGTGCGGGCATCGTCCCCGGTCATTTAATGCCGGTGTTTATGCAATTAAAGAAAGCGCAGCGCAAAGTTGCCAATATCCATCAGCGTATTGACGATTTACTGAGTGACAAAGCGCAAGGTAAGGGGCCGGGCATGCACGGTTTTTTATTCCATAGTGGGCAGGAATAGTTGCGGTATTTACGTTATCTCGCTGCTTGTTGTTTGGAAGCGTAATGCAGTAATTTTTGGGCTATTTTTGGCCACTGCAACTCTGCTTGCGCTCTGCGCTGAGCCTGTTGTCCCATCGCTTGCAGTGCTTGGCTGTCGCTGAGCATTTTATGGATATGTAGGTGTATGTCTTTTTCGCTGCCGCCATCACACAATAATCCCGTGTGGCCATGAATTACCGCATCGCCTGCGCCGCCCACACGCCCAGCAAGGCTTGGCAGTCCTAGCATCGCTGCCTCTATGTAAACAATCCCGAAACCCTCAACAGAATCGCCTACGGCTCGGCATGGCATGGTAAATAGATCGGCTTTTTGCAGCAATGCCGATCTTTCGCCGTCGCTAACGCGGCCACAGAATTTGACGTTAGCAGCTACGCCCAGCTCGTTAGCGCGTGAAACTAAGCTCTCTTGTAGGGGGCCGCTGCCGGCGATAAGGTATAGCAAGTTGGGGTGCTCTGTTAATAAGGTGGGCAAAATCTCAATCATTTTGTCTTGGCCTTTGCGGGCCTCTATGCGGCCGACAGTGATAAGTGTGGGGGAGTGCTCACCGATCCAGCTGTTGGCTTTGTCTAAGTCGCCGTCTGTGGGTGGGGTGGGTGGATTTACCCCAGGGTGAAGTATGTGAACCCGCGAAAAGTCGGGGGCATAGGGCTTAACTCGCTGGGCGGTAAAATCGGAGTTAGCCAGAATCAAATCTGCCCGAGATAAGGTCTTAGCGATACGTTGGTGCTTCGCCTGAATTCGTTCGGGGTATTCCATACCGTGGGCAATGCAAATGCAGCAGATGCTGTCTAGTGTACTTGTTTTGAGTAGTTCAAGGCTTTTCCAGCTATCGCAAATTAATATTGTTTGGTCGGTTTTTTTTAGCTGTAAAAGCACTTTTCTAGCTTTGTTGTAGCGGCGCAAAAATTTTGGGCCGCTTAGCCGCGTTACAGGAAAAGGCAGGCTATTATCAAAGGTTATTTGGTTATCTGCGGTTGGCGCGTCGCAGATGACTTGAACAGAATTGCCGAGGTGGTGTAGAGCAAGGGCAAGCTCATGGATATAGCTTTGTATGCCACCAGCAGCGGGGGGGTAGTTTTGCGTGCTGATAATAATGTTATTGGCTGGCATTAGGTAAAAGTCCGGTATGAAGTGTTAGTGCGTGGCCAAGCCATTGGGCTTGCTGCGTTTCATTCTATTTTCAATGTTACAATAACCGCCGAATTTGGGCGGTATGGCGGCCTTGTTGCGCGAAGTGAATATAAACGGCAGCTTGAATTCATACAAGGCGTTGACGGTCTGGGTTTGGCGCAGGGGTATCTTGAAAGAATAATTTAGAGGGTGTCATGCCAAAAAAATGCGTATGTTGGGTGATCAGCCTTAATCCCACGGCTGAGAATACTCAAAAGCTGCTTGCTGATCTGAACCGCCAAGGGATCGATGCCGAGGTGTTTCCTGCGATTGATGGTCGTGCGGGTATGCCGCCCTTGGAAGGCGGCGAGCGAATTCTTGGTAATTTGGCCATGGTGCGCCACGGTAAGCGCTTAACGGCAAGCGAGCTGGGTTGTTACTTGTCTCATTTGCGGGCGGTGAAGAAGGCCTACAATAATGATTATCAGGGTGTTTGCTTGATTGAGGATGACGTAGTTATCGAGGATCAATTTGGCGACGTGTACCGCTCGGTACTTGATAAAGACCTCGATATGGTTCGTTTGATGTCGTTAAGAATCCGCAAAAGAAGGGTCATTGAGCCCCTTGTGGGTGGTCACCATTTAGTGCGCCAAGAGCGCGGCGGCTTGGGGACGCAGGTCTATGTGCTGAATCGTGTTGGCATGAAGAAGTTTATTGATTATGCCGAAGGTATTTACGAGCCGGTAGATAAAGTATTCGACCACTTTTTCTTGTTTGATTTGAATGTGTTTGCCGTTGAGCCGCATGTTGCATATGAGTTGGTTCATGAAACCAGTGTGCTTAAATCGTCAAATACAACGGCGGACAGGCCGCTACTATGGCATCGATTAGTGTTCCACCCTGTAAAGTTTTGGTTTAGTTTACACAGGCATTTTTACCGGTTTAGTCATTGGCGTGACTTTAGCGGCGCAACCCTGCCGGAGCGTAAAGTAGGAAAGACTGAGCGGGCGCGGTAGTTATCTCTGCTCAACGGTTGGCTAAGTCGGCTTGTGAACACGAATATAATTTAGGTTTTTTAATATGAAATGTTTAGTCACCGGCGGTGCCGGGTTTATCGGTAGCGCGGTGGTTCGGCATATATTGTCCGACACCGATGTTGTTGTGGTAAATGTAGATGCGCTCACCTATGCCGGTAATGTAGAGTCGCTACCCAGCGCCGAAGCAAGTGGCCGCTATGCCTTTGCTCAAATTGATATTTGTGATTTTGCTGCCTTGAGTTCTGTGTTTGCCGAGCATCAGCCTGATCTTGTTATGCACCTAGCAGCGGAGAGCCATGTAGACCGCTCAATCGATGGTCCCGGTGCATTTATTCAAACTAATATCGTAGGTACCTACAATATGCTGGAGGCCGCTCGCGGCTACTGGCAGGGACTGGAAGGCGATAAAAAAGCGGGGTTTCGTTTTCATCATATTTCGACGGATGAGGTTTATGGTGACCTTCATGGTACGACAGATCTCTTTACCGAAACCACGTCTTACGAGCCCAGCTCGCCTTACTCGGCGAGCAAGGCAGGTTCCGATCACTTGGTAAGGGCTTGGGGTCGCACCTTTGGTCTGCCAATTATTGTGACTAACTGCTCCAATAATTACGGCCCCTACCATTTTCCAGAAAAGCTTGTGCCCCACATAATTCTTAACGCGCTCCATGGCAAGCCTTTACCGGTGTATGGCGACGGCAGTCAAATCCGCGACTGGCTGTATGTGGAAGATCACGCCCGCGCTTTATTCAAGGTGGTGCGTGAAGGCGCCTTGGGTGAGACCTATAACATTGGAGGTCATAATGAAAAACGCAATATTGAGGTGGTGGAGACCATCTGCGAATTATTAGAAGAGCTAGCTTCGGACAACGAAAACTCTCGCGCAAATGGCAAAGGTTTTAAAGAGTTGATCACCTTTGTTAAAGATCGCCCGGGTCACGATGCGCGTTATGCTATAGACGCTAGGAAAATTCAGCGTGATCTCGGTTGGACGCCGCAAGAAACCTTTGAATCCGGTATTCGTAAAACCGTGCAATGGTATTTGGATAATCCCCAGTGGTGGCAGCGTGTGTTGTCGGGGGACTATAAGTTAGATCGAATTGGTGGTGGCTGAAAGTTGAACGCTTGATGGGAGATGGGAAACGCAAAACCTTGATAGTGTGGATGAGTAGGTACTCAGTCATACCCGACCCAGATCGGGTATCCATGTGAACTAAGTGAATGCCTTGGTTTTGTGTAAGTACGGCGAAGCAAATGACTGGGATCTGAATGCGATTTAGCGCGGCAGATTATTTAAGTTTTAGGGATAGCGAATGAGCAAAAAATACAAAGGCATAATTCTGGCTGGTGGCTCAGGCACGCGCCTGCACCCTATCACCATGGGCATCTCTAAACAGCTGCTGCCCATCTATGACAAGCCCATGATTTACTACCCTTTGTCGGTGTTAATGCTGTCTGGTATTAAAGATATTTTGGTGATCTCGACGCCGACAGATCTACCCGGGTTTCAGCGCTTGTTGGGTGATGGCAGTCAGTTTGGTATAAACATTTGTTATGAAGAGCAGCCCAGCCCAGACGGGCTGGCACAAGCCTTCACCATTGGCGCTGATTTTATCGGCAATGACAATGTCAGCTTGGTATTGGGTGATAATATCTTCTACGGGCAACACTTCTCCGACAACCTTAAAAGCGCCGTTTCTAAAGACAGCGGTGCCACGGTGTTTGGTTATCATGTTACCGACCCTGAGCGTTTTGGGGTGGTAGAGTTTGGTGATGACGGTAAAGCCATCAGTATTGAAGAAAAGCCCGCCAAGCCTAAGTCTGCCTACGCGGTAACGGGCTTATACTTTTACGACAACGACGTGGTCGAGATTGCGCGCAGTATAAAGCCTTCACCCCGAGGGGAGTTGGAAATTACCGATGTAAATCTCGCTTATCTCAATCGTGGTGATTTGAACGTGGAATTGCTGGGGCGGGGTTTTGCGTGGTTAGATACGGGCACTCATGACTCTCTTATTGATGCCGGCCAGTTTGTACAAACCGTTGAGCATCGTCAGGGCCTAAAAGTGGCCTGTTTAGAAGAAATTGCCTATCGTCAAGGTTGGATCAGCTCGGAACAGCTCATTGAGCAGGGCGAGATGCTGAAGAAAACCGGTTACGGCCAATATTTACTGCGTGTGGCCGACGGCTACAAATAAGCGGAAACGACTACTGATATGAACGTGATCCAAACCAAACTAAAAGACTGCGTGATTATTGAGCCCAAGGTATTTGGCGATCATCGTGGTTTCTTCTTGGAAACTTTTCAAGCTGATCGCTATCGTGAACAGGCAGGTATTAGCCTGCCGTTTGTGCAAGACAATCACTCCCGTTCGGCCAAAGGCGTACTGCGGGGGCTTCACTTTCAGCAGACTAAACCACAGGGAAAATTGGTGCGGGTGGTGAGTGGTGAAGTTTATGATGTGGCAGTAGATATCCGCCAAGACTCACCGAGTTTTGGTCAGTGGGAGGGCGTGATCCTTTCGGAAGAAAACAAACGGCAGTTTTGGGTGCCGCCGGGGTTCGCCCACGGCTTTTTGGTGCTTAGCGATACCGCTGATTTTGAATACAAATGCACCGATTACTACGACCCCACTGACGAAGGTAGCTTGGCCTGGAATGATCCGGCCATGGCCATTGCTTGGCCGCTGG
This sequence comes from Zhongshania sp., assembly GCA_018066965.1. GTDB lineage: Bacteria > Pseudomonadota > Gammaproteobacteria > Pseudomonadales > Spongiibacteraceae > Spongiibacter. The sequence goes on along the minus strand of JAGPVP010000004.1, from coordinate 18,895 downwards.
ACAATCCCACCCTGTCGGACAAAGACAGTAAGGCGCCGACCTTTGCCGAGCTGTTTGCTAAATGAGCGCCGTAGACACCCAATCAATGCACCTGCTCGTGACCGGTGCTAACGGTCAGTTGGGCCAGTGCCTAGCAGATCAACTGCGGGCCCAAGGCATTACCCATACCTTGTTGAGTCGCCAAGACGCCGACATCAACGATACCGTGGTATTAGAAAAGATCATTGGGGATAAGGGGGTGACCGCCATCATCAATGCGGCTGCTTATACCGCCGTTGATAAAGCGGAATCCGAAGCTGAATTAGCCAAACGCATTAATGAAGATGGCCCAGCTGCGCTGGCAAAATTATGCAGTCGTTTTGATATACCCTTGCTACACGTCTCAACCGACTATGTGTTTGATGGTAATCAACAAACGCCCTACGCCGAAACAGATCAAACCGCCCCGACGGGCGTCTATGGTCAGACAAAATTGAATGGTGAAATAGCGGTTCAGCGTCACTGCTCTAAGCACATCATATTACGCACCGCATGGGTGTTTAGTGAATACGGCAATAATTTTATGAAAACCATGCTGCGCTTAGCAAAAGAGCGCGACACACTGGGCGTGGTGGCGGATCAGATTGGGTGCCCGACTTACGCGGGAGACATTGCGAAAGCGTTGATCAGTATTGCAAAGCAATTGCACGACGCAGAGCACAACAAAAGTGGCGCGCAGGCCGACTACGGCGTTTATCATTACGTTGGCGACGAGCCGGTGAGCTGGTATGGTTTTGCGGTGGCCATTTTTGAAGAAGCGCACAAACGCGGTTCTCTAAAAAGTATACCCATAGTAAATGCTATTAGTACCGCGGACTACCCGACACCCGCAAAGCGTCCGGCATATTCAGTGCTGAGGACGGCAAAAATTGGACAAGATTACGACGTGCTGCCAAGTGAATGGCGGGCGGCATGTGAACGCTTGAGTTTAACCTAGCTCCTTATGTGAGTTTGTCGAATAAATAATCATGGTTTGGAGTAAGTGGTACTGATGCAAGATTTGTTGAACGAATTGACCTTGGTCACGGTTACTTACAATAGTGCGGAAGTTCTGCCAGCACATATAGCGTCTTTGAAAGAAACCTCGAGCAAAGCGATGCCGCGTTGGATCGTTGTTGATAATGCCAGTACCGATGCGACGGATGCGATTGTTAGCGCCAATAGTGACTGTGTCGAGATGCTTAAGAGTCTGACAAATATTGGTTTTGGTAGTGCATGCAATCTTGGTATTGAGGCGAGTCATACACGGTATGTGATGGTGTTAAATCCGGATACACAGCTTTCAGAGGCTGCGATCAATCAATTGCTTACAGAGTTGAAAGAGCGTGGTGCGGCTATTGCTGGTCCAGCATTAGCCCCCGAAAAAGATCAATCTGTTATTAACGTTCCCTGGTTGGTCGGCGCAGTATTGCTATTTGATACACAGCTAATGAATCGGGTTGGTTATTTTGATGAGCAATTTTTCTTATACGAAGAAGATGTAGATATATGTAAGTGCGCTAATGATGCAGGTTTACAGGTTGTTCACTGTCGTAACGTTAGTATTCCGCATGTTGGCGGCGGATCTACGGTAAGAACAAAAACGGTAAATGAGATTGTGCACTTCCATAAAGGCCGCTCATATGTCCTTTATGCCCGAAAGCATGGATTGTCTGATGAGCATATCCAAACCTATTTAAACAAGAATAAGAAACGTCGATTGATAGCATTGTTCAGCTTCGGTGGTCGGCGATATCGTCGCGCGAATGCAAAGATTAAAGGCGCTATGTCGGTGCTCGGCACGTAGCATGTTCATGATCTTATAGAGCATTTATTTGATGATTGGTATAGCTAAGAAAATGCAGGTAATTTAATTTATGGAAAATAAAAAATCATTACCGTCAACATATTTTGTGGGCGTGAGAAAGGAAATGTTGCCGTTTTTACCTTCGCGTCGACAGCGGGTTCTAGAAATTGGTTGCGGCCATGGAACATTTTCTGAGGGTGTTGATGGCTGCCAAGAATATTGGGGGGTGGAGCCTGATGCTGAGGCCGCAAAAATAGCGGACCAAAAGCTTAAAAAAGTACTAAATGGCACATATAACGAAGTTGCTGATCAGCTGCCAGACAACTACTTCGATCTCATTGTTTGCAATGATGTGATTGAGCACATGCCTGATCATGATGAGTTTCTAATCAATATACAGCGCAAAATTGCCGATGGTGGCGCGTTGGTCGCGTCGATTCCAAATGTACGGTATTACTACAATTTGCTAGAGCTCATTGTCGGCAAAGATTGGCGCTATCGGGACGCCGGAGTATTAGACAGAACTCATTTGCGATTCTTTACACGAAAGAGCCTTCTTGAATGTTTAGCTAACGCCGGATTTGAAGTTGAAGAGTTTCAAGGTATAAATCGATTGAAAACTCGAATATTGCCTTTGAAGCGTTTGTTTCGCCATTTGGTGTTTTTACTATTAGGTGATGATGTTCGTTATCTTCAATTTGCTTTTCGAGCAGTAAAGAAAAAAACTTGATGGAAAACGAAGAGCCAAAAAAAATGCTTGCGATGGATGCAGGTCTTATCTCAATTGCGATGTGTACTTACAACGGTGAGAAATATTTAGCCGAGCAGTTGGAGTCTATTGTTAATCAGAGCTATAGAAATCTTGAGATAGTTATAGTCGATGATTGTTCTTCTGATAGTACCTTAAGTATTTTAAATGCTTACTCGACGAAAGATGACCGTATTCGAGTTATCGCTAATGATGAAAATATTGGTTTTGTAAGGAATTTTGAGAAAGCAATTAATGAGTGTCGTGGAGAATTGGTTGCACTGGCGGATCAGGATGATATTTGGTTCCCTGAGAAAATATCTCGTCTAGTCGATTCAATAGGTGATAATTGGCTGATTTACTCTAAGGTCTCTGTCATTGATAGTGATGGCGTCCGGCAAAATGTTGAGTTTCCCACAGTAAATCGCCTAGAGGGGCAGTGCGCGCTGTCGCTGATTCTTAATAACTGTGTTACTGGGCATGCCTGCTTAATCAGGCGCGAGCTGTTAGAGCTTGCTATGCCTGCCATGTCGAAAATGCCGTATCACGATCAGTGGCTCGCGATTGTAGCTGCTTCGCGTGGAAAGCTGAAAGCTGGCAATGAAATTTTGTCACTGTATAGAAAGCATGATAGCAACGCAGTTTGGAGTGCAAAATCGAAACGCCGAATAGCTAAGTATGTTCACGTGTCAAATAAATTTCGAAAATCATGTAATTTTATTACACTTGTTTTAAATAGCTGCGTTCTATATGAGAAAGAGCAAACCCTTCTTGAAGATTTCTATAAGAAGTACATTGCTAATGATGTGGTGTTTTATAATTATGGATTAAAAAAATTCCTGCTGGAAAATAGTAATGACTTTCTTGCGTTGTTTGATGAGCGTGAGCGATATATTAAGAAGTTATGTCGCGGAAAGTGGTATTTTGTGCTAGTCCCATTTGCATGATGGCGGTGCTTTCGGATGCGCGATATATCCGCTGTAAGTGCTCTCGTTTGAGTGTTGAATTTTTTTGTAATGATATAGTGAGCGATGCATTTATATGAAGTGCATGATATGTGAGTCGAGTACTAGCTACTATTTTTCTAAGAGTTATGCAGAGCCATATTTTAGAGCAGTTACCAGTGTCAGCGTTGTAGACTATTACCTCTGTGATTATTGCGGCTTTGTGATATCAAAGACACATGTCGAAATGCCTGATGATGTTTGGGCAGAGCTTAATTACCAGTTTCATCATCAGCACGAAGAGCGTGGTCTAGGTAGCGACATTAATCAACCACCATACATTGAGCAGGCATTGATGTTAGCGCTGCTTGGTGAGAATAGCATCGTTGACTTGGTGAGTATGATTGATTTTGCTGCAGGTTACGGTAGCTTAAGCTTAATGTTGTCGAAGTATTTCTGTATAGACCTGCCTGTGCACGACCCCTATGTGGTAAGTGGTAATAAAGGCGTAAGATATCTCGCCCCAAGTGAGCTCGGTAAGTACAAAACGGTTATAAATTCAGCGATGTTTGAGCATGTTCGCTGCCGGGGTGATCTGGATAGAGTGTATGATTTGGTAAGCCACGACGGTTGTATGATCATTCATACTTTGGTGTGTGAACGCATACCAAATGATCCCAATTGGTTTTATCTTAACCCGCCCGTCCATTCCGCTTTCCATACTAACAGGAGTATGGAGATATTGATGAAGCAGTGGGGCTTTAAGTCATCACTATATTCACCGAAAAGTAAGTGCTGGGTACTTTTTAGAGAAGAGGTAGGGGCTTTAGAGGAGCGGGTATTTAATATCAATAGCGAACTACAGCAGTCATGGTTTTACTGTAAGGCGGGCTTTGTCGATTATTGGAAAGGCTTCTAATTAGATGGGGTCCATTTCAAAAAATAATTTATATTTAATGTTTACAAAGGTGCGCTGGAATGACAGATAAACCTATATTTGTAACGCAACCATTTTTGCCGCCATTAGACGAGTTTACGCCATATTTAGAAGAAATTTGGGATAGTAAAATATTGACCAATGGCGGTCATATGCATCAGCGTTTTGAGCGCGCGTTGTGTGACTATTTAAAGGTGGAGCATATTTCACTTTTTAACAATGGCACTATTGCTTTGCTGGCGGCTCTGCAAGAGCTTCGTGTTACTGGCGAAGTGATAACGACGCCTTATTCTTTTGTGGCTACGAGTCATTCGCTACTTTGGAAAGGTGTCAAGCCTGTCTTTGTTGATATTGATCCATGCACATTCAATCTGGACCCTGCTAGGGTCGAGGCGGCAATTACTCCGCAAACCACCGCTATTATGCCGGTTCACTGCTACGGAAACCCGTGCGATATTGAGGCTATTCAATTTATTGCAGATACTTATAATTTAAAGATTATCTACGACGCTGCTCATGCTTTTGGTGTGGAATCTGGCGGTGAGAGTATCTTAAATGCCGGTGATCTAAGTGTTCTAAGCTTTCACGCTACAAAGGTGTTTACAACTTTTGAGGGCGGCGCGGTTGTTTGTGCGGATGCAAAGTCTAAAAAGCGCTTAGACTATATTAAGAATTTTGGATTTGAGAATGATGTTTCGGTTGTTTCTCCAGGTATCAATGGGAAAATGAGCGAGATAAATGCAGCAATGGGCTTATTGCAATTAAAGTATATTGATCAAATTATTGCTAGGCGAAAAGAGATTGACTTGATTTATCGGGAGCAATTGAGCGGGATTAAGGGTGTTAACATTCCTCGTGGCCAGCTGGGTGTTGTCGACAATTACTCTTATTTTCCAATACTAGTCGAAGGTGATTTCCGAATGACCAGAGATGCTTTGCATGAGATGTTGGTTGAAAATAATATATACACTCGCAGGTATTTTTACCCATTAATCAGTGAGTTTTCCATGTATCGAGGGCTGCCTTCCTCAGCGTCTAGTAATTTACCTAATGCGACTGATATTTCAAGGAAGATATTGTGTTTGCCTATCTATCCTGCACTATCAAATGACGAGGTCTTGCATGTCGTCGATATGATTAGGGGTTGCTAGGATGGGAATATTGTCTCGTGAACAAATAGATGAAATGGGTTTTGCCAGTGTAGGCGAAAATTGTCAGCTTTCAGACCGCGCTTCCTATTATAACTGCGGCAAAATATCTATCGGGCGTAATGTTAGGGTTGACGATTTTTCTGTTTTATCTGCAGGTGAGGGCGGTATTGAGCTAGGTAGTTTTTGTCACTTCGCGGTTTTTACTGCAATGATGGGCGCTGGAAAGATTTCATTTGGTGACTTTGGTGGCACTTCTTCGCGAGTATCTATATATAGTAGTAATGATGATTATAGTGGCGCTTTTTTGGCAGGGCCCCAGATACCCAGAGAGTTTACCAATGTAAATGATGCAGATGTTGTTATTGGTCGCCACGTGATTCTCGGTTCTGGTGCTGTTATATTGCCTGGCGTGACACTGGAAGACGGGGTTGTGGTTGGAGCATTAAGTTTGGCAACAAGAAGCCTTAGCGAATTTTGTATTTATTCAGGCGTTCCCGCCCGTAAAGTTGGTAGCCGTAAAAGAGACTGTCTTGAAGTTGAAAAGGAATTTATGTCGACAATTAGGCAGTAATGTTGGCGTGATTCGTATGTGTTTACTGTGTGAAAATCATGCCAATTAAGTTGAACTATATCATTTTTGCACCAGATTATGATGAGAATTCAGGTGGCATCATTGCGCTGCATAAGCTTTGCCATCATCTAAATGAGTGTGGTGAGTCGGCAAGTTTGTGGCCTTCAATCTGGGTTCGTCGTCAGTCGCAAGGATGGTGGAAGCGGTTTCGGCGAAATTTTAAAGAGGCCATTTTCGGTGTTGAATTTGACCGTCACCCTGATTTAATAACTCCCATAGCAAAAAGACGGAAGCCTGGCGCTAACGATGTTGTTGTTTACCCAGAGGTAGTTGCAGGAAATCCTTTGGGTGGTATTAATGTTGTTAGGTGGTTGCTCCATCGGCCAGGTTTCCATACGAGTGTGGTCAACTTTAGTGCGGGTGAGCTGTTTTTTAAATTTGCAGATTTTGCTGACGACAAGGAAATTACTAAAGGAGTCGCTGCCCAGCTTTTTGTTTTTTCCGTAAACTCGCTATATAAAAACAAAAATACGCGGGTGCGGAGCGGTGTGTGTTACCTCGTTCGAAAGGGGGAGGGTGTCGAGATTGCTCGCAATTTGGAGGACGCAATTAAAATCGACGGGCTTGCTCATGAGGATGTAGCTGCTATTTTTAGTCGTTGTGAAATTTTTTACTCTTATGATGAAGCCTCAATGTACTCGTGTTACGCCGCAATGTGTGGCTGTTTAAGTGTTGTCATTCCGAAAAGCTACTCTTCGCGCGAGGCGTGGGTCGCACAAAACCCTCATTTACAATACGGCGTTGCTTATGGCGAGAATGATTTAGATCATGCTCGTCTAACTCAGAGTGAAGTTGTTAAGTACTTTCAGAGCTTAGAGCGAAGCAGTTTAGAGTCAGTTCATCGGTTTATAGCTACTACCCGAGACCGTTTCGGTTAAGTTCCTAGCTCCAAGATTAGTGGCACGGGTTGTGATTAGTAGGTGGTAATAATGTGCTAATTCACGGTGGGCCTCTTTACGCGTGTATAATGCGCGCTTTTCTGAGTGTCATTTTGTATCGGGTTTTGTATGTTATTGCTTTCAAAGAAAGACGATTGGTTGGGAAATGTCCGCGGGGATATTCTTGCGGGTTTAGTGGTTGCCCTTGCTCTAATACCGGAGGCGATTGCCTTTTCGATTATTGCTGGCGTTGATCCCAAGGTCGGTCTTTACGCCTCGTTTTGTATTGCCGTGGTAACTGCCATTGTAGGTGGTCGTCCCGGTATGATCTCTGCAGCCACCGGCGCTATGGCGTTGTTGATGGTGACCTTGGTGAAAGATCACGGCCTGCAATATTTGTTAGCAGCGACTTTGCTTACCGGTGCCTTGCAGATTGTGGCGGGTTATTTAAAGCTCGGGCAGTTGATGAGCTTTGTGTCGCGCTCGGTGGTGACTGGCTTTGTAAACGCCTTGGCTATATTGATATTCATGGCGCAGCTGCCGGAGTTAACTAACGTTACTTGGCATGTTTATGCCATGACTGCCGCGGGATTGGGGGTGATTTATTTATTCCCGCTGCTGCCGGTGATTGGCAAAGTCATTCCGTCGCCGCTGGTTTGTATTCTTACTCTCACGGCGGTGAGTTTACTCATAGGTCTTGATATCCGCACGGTTGGGGATATGGGGGATTTACCCGATACTTTACCGATTTTCCTTTGGCCAGATGTGCCGCTTAACCTTGAAACACTGGGAATTATTTTCCCCTATGCGGCTGCAATGGCGATCGTAGGCTTGTTAGAGTCTTTAATGACCGCGACTATCGTTGATGACTTAACCGATACGGGCAGTGATAAGAATAGGGAGTGTAAAGGGCAGGGTATCGCTAATGTTTTTTCGGGTCTGCTTGGTGGTATGGCAGGCTGTGCGATGATTGGCCAGTCGGTTATAAATGTTAAGTCTGGTGGTAGGGGCCGGTTGTCGACCTTCTTTGCCGGTGCGATGTTGTTAGCAATGGTGGTGTTTCTAAGTGACTGGGTGTCGCTAATTCCAATGGCGGCCCTTGTTGCTGTCATGATCATGGTGTCTATTGGTACCTTTAATTGGGCATCTGTAACAGGGCTTAAGTCTAACCCGCTGTCGGCTAATATTATTATGCTGGCAACAGTTGCGGTGGTGGTATGGACACACAATCTTGCCTATGGTGTTTTTGTCGGCGTGCTGCTGGGGGCGTTGTTCTTTGCTAATAAAGTCAGCCACTTTATGTATATCAGTAAAGATCTAAGTGATGACGGTAATACGCGGACATATCGTGTCGTGGGGCAGGTGTTCTTTAATTCGGCGGAGCGCTTTAATGCCGGTTTCGATTTTAAGGAAGTGGTCGATAAAGTCGTTATTGATTTAAATCGCGCACATTTTTGGGATATTTCTGCGGTTGGTGCTTTAGATAAAGTCGTCATTAAGTTTAGACGAGAAGGCGCCGAAGTCGAGCTGATTGGCTTAAATGAGGCCAGCGAAACAATCGTTGATCGATTCGGTATTCACGACAAGCCCGAAGAAATTGAAAAAGTATTGGGAGGCCACTAATGAATAATAACTATGTGTTGGCGTGTATTGATGGTGCAAGTCTGACTACTGCCGTGTGTGATTACGCCGCGTGGGTATCACTTAGAGCGGGCGTCCCTCTCAAATTGCTACATAATATTGAGCACCGTCCACAGGCGGCTATTACCGATTTAAGCGGTAGTATTGGGCTTGGTAGCCAAGAAGAGCTGCTTGAAGAGTTGACGCGGGTAGAGCAACAGCGCAATCGCCTATTGATGCAAAAGGGTAAGTTAATGCTTGATGCGGCCGGCCAGCGAACCGTGCAAGCAGGTGTGACAGATGTGGAGTCTTGGCAGCAGCATGGTAGCTTGCAAGAGTCACTGGTTGAGTTAGAGGAAAATATTCGTGTTCTGGTGATGGGGGTTCGCGGTGAAGAGCATCGCGAAGGGCAGCTAGGTGCGCACTTAGAAACAGTTATTCGTGCCTTGCATAAACCCGTGCTGGTTGTGAACGCTGAATTTTCAGCGCCGAAGAAAATGATGTTGGCCTACGACGGCCAGGATGCGTCGCGAAAAGCCTTGGATATGGTGGTGTCCAGCCCAGTATTTAAAGATATCCCCTGTCACTTGGTCTATGTGGGTGATGAGTCTACAGCCGCTAGCGTTCTAAATGAGGCCGCGGCAGTGATGCAAGCAGCAGGTGTTAATCATGAGCTTGTTAACTTGCCCAAAGGCAAAAGTGATGAGCAGCTTTGTCAGTATCAGGCAGAGAATGACATCGATCTGACAGTGATGGGCGCCTACAGTCATCACCCTCTGCGCGGCATGTTATTGGGTAGTTTGACGGCCAAGATGTTACACAAAACTAAGCGGCCGCTACTGCTGTTACGTTAATTGGGCATATTTTACAGCGTTGAATTGAGCTGCAATATGATAAATATAATGGCGCGCTGTATTTAGTGCGCCATTTTTATTTTTGCGGTTGTCGTGGTGGGTTTTACTGCGCCAATACCGCAGCAATCACGGCCACATCCACAATGTCGGCTGCCGTACAGCCCCGTGACAAATCCATCCATGGTTTTGCTGGCCCCTGAAGAATGGGGCCGATAGCTTTTGCGCCACCAATGCGCTCGGTGATTTTGTAGGCGATATTACCCGCTTCTAAGCTCGGGAATACAAAGACATTTGCCTGGCCTGCCACAGTAGAATCTGGCGCCTTGCGTTGGCCAATTGCCGGCACAAACGCGGCGTCAAATTGCAGCTCGCCATCGATGTCGAGCTCTGGTGCGCGCTGTTTGGCGAGGGCTAATGCCGCAGTGACTTTGTCGACGCGGGGGTGGCTGGCTGAGCCTTTAGTTGAGAATGACAGCATGGCAACCTTGGGTTGATCGTTTGTTAGGCGAAGATAGCTAGCCGCGCTACTGATGGCGATGTCGGCTAGCTCTTCACTGCTGGGGTCAGGTATAACCGCGCAGTCGGCGTAGCTCATTACTCTGCCGTCACTTAATTCCATCAGGAAAAAACTGGACACCAGTTTGGCGTTTGCATCTAAGCCTAGGCCTTGGATACCTGCGCGTAAGACATCGGCGGTGGTGGCGGTTGAGCCAGCGACACCCGCATCCGCGTAACCAATTTTGATCAGTACGGCGGCAAGTAATACTGGGTTCTGTAGCGCGTCTCTCGCCTTCTCGGCGGTCATGCCCTTGGCTGCGCGAGCTTCGGTAAAGGCGTCGATCGCTTTGCCGCGCCATATCTCTTTGTCGGGATGTTGTTCAAAAATCTCAATGCCAGCGGGTGGTTCTGTACCTTCAGCTACATTGATTAAAATCGGCGTAACGAGGCTTTGGGCCTCAAGTGAGGTTGCGGCATCAATGACACGAGGATCGTAGTGCTCGGGCAGAATCACGCGCTTAGGCGCTTGTTTGGCTTGCAGGTGTAAGGCGCTGAGTATTCCGCTCATGACTGGTCGCTTCTTTGGTTTTGGGGATAATGGCGTAAGTGTTGTTTTGCTATATGACTATTTGGATGGCGATATAGCATTCAGGCCGGAGAACCGGCCTGAATGAGGATAACTTATGATGCGCTAGCGTTTAAGCCAGCAATGCATCCGGAATATCCATTTCCATGTGCAGCAGCGCTAAGCTGTGTACTTTGCCCTGCGCGTCCATGATCAGCGTTTCGGTACCGCCGCCGCCTAGCGAATCTTCAAGGATGAAGTTTAACACTTGTAGGTTAGGCAATTCATAACGCTTTACATCACCAAAGCAGATTTCTTTGAAGTGATCTTTAACCACGGCAATGGTGAGGTTCTCACGAAGAAACTCATACAGCTCTGGTGTGCGGGCCTTAATGCCAACATTAGAGCCATCACCTTTGTCGCCTGAGCGAGCAATTGCTACGTCAAATAATTGTACACGGGCCATTTTATACTTCCTCCACGATCACGCTGGTGGTGACTTTAGTTTTGTCGATCAGGGCGGGCCAGTAACCTACTATCTCAGTGGGGCGTGGACGACCAGCCGCAAAGCCGGTAACGCCAACAGGGCCGCTGGTGATCAGTGGTGCTAGTTCGCGAGCCAGAATGTTGAGCAGGTTCTTGTCGTGGCTTTTGGCGCCAACGCGCAGCATTACTTCGCTGGGCTCTTGCTCTTGTTTCACAATGCCTTTGTAGCAAACATTGGTGCCGAACAGCTCAACAAAGCGATCTGCTTCTGGAATGGGCTTGCCGTACATGCCAACACGCTCAAACAAGATGGCGGCGCCAAGATTGGCTTTCTCAATAGCGTCTGGACCGGTGTAGGTCAGCTGGCCAACAATCTTGTAGCCATCTTCGTACGACATAGACACTTTGTACGTTGGGGTTGGTGCAGAACCTTTTACGCCGCTGACGCGAACGCGATTTTCGCCGACTTGCTCTAACTTAATTGTGGTGAAGTCAGAGGTGCAGTCAGGTCCTAAATAGTTAACTGGGTCGCCTAGTTCGTACATCAGCTGTGACGTGATGGTGTCGATGTTGACCAGGCCGCCAGTGCCTTCGTGTTTAGTCACAATAAAGGTGCCGTCCGCTTTGGCTTCTACTACGGGGTAGCCAATGCGAGCGAAGTCGGGCACGTTGCGCCAGTCGTTATAGTTACCGCCAGTGCACTGCGCGCCACATTCGAGGATGTGACCCATTACGGTGCCAGCAGCTAGCTTGTCAAAGTCTTCCATTGACCAGCCAAATTCATAAATCAGTGGTGCAACGACTAGTGATGGATCGGTCGAGCGGCCAGTAACAACAATGTCAGCACCTTGTGCTAGGGCGTCAACAATCGGCTTGGCGCCAATGTAGACGTTGGCGCTAGACATTTTGTCGAGAATCGATTCAACCGCGTCGCCATTGTCGAGGTTTTTGAATTTTTCGCCAGAGGCCATTAGCTCAGGCAGTTGGTCGAGAATGTCGTCGCCTTCAACAATACCGATTTTAATGCCGGTCATGCCGAGTTCTTTAACGACGCTTTGAATGGCTTCTAGGCAACCTTTTGGGTTAACACCGCCCGCGTTAGCAATAACCTTGATGCCTTTCTTCTGGCAGGTAGGCAAAATTTGGCGCAGCATTTCCACGAAATCAGTGGCGTAGCCAGCTGAAGGATTACGCAGCTTTTGCTTCTGCATAATACTCATGGTGACTTCGGCTAAATAATCCAAGGTCAGGTAATCCAGCGGGCCTTCTTCTACCAGGCGCAGCGGACCTAAGAGGCTGTCGCCCCAAAAGCCTTGGCCATTGGCGATAAGCACGGTTTTATCTTGGCTCATAATACGTTCCTGTTTGCGTGTTAATCGGGTTAAGGGGGTCGGCTATAAAACGATTACTGAATCCAAGCCGGTTTGCGTTTTTCTAAAAAGGCGGTCAGTCCTTCACGGCCTTCGTCTGAGCCGCGGGTCTCGGCAATACGCTGGCTGGTGTCGGCAATCATGTCGGCATTAATTTCGCCGTCGGCCACATCCAGCACTAAGCGTTTAGCTTCGCCAACGCCGCGTGGGCCGTTGCGGAGTAGGCTCTTGGTAATGCCTGCAATGCAGTTATCTAGCTCTTCACTGGCAACCACTTCTGACACTAGGCCCAAGGTAAAGGCCTTGTCGGCGCTGATGAGTTCGGCGGTGGTGAAGTAGCGGCGTGAGGCCCGTGGACCGATGGCCCGCACAACATAGGGCGCGATCGTCGCGGGAATCATGCCGACTTTAACTTCGCTCAAGCAAAACGCGGCTTCTGGTGAGGCAATAGCCATATCGCAGCAGGCGACCAAGCCAACACCGCCGCCGTAAGCTGCGCCTTGCACTCGCGCAATGGTGGGTTTGGGTAAGTAATTTAAAGTGCGTAGCATCTCCGCCAGCAAATTTGAGTCGCGCAAATTTTCTTCAAACGTGTAGGTCGCCATGCGGCGCATCCAGTTCAGGTCGCCGCCGGCGCAAAAGCTTTTACCGGTAGAGGCTAATATCACAACGCGCACGGTAGGATCTTCGCCGGCTTGCTTAAAGGCGGCGGTCAGCGCAGCAACCACTTTGTCGTCAAAGGCATTATGGATGTCGGGGCGATTTAAGGTCACTGTGGCAATGCCGCTTTCGCTCACGTGATACTGAATGATGTTGTCGCTCATGCCGTGTCCTTAAAATACTGAGTTAAGCCTAAGTATGCTGCTATTAGTGTTTGCTGTGATTATAGTAATGCTGTCTATATCGAATTAATAGAGCATATCACAAGATATTACGGAATTACTATTGAGTAAGGCTCAACATGGTCGCACGAGTTTATTGCATGCATATTGTATGCTTGCATATTTATTTGATTGAGTCTAGTTGCTGGCGATGCTTGTGCTTAGGTTTTACGCCGCTTAGTGGGCTGGGTGATGTATCGAAATAATTTTAGCTTGCCGGTATCAGGCTTCGCCTAAAGGCTAGGAAATGCAAAAACTTAAAAGTTATATATAACACCGAAAAGCGGGCCCTCTCCATGTAAGTCCATTTTGATTTTGTTGCCGCCACCAGGTGTCGCGTTAAAGTCGGTGACTCTGTAGCCGCCGGCGATGCTCCAGTGTTGAGTGGCTTGTAGATGCAGCACAGCCATAATATTCCAGTAGTCATTGTATCCGACCCCCAGGCCGGCAATGTCGCCTTTAGTGTATAGCCTTACAAGGGGGCTAATTTGGTATTGCAAGATTGCCCCGGCGGCTGGGTCAAGCCATCGCTCTTGGGCTTGATAAACATTTGGTAAGCCTGCGAGTGGTAGCAAGATCCCCTCGATGCCACCCTCGTTTAGTTTAATGGAAATGTCCATTTGGGTATGACGTAAGCCAATATATGGGCTGATAATGAAGCTGCAATCAGCGTTGGGTTGCCTGCTGGTTACGCAGTAGTTTCTTCCATAACCAAATTCAAGGAGCGCGATTTCTGCGCTGAGTAATTTATCTTGGAATGCGCTTATGCGATCTTTGTAGCGAAAGCCCAGGCCTTCCATATAAAAAAAGTCGGGGCCGCGCTCCCAGAATAAGTAGCCCATACCGCCAGCATTAATCCCGCTAGCAAGGTCCTCAACGCTGTAGTCAAATGCTGCGCTAATGCCCTGGACCTCTGCTTCACCTTGGATGTCTGGGCCGAAGAGATACGGGGCAATTAAAAACTGTTGTGATTTCTGGGGCGACGAAAAACACGTGTTTGCAACACAGGCTGCGCTCTCTACAGCTATTACGGGGAGGCAGAAAAGTGCTGCGGATACTGTAAGTGCGGCACAAAATACGCGTAGAATTTTGCAAAAAAACATGGGCTATACCTTTTTATAATTGGGCATGTAGTGAGTCGGAATCTTTGCTGTACGCGAATTCTCGACACGTAAGTATAGGAAATGGCCCCGTCCAGTTGGTGCTAAAGTTATGCCGATAACCGAGATGAACATACCATTTAGCCCCAAGGTTGTTTATGGGGCAGGTTGTTGGGCTTGCCTTGTTGCTTTGGCAAATTGTGGCAATAGATTTTGAAAAATTACCTTCACCACCGGCGTTGTTTTCGGCATATATTTTATCAATTTGTGCTGCTTGAGTAGATCGTGGCAAATGGGTTTTTGCGAAAAGCTCTGGTCCAGCTTCTGCGTAGCTTGTTGATACTGTGGGCCGCAGCTGGTTATTAACGTTGTAGGTTGTTGGGGGTGCGGCGCAGAAAATATCAAAAGGAATTGTGATGTCGTCGCGATTCTCAGTGCCTGCTAGCAGGTCCACATGCTGGAAGCTCGCGCCGTCTTGAGTGCCAGCCCTTACCTTTGGGTGATTGCCTGATTCGGATCGCTTGTCGTTACCCGATGAATCCTTGTAACGTGTGCCCATTAGGATATGTGGTTCTAGGGCGAACTGAATTTCAGAATGATGGACCCGTGCTATACCGGTAGGATTGTTGTTGGTGCCATGGGGCGTATTTGAATACGCCATATCAGTGCTGTCCATAGCGTTGCGTTGTGCGCCAAACCCAAATGGGGTTGCTACGACGGTATTCGATGGCTTGTTCATAGTGTTTGTCAGGTGGCCTGGGTAGGCTGTAGCGATAGAGCTTGCGCTTTGTGTGGCCAATCTTAGAGCTATATTACTTAGCATGGCTTGAAAATATACCAACAGGTATGTTGCTTTACAAGACGATATAGCAATAATTAGCGCTACGATAGATTCGGATATTTAGAAAGCTTGAGAGGTTTATGTCAGAAGACCGCGGAGTAACAAAACGAGAGCGAACTAGGGCGCACATTTTGCAGGTGGCGGCGACCCTGTTTTCCGAGTCCGGCTACAGTGGTGTCAGCATGGACGGATTAGGTAAGGCCTGTCGACTAACTAAGGGGGCATTGTATGACCACTTTAATAGCAAAGAGGACGTTTACACTCAGTGCGTATCGCACTATGTAGAAGGGGCGATAAGTGACATTTTTAATCAAAGTTTGACGGGCGATGACAGCAGTGTAGAGGAGAAGTTGTTTAGCTTTTTGGAGTGTTTTCTTACCCGTTTACAAGATGATTTGGTGTTGCGCCGACTTTTGCAGCGCTTATTGATTGATTCAAGGGGTGTTGATCTTGCTGCAGTGTCAGAGTTCGCGTTATTAAAACCGTTTTCTTATGTTGTGGGCCTGTTAGCGCAATATAGGCCCAGCATAAATGCGAAGATTCATATCTACTCCTTCTTTTGTTCGGCAATTATGGGCGAGGACTTGCGGGTAATAGCAGAGCTGTTGTCGCCGGAGTTCAAAGGCATACCTGTAACGCAGGCAATGCTTGAGCATTTTAGAGATGCGATTCATTAGGTTTGAGTTGGTAGTGCTAAATATTTAGTCGTGTAGTATTGTTCGTGTGGTCAATATGGCGATAGTTTGATCATTAAAGTAGTAAGGCAATTCACTCCTAATGTTGGTTTTATGGGCTGGTATAACTCTGTTGCGGATGCGCAGCTAGGTATGGGTTGCAGTTGATATTTTCTTATCTGTGAAGAGGTATATACGCGGGATACGCTGCGATATCTGCGACGCTTTTGCATGAGCTCATGGCGGCCTTATGATCAAATTTTAATTTACTTGGATACGACATAATGACTAGATTTTTTTTGGTGATTTGTACAGTCCTTTTGTTGGCGAACTGTAATCAAGTTAAGCCCAGCCCCGAATCATTTACAGGGCCGGTTGCTAATATAAATGATACAAATAGAAAAATTTCTGCGATTAAAATGAACTTCTATGAGGTGACCGAGATAGATGGCCGCAATATATATTCTAGTTCTGCGTGCACCTCAGAAGGTGGTCAGCATGAGCAAGTAGGTTTGAGTGTATGTTCATTACGTCACCCCACTCCTGCTGGAAAGCAGGTGTTGCATATTCGAGCAGTGAATTACGCAACGGTGCCATTTTTCACATTGTTTAATAATATTTATAAGGTAGAAGGCGATGTTGTGGTGACGCTGGAAGCTGGTAAAGAGTATTTCGTTAAAGGTGAAATTTCTAAGGGCTATACAGCGGTTTGGGTAGAGGACTCGAAGGGGAGTCTTGTATCGCGAAAAATAGAAAAATGATAATTACGCATGAAAAGTTAGGTTCGCGTGAAGCACATTTTAAACAGGTACAGTTGAGCTCGATTTCGTTTCAGCTCATATATTGTGAGTATTAAGTGGTAGCTAGAGTCGATCCGTTGTTGTCGGATTATGGTTTAGCTTAATGACGTCAGTGGTATCTTGCGTAGTTATGCTCCTTGAGGGGTGGTCGCCAGCTATGCAGCCAAAAAGGAGTGGTCTTTACGGTGGTGCAGGTTGCTTCTTTTGCTGTTGTGGCTGTGCGGTACGAAATTTACAGCTTTAGTAGTGATATGATTGGTGCCGAGATCAAATATACACCTCAAGGCGAGATAGAAAATGTCAGGCTTTTCACCCAATCTAACTAATCGTTGCTTTCTTTATAATATTTTATTACTGATTTGTTTATAATTAAGCTTATACACAACTGATGTAGCACGGAAACCCATGCCAAAAAGTAAAGCCATGTATGGCATAACTCGGATTGACGACGAAATTCGTAACTCGCACGCGTGGCGTGTGAGCCTTCGTCGGCAAAATGTTATGTATATTAAGAATTTTCCAGACAAAACACATCGTGGGAAAGGTCGCGCCCTAGTAGCTGCGAAGGCGTATCGTAATGAAATTGTTGAAAAGCACCCACCTACCACGCGTCAAGAAATATGCAATATTAAGCGTAGCAACAATACTTCTGGCATCCCCGGCGTCTATTGCTACTCAAAGCATTACAAGCTTAAAAATGATTGCATTAAAGAACTTCGATATTGGGAGGCGCATTGGCCGGGTGAGAAACCGGGTAGCTTCCAGAAAGCAACATTCCCAATTCAGGAATATGGCGAAAAACGAGCGAAAAAGTTGGCCATTGATGCCCGAAGAGCTGGCGTGGCGAAATTAAAGGGGGTCTTCTGGGCTAGCGAAAGGGGAGTGAAGTAAGTCATCGTGCTAGTTATTTCAAGCATCGATATATTTTTCTCTTAATCATGACGTTAGATTTCTAGCTGCCAATACATCGAGTAAATCTTTTGGAGTTTTTATTGCTAGCTTAAGATTTATCGAATGGTGTTGTTGATAATCTACACACTGTCAGAGCTTGATAGAGATTCTGTGTGTAGAATTTCCGGAGGCTTATTGGGCGAGGCTAGGGCTTACGAGAGCAAGTAGCACTTCGTTTCATAGCGTGCTTTGATGGGAAGAGGTAAATCATCAATAAGGCCGTCAGTCATAGTGGTCAACTTCTTGTTGTGATCGATATAGATAAAAATCGCACCCCCTAGCTACAGGATCAAAAATTGCTATAATTTAGCTCAAACATATCGGAACATCCTAAAAATAAAGGCCACCAAACATGATGAATATGAGCAGTGAGGGCGGAGAGAAATGCCCCTTCGACCTAAATTTTAACCCAGACACCTTTAAAACTGGCGACCTCGTTAGCTACCGTGTAGACGGAAGTATGATGGATATGCCTTTTGTTGGAGTGCTTGTAGAAGTACACGACGATCACGTGATGCTTGCTCATTACGACGGCAACCCCACCCCAGAGGGTAATGTCATGCGCGGCACCAAAGTTGATCGCCCTGTGGTAAGTGAAGCTGACGCTCTGAAATAATCACCGACTATCAGAAATATTCCCTAGTACGAATCCGCAAGCAAGGTGCCAGACTGGTATCTTGCTTGATCAATAAACGGCCTGCTTTTCTAGCCAGCCTAACTAAATTCCACTTTTCTCGTTTTATCTTCGAGAAGCGGTTGCAATACCAAAATTCCATCCCTATAATGCGCGCCCTGTCTTAGAGAAAAAGACAACAGATCAGTTGCGGGGTGGAGCAGTCTGGTAGCTCGTCGGGCTCATAACCCGAAGGTCGTAGGTTCGAATCCTGCCCCCGCTACCAAATAAAGAAGCGGCAAATCAGTAACTTACTGGCTTGCCGTTTTTTTTCGCCTGTTGGTTGGCTCTACAACATAATCGGGGGACGGCACTCATCTCACCCTGTGGCTCTACAACATAATCGGGGGACGGCACTCATCTCACCCTGTTAATCACACCGTCCCATCCACAATGGGCCAGTACTCTCATCCTGTAATTTTCAAAGTTTCTAAAACCATACGCTCGTCGTGTCATCATTTCCATTTT
>JAGPVP010000116.1 GCA_018066965.1 Zhongshania sp. | reverse complement strand
AAGGAGAAGTTATCAAAGTCCATGCTGTCGGCAACTTCGCCATGACCAAGGTCCAGCACATAAGGCTCTTGATCTTCACCCCACACCACAAAATTAAAGCCCGCTTGACCGGTGCCCGCCAAATAGAGATAGGCCTGAAAGCCTAGCTTCTCGTCGGGCATGATCATTTCCCAGAACAGGGAGTCGCGCATTTTCCCGCCAGGCAATGGCCGATGACGTAAATCATCCTGATCTTGATACTCAGGGCTTGGCGCCTCGGCGGCGGTTGGAATATACAAATTAGCTAATGAGGTCATAAATTTTCACTCAATTCGGTTTATGGTATTTACGAAGATGCGTACTGCACGGCATGACGACCCACGCGCTCTCGGGCGATGATCAATTTCATAATGCCGGCGGTACCATCACCAATTTCTAGGCCCATCACATCGCGCAGGCGCTGCTGGTGGGGAAAATCCTTGCTCCAACCATAATGGCCAAAAGTCAGTAGGCATTGATGGATAACATCGCGGGCGTAGCGCGGCCCCATCCATTTACACATTGCGGCTTCTGAGGTGTGGGGCAAATTGGCATCGCGCAGACTTAAGGTGTGCATACACAATTGGCGAATGGCGGCGATTTGGGATTCGCCTTCTGCCAAGGGAAAAGTAACTCCCTGAAACTGGGCAATAGGACGACCAAAGGCTTCACGGTCTACGCTATAAGCCCATGCTTCGTCTAATGAAGCTTGAGCGGCGCCGCAGCATTGCAAACCAATAAGCGCGCGGCTGTAATCAAAACCCTGCATAACTTGGCTAAAACCCTTACCCGCATCACCAACACGGTGACTAGCGGGTATGCGCACCTCGTCGTAAAAGATCGAACCGCGACCAATAATGGCGCTGCCCAAATCATCGTAGCGAGTTTGGCTGACACCCTTGCAGTCATGGGGTACAAAAAATGCCGTTACGCCACCGGCCTTGTCGCCCTCACCGGTGCGGGCAAATACCAAGGAGGCGTCGGCGCAATCGGCAAAGGTAATAGACGCTTTTTCGCCGCTTAGAATATAGTCGTCGCCATCGCGCCTAGCCCGCATTTTTAAGGCGGCGGCGTCGGAGCCGCCACTGGGTTCGGTTAGGCAAATAGCGACAATCGCCTCGCCAGCTACCATTTTCGGCAGCCACTGCCCAGCAACATCGGGATGGGCATAACGCATTAGAATTGAGCCAACCAAAGACACATTTACTGGCAAGGCGCTGATATTAAAGTCGCCGTAGGCCATCTGTTCGGCAACCACACCCGCCGATAGAGCATCTAAGCCCATGCCGCCAACTGCCTCTGGCAAATCAACACCAAGAAAACCTAAGTCGCCAAGTTGTTTAACAAGATCGCGATCTAGCACCCCGTGACGCTCTCGCGCTTGGTATTCTGGCAGTAGCGTTTTTAATGAAAAAGCCTTTGCCGCGTCGGCTATTTGCTGTTGAAGCTCGGTTAATAGCATCGCACTTAGCCCTTTTCTTCAAGGGTGCTTGCTTGCACATACAGCTGGCGCAAACGCACTTTATTAATTTTACCCGTTGCGGTTAACGGCATTTCCTCAATGAATTTAATGTCTTCGGGCAACCACCATTTTGCGAGGGTCTGGGCCATGTGTTGGCGCAGCGCGTCTGCCGAGACTTCTTGGCTCGCATTTAGGGTACATAATAAAAAGGGCCGCTCCTGCCAGCGTGGGTGGGGCGCCGCCACCGCTGCCGCCAAATTGACTGCAGGGTGGCTCGCAGCAGCGGCCTCTAACTGTGGTGAACTTATCCATTCACCGCCGGACTTGATAACATCCTTAGCCCGATCAACGATTTGAATTGTGCTGTCTGGGTAGATGGTGGCGATATCGCCGGTGTCTAGCCACTCGACGGCTTGATCTTCGCTCTCGCCAACATAACGGGCGGCAACGATTGGGCCGCGCACTTGTAAAATACCCGAGGCGATACCGTCGTGAGCAAGGCGATTGCCCTCCTCATCCACAATGCGTAAATCGGCTTGAAAACCAACACGGCCTTGGCGATTGAGCGCGATTTTGCGGATGTCGGCCTTATTCGCTTCACCGGCTGTTGGTGGCAAGCTCGCGCGGGTCGCGCCGGGAACTTCGGTCATCCCCCATGTGGTGCGCACACCAATACCGCGGCCCTCTAATAAATCAAAAAGCTTTTCGGGTATGGCCGTGCCCGCAACCAAGGCGGTACTTAGCGATGGCAGGCTTGTTTCGCTGCGATCTGCTGTGGCCATAATATCGCTCCACACGGTAGGTACCGCACCGGCAATCGTCACACCTTCTTGGGCCATTAATTCAACGACGCCAGCGGGCGAGAAATCCCGGCCCGGCAATACCAGCTTATGGCCATTCATGGGTGCAGAGAACGGCATCATCCAACCGTTAGCGTGAAAGATGGGAGCAATGGGCATGGCACACACCAATTCACCATTACGGGCACTGCCGTACATATCCACCATGGTCATATTCATGGCGCAAAGCGTTAAGCTGCGGTGGCTGTAAGCCACGCCTTTGGGCCTGCCGGTGGTGCCAGAAGTAAAGCACACGGTTGCGGCATCGCGCTCGTCAAATACCGGCCATTCAAATTGATCATCCACACCGTCTTTCAATGCGCTTAAAGAACAGTATTTTCTGAGGCTAGCTGCGGGCAGCGCTTCGCCTTCGTCGAGGTAAATCCACTGGCTGATAGAATCGGTATTGCGATCTATCTCTTCTGCCAGTGTTTGGGTATCTGCGTCGTAAAAGCAGACCGTATCTGCCATCAGTTCGATCATGTAACACAGATCATTCACGGTTAGTCGCGGATTCAGCGTGTGCAGCGGCGAGCCTATGCCCAACACCCCGTAAAATACTTCAAGGTGATTAATGGTATTCCACGTTAGGGACGAGAAATGGGTGTCGCTATTAAAGCCAGCGGCCAGCAAGGATTTGGCGAGTTGCTTGCTGCGCGAGCGCACGGCCCGCCAATTACTGCGTTCAACACGGCCATTGATTTGACGCGACACCACTTCGGTTTCACCGTGGTGGTCTGCGGCGTAGTCGATGAGCCGAGACAATAGCATCGGCACGTCCATCATTAATCCTTGCATAGGGTTCTACTCTTTAAATCAGGTGTTTTTATAATTCGGGCGACGCTTTTCTTTAAAGGCTGTTACTGCCTCTTGATGATCTGCCGTGCCCATCAGCAGGTTTTGCTGACGATCTTCTATGGCGACCGCCGCGTCTAAACTTGGTGAATCGACTGTTGCTGTGAGCGCTTCTTTGGTTAAGCGCAGGCCAAGCGGCGATGCTTGCAACATGTCGTCGGCCAGTAATAAGCCCTGCTCGAGCAACTGGTCTTTTTCGACCAGCTCCGACACCAAGCCCATGGCCAGCGCACGCTCAGCAGTAATGAAGCGTCCGGTGTACAAATACATGGCGGCGTTGGAAAAGCCGATAATTCTTGGTAAAAAATAGCCCGATCCCATATCGGTACCGCTTAGGCCCACTTTGATATAAGCGGCGTTCATCTTGGTACAGGGTGCGGCTAAGCGAACATCTGCAGCCAACACCAATGAGAAGCCACCACCGCAAATTGGGCCGTGACATAAGGCAATAATCGGTTGCGAGCAGCTACGCATTAATTTAATTAACGCGGATGCATGGCGCTGCACTTCGTACTGCTGAGACTCTCGGCCTTCACCTGAGGCAAATGCGCTGGAATCCAAATCGGCACCGGCACAAAATGCGCGACCTTCTCCTCGAAGAAGAACAATTCGAGTGTGGTAGTTAGACTGCAAACTTAAAAAATAATCGTAAAGATCACTAAACAATTGTTTGTTCAAAGAGTTAAGTGCATCAGGACGATTGAGGCTAACGATATCTATATCGCCGCGCTGTTCAATACTGAGAAATTCGTAATTCTGTTTCATTATTTAATAACCCATAACGCTAGCGGTCTTGAATCATGATGCGGCAAATAACTACCACATCATGATCACAAACATCACTTCATGCTTAGCCTGTCTTAGTAAGACCACGCCAAGGTAAGACCAAAGGTTCTTGGTAAAGCGTAAATATTGATAACTTGACCCGGCAGAGCCAGTATCGTGCTGCGATATTCTTCATTAAGCACGTTGTTAGACCACAGGCTTGCGCGCCAGTTATCACGCGTAAGCGTCGCCCGCACATTGGCTAGACCGTAAGCATCTTCTTTTGTATAGGGTGCGGTAGTGCCGTATTTAGCATCTGCCTCACCGGGCTCATGGAAGAACTCAGTGTTATAGGAATAATCACCGCGAAGAATTAGCTCCATCTCATTTTCGAAAGGAACAATATATTCCGCACCAACATTGAAGGAATGCTCCGGCGCCCTAACCATGCGAGTACCTGAGTAATCGACATTGTTACTAGCAACATAATCTAGATACTTGGCGTCGGTGTAGGCATAGGAAAAGTTCATGGTGAGTGCCACGGTAGGACGGTATAGCAAGTCCATTTCTAAACCGCGAATACGACTTTCACCGGCGTTATCAATTAGCGATGGCGTGCTACCGTCGGCAAGCTGAACCACACGTGATACTTGAATATCGGTGTAATCAAACTGATATACCGCGCCGTTAAATGTCAGCGAGTTATCTAACCACTGTGATTTAAAACCAATTTCATAAGCAACCAGTTGCTCAGGTTCAAATACAATACCGGCCTGAGACGCGGTTAGTGATGTGTACTGATAACCACCTGATTTAAAGCCCTGACTGTAGCTGGCGTAAAAACTAAGCTCGTCATTTACACGGTAGTTAAGAACCGCTTTAGGATCGGTAGACGTAAATTCCTGTTCAGGATTAACAACACGAAAGTCTGCACTCACCAATGGTCTGGCATCTGTCGTGGCTCCAGACAATATTGCCGACTTAGTATCTTTGGTATAGCGCAATCCCAAGGTCAAATCTAACTGATCTGTTAGAAGAATTGTTGCCTGCCCAAAGTAGGCATTACTGGTGGTATCAAAACTACCGCCGGTGACATCGGTAGGGTAACTACCGTCGGCCGTTGGAGCATACACCGCTGAATCTGGGCCATATTTGAAGGTGTCGAAATGGACGCTTTCGTCGCTAAAGTAATAGACGCCCGCGATCCAATCTACCTTGCCATCAAAGGACAATGAACCACCTGGCTCTGAAACAAAGCGTACCTCTTGAGTAAATTGCTCTGACTCTTCATCGGAAATTTGACGAATTACATCCAAGCTGGTGTTATCGAAATCACGGTCATCGACGTAAGTCATTTCTCGGTAAGTAGAGACCGAGATCAACGTACCCGCATCAAAGTCATATTCGATTTTAGCGTTCAATGCATCTACGTCTCGGTCGTACTTGGTGTCCGTGGTGTAGTACTGTTTAAATTTATTACCTGACTTCTTCGGCGTGCCACCACCGCCCAAAAGAATGCCATCTTCATTTGCGGTGGAACCAATACTTTCACCTTGGAATGAATCACCGGTATCGCTCGCAAAGTCTGCGATTAAATCCATACGAAGGTTATCAACAGGTGTGAATAACAAGCGGAAGCGCCCACCAGTATTATCCAAACCTTGAGGATGCTCACCGGTTGCCAAGTTAGTCATGTAGCCTTCACGGTAGCTATGCCAAAGTGCCGCACGACCTGACAATTTGCCGTCAATTAGCGGGCCCGACACCGCACCAAAAAGATTTTTGCTGTCGAAATTACCAGCACCTACTTCAGCCTCAGCTTCAAACTCGTCGCTAGGTCCTTTTGTTACCACATTGATAACACCACCGATAACATTACGACCATAGAGTGTGCCCTGCGGGCCTTTAAGCACTTCGATGCGCTGAACATCTTTTAATGTTCCCAATACGCCACCGGTTCTTCCTAAATACGCTTCATCGACGAAAACGCCGACCGAAGACTCAGAACCCGGGTCAAATTGGCGAGTACCAATACCACGAATATATAGCTGCGGACGACTGGTACCAAAGCCACCAGCATAAAAGCCCGGAACACGTGGCGCCACTATAGATACATCAACAATACCGGCGTCGCGCACTGCTCTCTCGTCAAATGCAGAAATACTAGCGGGAATGTCTTGGATGCTCTGGCTTCTCTTTTCTGCGGTTACAACTACCTCTTCGAGTGCAGTATTTTCTCGCGGCGCACTAT
The DNA here is from genome assembly GCA_018066965.1 of Zhongshania sp. Taxonomy (GTDB): domain Bacteria; phylum Pseudomonadota; class Gammaproteobacteria; order Pseudomonadales; family Spongiibacteraceae; genus Spongiibacter. The sequence goes on along the minus strand of JAGPVP010000116.1, from coordinate 12,520 downwards.
ACACCTGCGCTGCAGCCGGAATTGTTAAGCAGATAATCCCTAATTTTGTTAACGATTTTTTCATTCGAATAGCCCTTATGATTATATTTTTGATACATGAAGCCAGAGTAAATCTACATCTTTAGAAACGATCGAATTTCACTAAACACGACTATGACTAATAGTTAGTGCCACTCAATAAGACAGAATCTTTGTTTTATATTTATTGCGTATACAAACAAAAAGGTAAGCAAACTGAGCTCGCCACTTCTGCACTCGGTGAGAGATAAAAACATCGTTTCCCATCACTCTTGTTACGCATGCTAACTATTGAGAGACACCCTCGTCAACTTATTTGTTTGAAGCAAACAAGTTTAAATTGTTATAAGGGCGCAAGAAAAATTACTACTTTTGGAATATGACTCGCTTAATCGACACGAATACAATCTGACAAGAAGATCTCACCACCAGCGACAATGTGAATAAAGCCCATATAAATCAGCCTATTAAAAATTTATGCACAAAAAAATTGTAGCTACCGTCATGAAAAGTGTCATCTTGCAAGAGTACATGCATCGCAAAATGATATTTGTTCCAAACAAACAAGTATCTTGCTCCACCCAACTATTGGGCATACAATTTCTTCTCTTATTACACATACCTGTAAATATCGCCCCCTTACCCCTGTTGAGACTTGGCGGCAATGAGAGCTCATTAAAATACGAATACATCAATCTGCAGACCTAGCATGGAAGTAAACTAAAAATATGAACGGGCCAGAAAACCAACAAAAACTGACTCAGGCTGAGCGTGTCGCAAAGTCTGATGAAAGAATGCTAGAAGTTGCCAATGAGCTTATTCTGGAAATAGGTACAGAGAAAACCACACTAAAAGAAGTAGGCGAACGTGCGGGCTACAGCCGAGGGCTGGCCAGTGCGCGATTTGGCTCTAAAGAAGAGCTATTCAAACGCATCCTCACCGAACATAGAAAGCTTTGGTATCACTACTTACACGAGACCGACAATAAGTCTGGGATTGACTCCATACTCACCCGTATAAATGCCGTTGAACATATTATTATCAACGAACCCGACAACATTAAAGTCATGTACACCCTGTGGTTTGATTCACTAGGCCATCCGTCGGTTTTGAGCGAGGAACTTGTCCGTTACAATACCGAATCTCAGCAAGGTTTGACCAAGGTACTGGAAGACGGCATTAGAAGTGGCGAGTTCCCCTCAGATCTAGATGTCCACCAGTTCGTCATTGATTATTACAGTCGTATATATGGTCTCATCTATCAATGGTTGGTCACCCCTGACGTCGTCGACATCAAAAGGTCTTTAGCGTCACTTAAGAAATATTGCGAGCTGGTGCTCATTAAAAATATCTTGGGCTAAATCGTGCGCTGGCTAGCTCTAGCCGCCAAAACATCGAAATTACTATTCGCCCCCTGCTCTGTTAAAATGCTTGGTCGCACCACGCCAAGAGCAGGATCACCCATGGCTTTTACTGACAAAAATGCTGAGCCCTATAGCGGCCAGGATTTAGTTCGCTATATAGACAAGGCCTTAAAGGTCTCACCACCTAAATCAAAGGTGAGGAATTTTAGCTATAAAATAATCAAGCGTATGTTTCAGCCTCAGCTGCTTGATGTTCAGAACATCCCAAGCCAACCCTGCCTATTTGTCGCTAATCACGCTATGTACGCGGTCGACGGGCCGATTATTGGCCTACCGATGCTAGCGGAACAAGGGCGCTTTATCCGCGCGCTGAGCGATAAATTTTTATGGAACCCGGTAAATGAAAGTCTGCTGTTAAATCAAGGCGTCGTTATTGGCCACCCTGAAGTGTGTTCTGCGCTAATGGACAACGGCAGTGACTTAATCGTCTTTCCAGGTGGTGCCCACGAGGCAACCAAATCCGCAGATAAGAAATACCAGCTTCTGTGGAAAGAGCGCTACGGGTTTATCAGGCTCGCTGCCAAACACGGCTATACCATCGTACCGACCGCCATTGTTGGCCCAGAAGACTTTTACGACCATCTTATTGAAGGCGGAGATATACCTGACACCCTCATTGGGCGAGCATTAACGCTGCTCGGCCTTATCAATGAAAATACCCGCAGCGATTTGATGGGGCCGATACCGCTAGGCTTGTTTCGCACCCTCATCCCCAAGCCGCAAAAATGCTATATCCAGTTTGGTGAGCCGCTTGATCTTAGTGAATACAAAGGTAAGCAACTGACCCAGGAAGCCATGATTCCACTGCGTCAGCAAGTTGCCGACGACATTAACGGCATGATAGCTCTGCTACTTAAAGCACGTGATAAGGATAGAGCGAGAAGTGGTCGTATTCGCCGCCTGCTAACAAAGTAGCTGTTAACAGACGACTGCTGGCGTTAGCGTAAACTCTCGTTCAATTTATCCAAGACTTTTTGACCTGGACACAGCTCCGCCGCGCCTAAATCGCGCAGCGGGGTTTTACTGGTACCCAGTATCTCGTGTAGATCCTGAGAGTTTTCATCCATAAACAATAAGCCGGTAAGAATTTGATCCTTGGCTTTATAGTCTTTTATTAGGCGCAATGCTGAACGACGACTGCTGATATTCAGCTCTGGATCAGCCTTGTGAAGATGAACAACTGAACCGTCATGCAAGGTGACTTCTTTAGACTGCCCCTGCTCATACTCCGCTGAAATTTCCTGTTTGAACGGCACGTAATCCACCGTGCCCGTCGCAGCCAAGTGATCGCGCACATGTTCATAACCCTTGGTTGACTTGGGGTTATTGTTAAAGGTGACGCAGGGCGAGATTACGTCGATGAACGCAAACCCTCGATGACTGATTGCGGCTTTAATGAGTGGCACCAGCTGTTCTCTGTCACCAGAAAAACTGCGTGCGACAAAGGTTGCACCCAGTTGTAATGCAATGCTGGCAAGGTCAATCGGTTCAAAATGATTGGGCTCGCCTTTCTTACTGGCCGAGCCGATATCGGCAGTAGCGGAATCTTGGCCCTTGGTTAAGCCGTAGCAACCATTGTTTTCTACCACGTACATCATATTTAAATTACGACGTACTACGTGGGTAAACTGCCCCATGCCGATGGAAGCGGTATCGCCATCGCCAGACACGCCAACATAAATAAGATCGCGGTTGGCAAGGTTTGCACCCGTTGCCACCGACGGCATACGGCCATGTACCGAATTAAAGCCGTGTGAGTTGCCTAAAAAGTAGGTTGGTGTTTTAGATGAACAACCGATACCTGACATTTTGGCCACTTTATGTGGCGCAATAGATAATTCAAAACAGGCCTGAACGATGGCTGCACTTATCGAGTCGTGACCACAGCCCGCGCAAAGCGTTGATATGGCACCCTCATAATCTTTGCGGGTAAAACCAAGATCGTTGCGTGGCAAGTCTGGATGACGAAATGCAGGACGAATATAAGTCATTAAACAGACTCCTTAGCCATTTTCTTTTTATGGATGGGCCGAACATTGTCGCCTCGCAATACCGCAATAATTTCCTCGCGGATCTTACGCGCCGAGATTGGAGTACCGTTGTAATTTAATATCGAAATTAAATCCCGCGGTGACACCAAGCACTCATTCACCAGCAGCGTTCGCATTTGCGCATCGCGGTTTTGATCCACCACAAACACGGTGTCATGCTGCTCTATAAATGCGTCGACAGACTTATGGAAGGGAAAACCTTTTATTCGCAATGTATCAATCGCAATGCCCTCTGCCGCTAAAGTATCTACGGCTTCCAGCGTAGCTTCGCGACTAGTGCCAAAGTGAATAACACCCACTTTGCCACCGCCTTTGCTAGCGTCAATAATCTCAGGCATCGGTACGAGATTTTTCGCGGTATCCCATTTTTTCAGCAGGCGCTGCATATTCTTTTCATAGGCGTCACCATCTTCGGTATACACCGCATACTCGTCTCGCGACGTGCCACGGGTAAAAAAGGCGCCCTTAGTGGGGTGTGTACCGGGGTACGTGCGGTAAGGAATGCCGTCACCGTCGACATCCAAATAACGACCAAAGCGCTCGCTCATGGCCTCTAGCTGTTCTTCGTTGAACACCTTGCCGCGCTGATACTCACGTTTGTCATCCCACACCAGTGGTGGCGACATGGTGTCGTTCATACCAAGGTCGAGGTCGGTCAACATAATGACTGGCGTTTGCAGACTCTCTGCCAAATCAAATGCCTCGGCGGTCATTTCAAAACATTCACGCGGCGTCGAAGGGAATAACAGCACGTGCTTGGTATCGCCATGCGATGCATAAGCACAGGCCAACACATCGGATTGCTGAGTACGGGTCGGCATTCCCGTTGAGGGGCCAGCACGCTGCACATCTATAAGTACTGTCGGGATTTCAGCAAAATAAGCCAAGCCCAAAAATTCGCTCATTAAGGAAATACCGGGGCCGCTGGTGGCGGTAAAGGCACGAGCGCCGTTCCAGCTCGCACCAATCACCATACCTATAGCGGCAAGCTCATCTTCGGCCTGCACAATGGCGTAATTCTTACTGCCGCTACCGGGATCAATTCGCAGGCGTTTACAGTATTTATCGAAGCCATCCACCACCGAGGTCGACGGCGTAATGGGATACCATGCGGCCACAGTGGCACCACCGTATATCGCACCAAGCGATGCCGCAGTATTGCCATCAATCAGAATCTGATCGCCCACCGCGTCGCGGCGTTCAACACGAATTCCCAGCGGACATTGATAATGTTCCGCAGCGTAGTGATAACCAATTTCCAGCGCCCGAACATTGGGCGTGATCAATTTCTCTTTACCGCGAAACTGATCCGACACCAAGCCGGTTAACACCTCAAATTCGATATCTAACAGCGCAGACAATGCGCCAACATAAATAATATTTCGGAATAATTGCTGCTGACGTGCATCACTGTATTCACGCTGACATAAGTCTTTTAAAGGTACGCCAATGAAGTGAATATCGCTGCGCATCATCCGTAGATCTAAGGGCTTGCTGGAGTCATAGAAAAAATAACCGCCCGACTCCACTTCCTGTATGTCCTTCGCCATACTTTGTGGATTCATGCACACCATCATGTCCACGCCGCCGCGCCGGCCGAGATAGCCCTTTTCATTCACCCGCACTTCATACCAAGTGGGCAAGCCTTGAATATTTGATGGGAATATATTCTTTGGGCTAATAGGTAAGCCCATTCGGAATAAAGATTTTGCGAACATATTATTTGCACTGGCGGAGCCGGTGCCGTTTACATTGGCAAATTTAATGACGAAATCGTTTACTGCTTCGATGCGTTTCATATCAGCCGCACTGCCCCGCTTTACTCACCGAGTAATAAAATTTCTGCATATCCCACGCTGCGGTTGGGCAACGTTCCGCACAAAGACCACAATGCAGGCAGACGTTTTCGTCTTTAATCATCGCGCGTCCAGTGCGTAAGTCTGCCGACACATAAATATCTTGCTCGGTATTATTCGCGGGCATTTTTAAGGTTTGGCGAAGCTGATCTTCGTCAGCACTGTTAACAACAATGCTGAGGCAATCGGTAGGACAAATATCGACGCAGGCATCGCATTCAATGCATAACTGTTCCGTGAACACGGTTTGCGCATCACAATTTAAGCAACGCTGCGCTTCTTGAAAGGCCGTCGCCGCGTCGTAACCCAACTCCACTTCTAATTTACGATTGGTAAGAGTTTGCTCCAATTCCGCTTGGGGAACTTGATAGCGCTCGTCATTCTCGATCTGGCTGTCGTAGCTCCATTCATGAATACCCATTTTCTGGCTTACCAAGGTCACCCCTGGCGGTGGTCGCTTGGCAACCGACTCGCCCTGACAATGCAAGTCGATAGAGATCGCCGCCTGATGGCCGTGGGCAACCGCGGTAATAACATTCTGCGGGCCAAAGGCCGCATCGCCACCGAAAAATACCGTCGGGTTACTCGACTGGAAAGTGGTTTCATCCACTACAGGCATACCCCATTTATCAAACTCAACACCAACATCGCGTTCGATCCACGGGAATGAGTTCTCCTGACCGATAGCCACCAGCACGTCGTCGCAGGCTACGATCACCGGCTCCTCACCGGTTGAGACCAAGCTCCGTTTGCCCTTGTTGTCATACACCGCTTTCACTCGGTCGAAGCGCATGGCCACCAAGCGGCCGTCTTCAACAATAAATTCCTGCGGCACGTGGTTATCCATGATTGGAATGCCTTCATGAGCGGCGTCTTCCTTCTCCCACGGTGAGGCTTTCATCTCTGCAAACGGACTGCGCACAATAACTTTAACTTCGTCGCCACCCACACGCCGAGCGGTACGGCAGCAGTCCATCGCGGTATTCCCGCCACCGAGCACAATGACTTTTTTACCAATACTTTCAACGTGCTCAAAGGCCACACTCGACAGCCAATCTATGCCGATATGAATATTGGCGTCAGCCTCTACCCGCCCAGGCAAATCTAAGTCGCGGCCACGGGGCGCGCCACTGCCGACAAAAACAGCATCGTAGTTTTTATCTAACACCGTTTTAAGGCTGTCTACGTAATGGTTGAAATGGGTGAGTACGCCCATGTCAAGGATGCGATCGACCTCGTCATTCAAGACCTCTTCCGGCAAGCGGAATGCGGGAATCTGACTCCGCATAAAGCCACCGCCAGCACGTTGATCGTCGTAAAGATCGACGCTATAACCCAGCGGCATCAAATCACGCGCCACGGTCAATGCCGCAGGGCCAGCGCCAATTAGCGCAATTCGTTTGCCGTTTTTCTTCTTGGGAATAATCGGCATGCGATCACTGATATCGCCCTTATTGTCTGCGGCAACACGCTTGAGCCGACAGATGGCGACCGGCTCATCGTCGATGCGCCCCCGCCGACAAGCTGGTTCGCAGGGCCGATCACAGGTGCGACCAAGCACACCGGGGAATACATTAGATTCCCAGTTGATCATATAAGCGTCGGTATAACGCTGAGCGGCAATTAAACGAATATATTCTGGCACCGGTGTATGTGCCGGGCAGGCATACTGACAGTCGACCACCTTGTGAAAATACTCGGGGTCTCGGGTGTTAGTGGCTTTCAATGCGCCCCCTCAAATTATTATTAGTGCGAGTTGGGTAGCAGGTGTCGGTGGTCTTTCTGGGGCCGACACCCCTTAAAACGTAATGATTACACCACAGCAGAAATATAAATTCATTAGAAAAATGGCACCATACTTACGAATTTATCAATAACAAAGAAGTGACTATATTTATAAGGGATAGTCCTGCAATTTAGGCAGTCTATGCTAGGGTAAGCAGTTAATAGCTATCTTGGCCAAAGGAGTTTGCAATGCAATCCACCGACCATCTACGCGCCACACTCAATGTTAACGGCGCTGACTACGACTATTTCGATTTAAACAAACTAGGAGATGAGCGCCTCGCACAACTCCCCAAGTCACTAAAGATCCTACTAGAAAACCAGTTGCGCCACTTTGACGGCGATTCGGTCAATTCGGACATCATCGTCGCGTTCTCGCGCTGGCTAGATAAACCCACTGGCGGTGAAGACCTCAATTTTTCGCCAGCACGGGTGCTGATGCAGGATTTCACCGGCGTGCCCGCCATTGTGGATTTAGCGGCCATGCGCGACGCGGTGGCAAAACGCGGCGGTGATGTAACGGCCATCAACCCACTGATTCCCGTACATCTGGTTATCGACCACTCGGTAACCGTCGATCAATTCGGCTCACCTCAAGCCTTTGGCGAGAATGTCGCCAATGAAATGGCCCGTAACGATGAACGCTACCGCTTTTTAAAGTGGGGACAGTCTGCCTTCAAAAACTTCAACGTTGTGCCGCCGGGTACCGGCATATGTCATCAGGTAAACCTTGAATATCTGGCCCAAGTGGTTTGGCATAATGACGAGAATATGGCCTACCCCGACACGGTATTAGGCACAGACAGCCACACACCCATGGTCAATGGCTTAGGCGTGTTGGGCTGGGGCGTGGGCGGCATAGAGGCGGAAGCCGCTCTGCTCGGCCAACCCTACTCAATGATGCTGCCAGAGGTAATTGGCTTTGAATTAGACGGCAAATTGAAGGACGGCGTTACCGCGACAGATTTGGTGTTAACCGTGGTACAAATTCTACGCAGAGAAGGTGTGGTAGGAAAATTTGTCGAATTTTACGGCGACGGCCTAGCTGAATTAAGTGTGGCCGACCGCGCCACTATTGCCAATATGGCCCCCGAATATGGCGCGACCTGCGGCTACTTCCCCGTTGATGACGCCACCCTCGCTTATATGAAGCTAACAGGGCGGAGTAGCGAAAACATCGCGCTAACCGAAGCCTACTGCAAGGCGCAAGGCATGTGGCGCAATGCGGGTGATCAACCGACATTTACCCGCAGCGTGAATCTAGACCTCGACACGGTTGAACCAAGTCTTGCCGGCCCGAGCCGACCACAGGATCGAGTAGCGCTTGGCGATTTGGGACAAGCTATGCGCGACTACCTCAAAGACAGCAATCGCGATGTTAATGAAACCGCCGCGATTCCTGAGATGAAACTGAAGCTGCATCATGGCGATGTGGTGATCGCTGCCATTACCAGCTGCACCAACACCTCCAACCCCGACGTGATGATTGCCGCCGGACTGGTCGCCCGCAAAGCCCGCGAACGCGGTTTACGGGTAAAACCGTGGGTCAAAACATCGCTAGCGCCCGGCTCAAAAGTGGTCAGCAAATACTTAAATGACAGCGGCTTACAAGAGGATTTAAATTCGCTAGGTTTTGACTTAGTTGGCTACGGCTGCACAACCTGCATTGGCAATTCCGGCCCGCTACCAGACCCTATCGCCACAGCGATAGATAGCAAAGACATGGTGGTGTCAGCGCTGTTGTCAGGCAACCGCAACTTTGACGGCCGCATTCATCCACAGGTAAAAGCGAGCTGGCTAGCTTCGCCGCCACTGGTTGTTGCCTACGCGCTTGCAGGTAATACCCTGCTGAATTTACGCGACGACGCCATCGGCACAGACCATCAGGACAATCCGGTTTATCTAAAAGACCTATGGCCAAGCAATGCGGAAATTCATGAAATTCGTAAAATCGTCAGTGGCAGCATGTTCCGCGAGGCGTACAACGACGTGTATAACGGCACCGCTGAATGGCAAACCATAGAGATTGAAAAAACCGAAACCTACCAGTGGCAGGCAGATTCCAGCTATATACGACTGCCCACTTTCTTCGACTCGCCTACCCTCGCCAGCGAAGAATTTCCCAGCCTGCGCGGCGCGCGAATCTTGGGCTTGTTTGGTGACACCATCACCACCGACCATATTTCGCCGGCGGGCAAAATTGCCCTAGACAGCCCCGCCAGCCATTACCTACAAGGTATTGGCGTACCACCAGAGGACTTCAATTCCTATGGGTCACGACGCGGCAACCATGAGGTTATGCTCCGCGGCACCTTTGCCAATACCCGCCTACGCAATAAATTGGTAGACCGCGAAGGCGGTTACACCTTGTCGCCAGACGGTGAAAGCGTAGTCTCTATTTACAAAGCCGCCATGGCTTACCAGGAAAGTAATACCCCACTCGTCGTCATCGCCGGCAAACAATACGGCACCGGCTCCAGTCGTGATTGGGCCGCGAAAGGGACTTTATTACTCGGAGTAAAAGCAGTAATCGCCGAAAGTTTTGAGCGAATCCATCGGTCTAATTTGATCGGCATGGGCGTTATGCCCGTAGAGTTCGACAAAGAAATCCCGCAGGAAATGCTAGACCTTAAAGGCGATGAATACGTCGACATTGTGTCTTGCGACACCATGCTGGCGCCAAAGCAAAAAGTCAGAATCGTATTGTCGCGTAATGACGGCAGTCGCCATGAAGTATTGGGTCGCCTGCGAATAGATACCAGTGAGGAAATGGCTTATTTCCGTCACGGCGGTATTCTGCAATACGTTTTGGCAGAGCTAGATAAATAATCCCATTGCGCCATTTGATTGGTTTTTATGCATTGTCACGATTATATTAAGGCAATTGAATGTGACTTGAGTACTAGCGTGCTCAAGCCTCTCAGTGACATACTGAATACAGGCATAATACGGAGCTGGATGTATGAAAATTAATGTCGAGGTTGAAATCAGCCCGGAAGAAATGCGTCGCTTAGTCGGCCTTCCCGATGCTCAACCACTGTGGGATGCGGTGTACAAACGCATAGGCGAAGGCGACTCAGAAATGATTCAGCAAATCGCTAAGACCGCATTTACTGAAGGCATGAAAACCATCGACTTGTCGGCACGAGTATTGAAATCATTAAGCGGCCTGGCCGGCAATCGCAAAGCCGCTGACAAAACCACGGCTAGCGCCAAAGACACTGAAACTAGCGATGACAAGTCACAAAAAGCGACGGCGAGTAAAGCTGCGCCGCTACGTCGCAGCGCGTCTAGCAAAAGTAAAACTTAGCGTACTTACCTCTCATCTTTTCTAAACCATTTTATCGCTTAAGCCTTACCGCTAAATCCATATCACCCATTCCAGAGTGGCACCATCATGGCAAACACAACACCGGGCAGCAAAAATATTGCTGCCTCTGGCAAAGTCCTGCGGGTTCGCACCGCAACCCTAGCGGATATTCCCGCTATTGCCGCGCTGTCTAAGCGCGTTTACAGCGGCACAGGAATCGATCCCTATTCGCGCGCAGAGTTACGAGGCCAACTTAATAATTTTTCCGAGGGTAAGTTTGCAGTCACCCTCGACGACGAAATCGTCGGCTATTGCGCGACCTTCCGCGTAAGTGGCGAAGTCTGTTTAAAACCACATAGCTGGGCGGCAATTACCGCCAATGGCTACGGCACCCGCCACGACCCAGAAGGCGAATGGCTATACGGCATGGAAGTGTGTGTAGACAGCAGCGTGCGCGGCTATCGCATTGGTCAACGCCTGTATAACGCCCGTAAAAAACTGTGTGAAGAATTAGGTTTAAAAGGCATTGTGTTCGTTGGACGCTTCCCAAGCTTGTCTCGCCGCATTAAGAAATACGGCAGCGCAGAAAATTATCTCGACGCGGTAGTAAACCAGCAAACCCGAGATCCGGTACTGTCATTCCAACTTCGCAACAACTTTGAAGTAATCGACCTGATGCCAAACTATTTGGTCGACGATAAAGATTCGATGGGTTACGGCGTGCATCTTGTTTGGCACAACCCCAAAGTCGAAACCGCCGCCAATGTCGCCCACACCAAACGCCACGGCGGCCGGCAACCCGACACCGTTCGCGTAGGCACCGTGCAATATATGCAGCGCCGCGTTACCTCCTTTGTCGAATTCATGTCGTTCATTGAATATTTTGTAGACGTGGTTGCCGACTATAAAGGCGACTTTGTGGTGTTCCCTGAGCTGATTACACTCCAGCTTTTATCCATAGAAGACCAAGAGCTAACGCCCATTCAATCAATAGAGGCACTCACCAAGTACACCCCGCGCTATGTAGAGGCGATGCAAGATTTAGCGGTTCGCTACAACATCAACATTATCGGTGGATCACATCCGACACGGGTAGCCAATGGCCGGGTCGAAAACATCTCTTACGTCTTCCATCGCGATGGACGCGTCGATGAACAAGCAAAAATTCACCCCACGCCAAATGAAGTGTATTGGTGGAATATTGAAGGCGGTAACGAACTGCAAGTCATCGACACCGATTGCGGGCCCATCGGCGTATTAATTTGTTACGACTCGGAATTCCCCGAGCTAGGCCGTCACTTGGTAGACCAAGGCGCCGAAATACTGTTTGTTCCCTTCTGTACCGACGAGCGCCAAAGCTATATGCGGGTACGCTACAGCTGCCAAGCTAGAGCAGTGGAAAATCAGGTGTATGTGGTGATGTCTGGCAATGTCGGCAATCTACCCAACGTCGCCAATATGGATATTCAATACGCCCAGAGCTGTATTTTAACACCCTGCGATTTTCATTTTGCCCGTGACGGTATCGCCGCTGACACCACGCCCAATGTCGAAACGGTAGCCATTGCAGATTTGCGTCCAGAATCACTGCGAATCGCTCGCAACAGCGGCACGGTGCAAAACCTGCGCGACCGCCGTCATGATTTGTATCAAATGAAATGGCGGGGAAACTAAGGGCAAAACGCTGGATGGAAGACGGCAGACGCTAAAATCAAAGAATCGTTTTTTTGCGTTTCCCGCCTCCCGTCAAGCATCTCTCGCGACTACAAAGCGCAGCTCACCCCTGTCCCACCCAAGCCGCAATAGCCACCGGGGTTTTTATCTAGGTATTGCTGATGGTACGACTCTGCATAATAAAACTCGCTCAAAGCTACAATCTCAGTCGTCACCGCAGGCAAGCCCTCTTTCGCCAGCGCGGCTTGGTACACCTCAAGAGAGGCCTTTGCCACCGCTTGCTGCTCAGCCATAGCGCAATAAATACCGGAGCGATATTGGGTGCCAACATCGTTGCCCTGCCGCATCCCTTGGGTCGGGTTGTGGCTTTCCCAAAACAGCTTTAACAAAGATTGAAAACTG
>JAGPVP010000112.1 GCA_018066965.1 Zhongshania sp. | reverse complement strand
AAGGAATAATTGGCCGATCGGGTACATTGAGGGAAAGATCCGCATTAACGGTGATTTTCTCGCCCGCAGTAGGTACCTTGATATGTTGGTATCCCATTTTTGACTCCATGGTTTATCAGTTAGTATCTGTGCTCGTGCTCGGTCACAAACGAAAACAAAGCAATTTGCTACAATGCAGCTTCTGCAAAAAGCGCGACATTATAACACTTTATACCCAGATTTCTTCTATGAATGAGCCTATTTTAGCGTGAGTGAACTTTTTTTATTCAATAAGCCCTTCCAAGTCATGAGTCAATTTACCGACTCAGACGGACGAGCGAACCTTTCTGATTACATCAGTATCCCGGCGATATATCCAGCCGGCAGACTCGATTATGACTCAGAGGGCCTGATGATTTTGACGGGTGACGGCGAACTGCAACATCAAATCAGTCATCCTCGCCACAAGCTGGCCAAAACATATTGGGTGCAGGTTGAAGGTGACATCACTGGTAGCGCGGTGGCAGCCCTGCAAACCGGCGTCCAACTGAATGACGGCCCAACGCTGCCCGCTGCGGCAAAAAAAATCGACGAGCCGGAAATACTTTGGCCTCGCACACCGCCAGTTCGCTTTCGCGCGAATATCCCAACCAGTTGGCTAAGCTTAACGATTACTGAAGGCCGCAACCGTCAAGTTCGACGCATGACCGCCGCGGTTGGCTTCCCTACTCTGCGGCTTATTCGCGCCAGCATTGGCGACTGGAGTATTGAAAACCTAGCACCGGGCGAATACACCTCGCTCACTTTAGGTCCAGAGTTTGTCCGCTACAAACCTAGCAAAAGTGGCAAGCCACACGTGAGCCGGAATAAAACCCGAACCCGGCCACGCCGCAAACATAGTCCTTAACACATTGCCCCTGTTACAATTAGCGCTTTGTTCAGCGGAATACTGTATGGATTGGCAGCCCCACGTAACGGTCGCAACCTTGGTTGAAAACGACGGTAAGTTTTTATTCGTCGAGGAAATCAAACACGGGCGCAGAGTGCTAAACCAACCTGCAGGCCATCTTGAGGAAGGCGAAAGTTTAATAGAGGCTGCATATCGGGAAACCTTAGAAGAAACCCAGTGGCGAGTAGAAATATTAGGTGTCGTCGGCGTCGGCTTATATACCGCGCCCGCCAACGGCGTGACCTACCACCGAACAAGCTTTTTTGCGCGCCCTATCGCGTTTTGCCCAGAGCAAAAGCTAGACAGCGATATTGAGCAAGCCATTTGGCTGACACCCGATGAACTGCGTGAGCGCCGTGACCAGCTCCGCAGCCCATTAGTTTTAGAATGCTTAGAGCGGTACTTAAAAGGGCAGCGCTATCCGCTATCCATAATTTATTAGCGCAAGACTTGCTCACCAACACTGTAAAATAGCTTAACGGATTAGATGAATGAATCAGCAACACCCCAGTAACACGAAAGTCATTGTCGGCATGTCCGGCGGTGTCGACTCGTCGGTATCTGCCCTACTCCTGATGCAACAAGGTTATCAGGTTGAAGGCTTGTTCATGAAAAACTGGGATGAAGACGACGGCACCGAATATTGCACCGCCAAAGACGACTTAGCGGACGCCAGTGCCGTCTGCGACAAACTGGGCATTCATCTGCACACGGCCAATTTTGCCGCTGAATACTGGGATAATGTGTTTGAACACTTCCTTGCCGAGTACAAGGCAGGTCGTACGCCGAATCCCGACATTTTGTGTAATCGCGAAATTAAATTTAAAGCCTTTCTTGAATACGCCATCGTCTTGGGTGCCGATTATATTGCCACCGGCCACTACACTCGACGCCGAGACATTGACGGCACAAGCCAGCTTCTAAAAGGTTTAGATCCGAATAAAGACCAAAGCTACTTCCTGCACGCAGTGGGTAGCGAGCAATTAGCCAAAACCCTCTTCCCTGTCGGTGAGATTGAGAAGCCCGAAGTGCGCGCCCTTGCCGAAAAACACGGCCTGATCACCCACGACAAAAAGGACAGCACTGGCATCTGCTTTATCGGCGAGCGCCGCTTTAAAGATTTCTTACAACAGTATTTGCCTGCCAAGCCAGGCCGTATCGAAACTTTGGACGGTAGCGACATGGGCCAACACAGCGGCTTGATGTATCACACCATTGGCCAGCGCCAAGGCTTAGGTATTGGCGGCGTGAAAGGCGGCGGCGAAGAGCCTTGGTACGTCATTGAAAAAGATCTAGAGCGCAACGTGCTATTAGTCGCCCAAGGAAGTCAGCATCCCGCCCTATTCAAGCAAGCCTTACAGGTAAGCGAAATTCACTGGATAAGCGGCCAAGCACCCACGCTACCCCTTATGTGCACAGCAAAAACTCGCTACCGCCAAGCGGATCAGGCCTGTGAAATACGCCCAACAGACACAGGATTTGACGTGCACTTTACTGAGCCTCAGCGCGCCATCACACCGGGTCAGTCAGTGGTCTTTTACAATAATGAGGTGTGCCTAGGCGGTGGCATCATCGAAGCGGGTTACCAATACCAATGAGCAATAATCAGGACGTCACCCAAACAGATAAGAACCTACAAGCCCGCCAGCAAACATTGGCCTTGGCCGCGATAGTCCAGGCCGCCGTTTTGGTCGATCAAATTGCGCGCACCGGCCAAGCTGAACCCCAAGCTGTTGAAGCCACAATAGATAGCTTGTTTAAATTTTCAGTCACGACAGTGGAAGAAGCCTACGGCAGCATCGAAAACCTTGAGGTGGGCGTTCGGGGTTTACGCGACCTGCTCAGCGGCAATGACTATGGCGAGCGCAAGAGCGTAATGCGTTATTGCTTAGGGATATTGCACCTCCATAAAAAACTCCGCAACGACTCAGACACCTCTGCCCTATTGCGTAGTCGGCTGCAACATACCGCCAAGCAGAAAGAACTTAATGGTAATGATATTAATACCTTATCAAACTCTCTTTCAGCAATTTATCAAGATACTATTTCCAAATACAACTTCCGAATTCAAATCACTGGCAGCGCGCAGGAGCTTCAAAATGCTAACAATGCCGCCCGCATTCGGACCCTGCTACTAGCCGCCATACGTGCGGGTTTTTTGTGGCACCAAGCTGGTGGAAGCCGCTGGAAATTAGTGTTGCAAAGAAACCGTATTTTCACCCAAACCAAACAACTGCTGGCAACTGAAATCCGTCGTTAATTCGTGTATTATTGCGCGCTTTCCGAACTGCCCGCCCCGCTCTAGAAAAGGTATTCAATATGGACTTATCCGCGCTTTCTGCCATCTCACCCGTCGATGGCCGTTATGGCAGCAAAACCGCTAGCCTGCGCCCTGTTTTCAGTGAATTTGGGCTGATCAAGTATCGTCTTATTGTAGAAGTGCGCTGGCTCCAGCAGCTTGCGGCAAATTCTGCCATCACTGAAGTTCCCAGCTTGAGCGACGAAGCCAACGCCGTTTTAGAGGCGCTAATTAGCAATTTCGATGAGGCTGGCGCGCAAAAAGTAAAAGACATTGAAGCCACCACCAATCACGACGTAAAAGCCATTGAGTACTTCATAAAGGAAGCCATCAGCAGTAATGCGGAGTTGGCGGCCATTTCCGAGTTTGTACATTTTGCCTGCACCTCAGAAGACATCAACAACCTATCCCACGCCTTAATGCTACGTGAAGGTCGCGAATTACTGCTAGTCGAGTGTGACGCCATTGTCGCCAAACTCACCGAGCAGGCCCATGAATTTGCCGAAGTGGCCATGCTGTCGCGCACCCACGGCCAAACTGCCAGCCCAACAACAATGGGCAAAGAATTCGCCAATGTAGTGGCACGCCTTCGTCGTCAACGCCAAGTGATCGCTGAAGTAGAATTACTGGGTAAAATTAATGGCGCCGTGGGCAACTACAACGCACATATCTCGGCGTATCCAGACATCGACTGGGAAGCCAATGCCGAAGACTTTATTGGCAAGCTCGGCATCAATTGGAATCGCTATACCACCCAAATTGAACCCCACGATTACATCGCCGAATTATTCGATGCCATCGCCCGCTTCAACACCATTTTGATCGACTTAGACCGCGATATTTGGGGCTATATTTCGCTGGGTTACTTCAAACAGCGCACCATCGCTGGCGAAGTTGGCTCATCGACTATGCCGCACAAAGTTAACCCCATTGATTTTGAAAACTCTGAAGGCAACTTGGGCATCGCTAACGCGGTTCTGCATCATCTCGCCGTAAAGCTGCCAATTTCGCGCTGGCAGCGTGACCTCACTGACTCAACAGTATTGCGCAACATGGGTGTCGGTATTGCTTACAGCGTTATGGCCTACCAAGCGACGATGAAGGGACTGAGCAAGCTTCAAATTAATGTTGCGCGCATCGCCGCAGACCTTGATGACAGCTGGGAAGTTCTTGCCGAGCCAATCCAAACCGTCATGCGCCGTTACGGCATTGAAGAACCGTATGAAAAATTAAAAGCACTGACGCGTGGCCAGCGTATTACCGCAGACATATTAAAGGCATTTGTAGATGATTTAGATATGCCAGATGCCGCTAAAGCTGAACTGCGCGAGCTAACCCCGGCGCGCTACATCGGCAACGCCGTTGCCCAAGCAAAGCGGATTTAACCCCATGGCGCTGCAAAATTTTGATCCACAGTGGTTTTTAGATCAGGTTTGGCAGCGCGAAGCCCTGCTATTAAAAGCGGCACTGCCTAACTATGAGTGCCCGCTAGACGGCAACGATCTCGCAGGCTTAGCCTGTGAAGACGACGTTGACAGTCGCATTATTATTGAAAAAGACGGTGGCTGGGAATTACGCAACGGCCCCTTCAAAGAAGAAGATTTCGGCTCCTTACCAGCATCCAATTGGACGCTATTGGTACAAAGCGTAGACCACTATCTGCCAGAGCTTGCCGACCTACTCACCCACTTCCGCTTTATTCCGCGCTGGCGCACCGAAGATGTCATGGTGAGCTATGCCTGCGACGGCGGTAATGTCGGCCCCCACTACGACCAATATGACGTGTTTTTAGTGCAAGGCAGCGGCCGCCGGCGCTGGAAGGTCGGAGGTCACTGCTCAGCGCAAACGCCATTAGCTAGCCAAGCCGGTTTGCGCTTATTACAAGATTTTAGCGTCGAGCAAGAATACCTGCTGGAAGCCGGCGACGTGCTTTATGTACCGCCGGGCGTCGCCCACTGGGGTATCGCCGAAGGTGATGACTGCATCACACTCTCTGTAGGATTTAGAGCCCCGTCTGAAGCGGCATTACTAAGCGATTACAGCGACGATATTGCCAGCTTTCTTGATGAATCTCTGCGCTATCAAGACCCGCAGCTAAATGCTAATGCGCATCCAGCAGAAATTTCGGCGGGTGTTCGTGAACATGTAAAGTCACTAATGCTGCGCCATATAAATGATGACGCCCATTTGGCGCGCTGGTTCGGCGAGATGATGACCCGAATACCCGACCAAGAAAGCATGATCGACGACTCACTAAACCCAGAGGAATTCCTGCTGGAATTAGCCGAAGGCGCGGTACTACAGTTGCGGCTAGGCGCTAGGCTGGCCTTTGACGAACAATACCTGTTTGCCGACGGATTGGCCTTCACTTACCCACCTGAGCAGCGCGACGATGTTAAATCTCTGTGTGAGATAGAAAGCGGCATCACCATTGATACTGCCCACCGTCTTAGCCCAGACATGATTTACGCCCTATTCTGCAACGGCACCTTGTGCTTTTATGACGATACGCAAGACTGACTGGCAAACCGACAAGGCGATACTCACTGGCATACGTCACGAGGTGTTCGTAGACGAACAAGCTGTCCCTATCGAGCTAGAGCTAGACGAGCACGATCCCTACTGCCATCACTGGCTCGCATTGCTAAACGATGAAGCAGTCGGCACAGTAAGAATGCTAAATAACGGCAGTATTGGCCGTATGGCGGTACGTAAAGACTTTCGCAAGCGCGGTATCGGCAAAGCACTGTTACAAGCTGCTATGGAATATGCCAAGAATCAAGACTGGCATGAACTTACCCTAGGCGCTCAAGACCACGCTATCGGTTTTTACGCCGCAGCGGGGTTTAAGCCCTACGGCGACATGTTTATGGACGCCGGCATTCTCCACCAATCCATGCGACTGCTCTTACGTGAACAGCGTAAACTGGGGCAAGACAGTCCGCAATTTCTACCCATTGATGGCGCAGCGACAATCGAAGACTTATGCAGCCAGGCGCGGCGCACTATTCGTATATTCAGCCACTCGCTAGAACCAGCATTATATGCCGCGAATACGATAGCTGACGCGATATCGAAGCTCGCCAGACGCCATCGGCAGAGCCAAATACGTCTACTGATTTGCGACGAAACCCCGCTCAGAGAATGTCGCCACCCGCTGCTTGAGCTCAGTCAACGATTACCTTCAGCTATACCTCTACGCATATTGCCCAGCGACTACCGCACTGAATCAGAGGATTTTTTTGTACTTGCCGATAGCAGCGGTATATTCGCATACCCGAACGGCGCCCCCGAAAACAGCTGGTGTAGCTACCATCTCCCACCTAAAGTGCGCCACTACCAAGAACGGTTCGACCGTATGTGGGAGCACGCGGAGCAACCGTACTACTTACGTCGATTTTCCTGAGCAATTGCGCCACGTAACTCCTAGGTGGCACACCATTCTCAAGCCAGCCAGCTACACCGCCAAACCGCTGAAAACATGACGGATTCTGGTCATATTTGTTATCAAAATATGACAAAACACTTTTTTCTGGGGTTCTCGGCATATTTACGCAAAAAAATACGCTCAATCGAGCTCTTCTTGATATTTCTACAAGCAAAATTGGCTAATTTGCTGTACATTAGCCGCCTATTTTCAACCCAGCTTATTTAGAGAGCGCTATGACTGATCTATCCCTTTACAGAAATATTGGTATTTTCGCCCACGTTGATGCCGGTAAGACCACCACTACCGAGCGTATTCTTAAGCTGACCGGTAAAATTCATAAAATCGGTGAAGTTCATGAAGGCGAGTCAACTACCGACTTCATGGAACAAGAAGCTGAGCGCGGAATTACCATTCAGTCAGCAGCGGTAAGCTGTTTTTGGAAAGGCACTCGCTTCAACGTTATCGACACACCGGGCCACGTTGACTTTACTGTAGAAGTATATCGCTCGCTGAAAGTTCTTGATGGCGGTATCGGCGTATTCTGTGGTTCTGGCGGCGTTGAGCCTCAGTCAGAAACCAACTGGCGCTACGCGAACGACTCTAAAGTATCGCGTCTTATTTTCGTAAACAAACTTGACCGCATCGGCGCTGACTTCATCCGCGTAACCGAGCAAGTTACTAAAGTACTTGGCGCCAAGCCATTAATCATGACCCTGCCTATCGGCCGCGAAGACACGTTCAAAGGTGTTGTCGATCTGTTAAGCCGTAAAGCTTACATTTGGGATGAAACTGGGCAACCAGAAAACTACACCGTTGAAGACGTACCAGCCGACATGGTTGACGACGTTGAAATGTACCGTGAGCAACTGATTGAAAACGCAGTTGAAATGGACGACGACGTGATGATGGCTTACATGGAAGGTGAACAACCTTCTGACGAAGACATCAAACGCTGCATCCGTAAAGGTACTTTGGATCTTGTATTCTTCCCAACTTACTGTGGTTCTGCCTTTAAAAACAAAGGCATGCAGCTATTACTTGATGCTGTTGTTGACTACTTGCCAACGCCAACTGAAGTTAACCCACAGCCGTTAACTGACGAAGAAGGTAATCCAAACGGCAAATACGCAATCGTATCTGCTGACGAGCCTTTCCGCGCACTAGCTTTCAAAATCATGGACGACCGTTTCGGCGCCCTAACCTTCGTGCGTATTTACTCTGGTAAATTGAACAAAGGCGACACCATCCTTAACTCGTTCACTGGCAAGTCTGAGCGTGTTGGCCGTATGGTTGAAATGCAAGCCGACGAGCGTAACGAATTAAGCTTTGCGCAAGCCGGTGACATCATCGCTATCGTGGGTATGAAAAACGTGCAAACCGGTCACACCCTGTGTGATCCAAAGCACCCATGCACACTTGAAGCGATGGTCTTCCCAGAGCCAGTTATCTCTATCTCTGTAACACCCAAAGACAAAGGCTCAACCGAGAAAATGGGTATTGCGATCGGTAAAATGGTTGCAGAAGATCCAACGTTCCGTGTTGAAACTGATATCGATTCAGGCGAAACCATCCTTAAAGGGATGGGTGAATTACACCTTGATATCAAGGTAGACATTCTTAAACGTACCTACGGTGTTGATTTGACTGTAGGCCAACCGCAGGTTGCTTACCGCGAGACAATCTCTCTGGCTATTGAAGACAGCTACACTCACAAGAAGCAGTCTGGTGGTTCTGGTCAGTACGGTAAAATCGACTACAAAATCAAACCAGGCGAAGCAAACACAGGCTTCACCTTCAAGTCTTCTGTTGTGGGCGGTAACGTTCCTAAAGAATTCTTCCCAGCTATCGAGAAAGGCTTCCGCTCTATGATGGGTATAGGCCCATTAGCTGGATTCCCCGTACTCGACGTTGAAGTTGAGCTGATGGACGGTGGCTACCACGCGGTTGACTCCTCGGCAATCGCCTTCGAAATCGCTGCAAAAGGCGCTTTCCGTCAATCTATGCCTAAAGCTGGCCCACAACTTCTTGAGCCCATCATGAAAGTGGATGTATACAGCCCAGAAGATCACGTGGGAGATGTTATCGGCGACCTTAACCGTCGTCGCGGTATGATTTCTGGCCAAGAGCCAAACACCACAGGCGTTCGCATTAAGTCAGATGTACCTCTTTCAGAAATGTTTGGTTACATCAGCACTTTGCGTACTATGACCTCTGGTCGCGGCCAGTTCTCTATGGAGTTCTCGCACTACTCAGCATGCCCAAATAACGTAGCTGAGGCAGTTATTGCCAAAGAGAAAGAAAAGAAAGCGGCTGCAGCTAAGTAATAAACTTAGTTAAATCCGAAAAAAGCCCGAGCAGTGAAAACTGCTCGGGCTTTTTAATACCTGCGTATAAAGCCTTGCCTTAATACTCCAGCATCACCCCAATTTCATTATCTCGATCTACCAACTCAAAGCAGCGTAAATTTCGACAGGGCTCTTCACTAAAGTGATTTAGCGTGCCGCTTTGTATATCAAACCGATAGCCATGTTGCGGACACACCAATTCCAGACCATCCACATCTGAGCTACTCAGTGGATACTCGCGATGCGGGCAGTTGCTCTCTATTAAATAACGAGAACCATCGAGCTGTAGCAGCATTAAATTATGGCTATCAATTTTAAAAACTTTGCGATAGCCATCAAACAAATTGATGTATTTTTCTAAACTGTAATAACGCATAAACACAGAATGTCGTGAAATTTCTCAAAGCTTACCGTAAAGCTCCTCACGACTGTAAGTATTTCACGGTATTACACAGCAAAGCTGGCTCTCGCCTATGGCTTAGTGCAACTACTAATTTACATTGCTGACAGTCGGGCTAAACTAATGGATAGGTATAAAAATTAAAGTGGCCACTCGCCAAGGTCGCAGCCTCAAAGTTTGATTTACACATTTAAGAGCAAGGGCATATCGCAATGAAAAACGAGGTATTCACTATTTGGAACCCTGGCACCCTCATGCAATCGCGCATCATCTTGCTGTGCGTCATGTTGGCATCTTGTGGCGGCGGCTCTGGCGGTGGCAAAAGCCCTAGCATCGACAGCGATCAATCAAAGAGTATGCTACGCGCTGTCAGTAGCGAAGAAGAATTCGTAACGCGCTTTAAGGCTGCCTACACTCAAATAAACCGTAGCGAGCAAGACCTAAGCGCACCTCAAGAAGGTGCGGCCACTGACAGCGAATCCTCCAATAGCTATTCCAGCACCTACGCCCTCGAAAACAAGGTCGATGAATTTGATGTGCTCAAATACGACGGCGACTATCTTTATATCGTGCCGACCATCCAGCAAACCTGCTGTTTTATCAGCCAAAGCGACGCGAGCTTTGCCAACGACTCCCTCGTTGCACCACAGAACCCTCAAAACCCCGGTAGTATTCGTATTTTAAGCACCAATCCAAATAACGCGACGGCTCAGCAAGTAACAAGCATTCCTCTTACAGATGGGGAATACGTACAGGGCTTGTACGTGCAAAATGATCGTTTAATCAGCATCGGTACCAGCCAGTATTACGGCAGCTACGGTGATGTTTGGCGGCAAATCGCACCATGGGGCCAGCAGTCACTCTCGGTCAAAGTATACGACACCAGCAATATAGACAGCATTGAGAAGACATCGGATATCCGCATTGACGGCGGCTTTGTCGACAGCCGTCGCATTGGCGACACACTCTATCTCATCAGCCGCCACACACCGCACTGGGATACTATTTACTACTACCCTGCCAACCAACAAGAGGCCAACGCGAACAAACAAGTTCTCGTTAACGCGACGCCAGCGGACATCATTCCAAATATCACCGTCAACGAGCAAACACGGCCATTATTTTCGGCGCAGGATTGCCTGATTACACGTGACGACAAAACTAATGACTATACCTATCCGGTCATTACCAGCATAACCGCCGTGCCTTTAAACAATCCCAGCAACGCCCAAACCACCTGCTACGACGAAGATGCCAACGGTGTTTATATGTCGTCCAATGCAATCTACCTAAGCCAAGCACGCTACGATAATAGTGAAGGTCGGACCCGAATCCATAAATTTGCCCTAGGCGCAGGTAAGCCGATCTATCGAGGCTCAGCCGAATTGGCCGGTGAATTATGGAGTCGCGGCCAAGTTGATTTCAGAATGTCTGAAAAAGGCAATCAATTGCGTGTCATCACTACCCGCTACACTGGCGATAGTGCAGACCTGCGCGACCACCAATTAACCATTCTGCAGGAAGCCAGCGACGATTTGCGCCTAGATCCGCTTGCAACTCTGCCAAACAGCAACAGACCCACCGAGCTAGGTAAACCGAATGAATCTTTATATGGCGTTCGCTTTTTAGATGACCGCTTGTACTTGGTTAGCTTCGAACAAATTGACCCGCTATACGTGCTCGATCTCAGCAACCCAGCCGACCCCTATATTGCGGGTGAACTGGAAATACCCGGATTCTCAGACTTTTTGCATCCGGTGAACGACGAGCTATTACTTGGCCTTGGTCAATCAGCGCAGAATCAAGGCCTTGTAAAACTCAGCTTGTTTAACGTTGCGGATATTGCGAATCCACTGGAGTTAGCTACCGTGCTATTAGGTAAAGAAGGCGGCTGGAATTATTCAGAAGCGCAATACAATCGCCACGCATTTACGTACCTACAACAAGCAGACGGCAGCGATCGCCTAACGGTTCCCGTGCAATCTTCTTACAATAGCGAACAAGGTGGTTATATAAACGAAAACCGCCTGTACCTGATGGAAATCAACGGCAAGACTAATCCCGCAGCAGCGAGTCTAGATTTAATCGGCAACATCATCGCCAGCCCTGCCCCCAACGAAAACTGGTACGGCGGACAAAATCGCTCAGTAATTCATGACGATGCGGTGTACTTCCTCTCTGGAGATTACATTTGGTCGGCGCCATGGACTGACCCTAACAATCAAACAGGTCCGCAATAAACTACTAACAAGCACAAAAAGGCCGGGGAGTTTGCAACTATTCGGCCGCTCTTCCTTTTCAAAACACAGGCAATTGCTATACTGCGCCACTCTTAACATCCGCCGCGCCAACCTTCATGCCCGATAACATTCTCTATACCGACCTGTCAGCTTATTACGATCTTATGTGCGCTGACATCGATTACCAGGCCCAAAGCGACACAGCACATCGACTACATCAAATTTTCGGGAACGGGGGCATAGGCCATTTAGATTTAGGCTGCGGCACAGGTCCACATATTCGCCATTTTATCGATCGCGGCTACCATTGCAGCGGCCTAGATATAAATCAGCCAATGCTAGATATCGCTCAGCAACGCTGTCCAGAAGCGCGATTTAGCCAACAAGATATGTGTATGTTTACCGTAACGGAACCTGTCGATGTCATCACCTGCTTCTTGTACTCAATCCATTACAGCGGTGATATTACTAAATTAAAACATTGCATTAGCAGTGCTCACAAAGCCCTGTCGGCTAACGGAGTATTCTGTTTTAACGCCGTTGATAAGAACAAAATCAACAACAATTCGTTTACTAGTCACACGGCTACACAAGGCAGCAACGAATTTATTTTTAGCTCTAAATGGCATTACTGCGGTAGCGGTGAACAACAAGCTCTTAAACTACATATTCAAAAAACCACCGCAAATACCACCCAATCATGGCAAGACGAACACCCGATGGTAGCGATAAGTTTTAAGGAATTGCAGAACTTACTGAACCCGTATTTTGAAGTTCATATTTTTGAACATGACTTCCAGAAGCTTATTCCGTGGAACAAAGAATCGGGAAATGCCTTATTTGTCTGCGTAAAAACGGCAAAGTAATCACGCAGACAAATCATCTAAATACCAAATACAATCACTCGGCAAAAATATTCGTTAATTGCCCTTAATAGCTTGATCAGCAATTGTCGCCTCTAATAAAAGCTCTTCATTTAGCCCCACTACACGCCTAAGTAATAGGCCGCTATCAACTGAAATCCAAAAATCATTAGCTTCGTCATCATTAAACTCAACAACAGCACCACTGCTAAGCAGTACGCGTCGCGGTCCTCCCGAAATAGAAAACTTACAAGCTTCAAATGCGCCAGCAGGGACAATAATAGTTTCCCGGCCTACGTACCGCATCTCATACTCAACTATCGTCGTTGAGTCTTGAAGTGGAATACCATTAGCTTGTTGCTTTTGATTTTGCTCAAACGTTTGGCTGTAGCTATCACCTCGATTCAAATTGAAGAGAAGAAGCTCACTCGGTGTATTCGAGACAATAGTATCGAAGGTAAAGCCTTCCTGAATTTTGCTTTCAATAAAACCGTGTACCAGCAATTCTTCACCAGTCTCTGTACCACTTTGATAACTTAAGTTTGTCACCTCAAAAACCTGCTCGGGAGCAATACTAGTTACCACCTCAAGAGCTGAGGTCGCCTCGAAGGTTTGTTCGCCGTTAAACTCAACACCGCCTAATATAGTAGTATCCGACGACGTTGTAGTTATATAGCCATTTAATCCTTCTGTTAGCTGGTAAACCAATTGGTAGTTCAAGCCATCTGTAAGCTGCCACGTTTGATTGCATGCCACAGCGGTGCTAGTTCCGCCCTCGGGTTCTCGCAGCACTAAAACAAGATCCGAAACAGCGCTTGCATTCTGATCCCCAGCATAATCATAGCTTGATGCTGCTTTGCCCAAAGCGACATTAAAATCGAACATAAAAGAACTGTACGGCGAGTTGGCAATCTGGTCGCCATTTTTTTGAGCATCGATACGACCGTCAGCAATGTCTTGCGTTAGCGCATTTAACGTGGCGATGGCAGGTTGGCCAGAGACATCATATTCTGCGACTAAGGCAAAAGCAGCCAGCACCAGCGCATAATTGCCGGCTTCATCGTCAGCCAAACTAGTTACCGCCGGATCACCCAACAGCGCGGGAGCGGACAAAATACTATTCACATTAGGCGCAAAAACTGTATTGATCGCGCTATTCAACATAGCTACTGACGACTCGCTAAGGGGAAAGGCTTCGTGTACCAAGGCAAATTGGTAAGCTAGTTCTGTTAAAGGCGTGATTGCTAAATTACCAACACTGCCACTAAGCGCGTGCAAGGTTAGCCCTTCAGGCAAATCGATATTTGTTCCCACCGCCTCGTCAAAATATGTAGCATCTTGCAGCGCTGTCATCTTAGCTAAAATGGGGCCCTGATATCCTCCCACATCCATCACAATGCCGCCTTCATCGGCAATAGTCGCGCTGCCCAGCAAAGTCTGTCCATCGTCTTTATAAATTTCGATTTTCACTTGGCTGACTTTGCCCAATGAAGGTGTTACTGAAATGCTCTGAGCCTCATTGCCTGGACTACCAGACCCTCCACCACTGCCACCACTGCCACCACAGGCTAGCAGAGCAGAAGAAAACAAAACTACGGAGGTAAATTTGTAAAAATTGATCATTGCTAACTCCATTAATGCAGACCTTAGAAATCCATTTTAAATTGTGTTACGGCAAAGCTAGAAAACCTTGCGACTATACTCTAGCGAACCATTTCTAACGAGAGGTTCCGCGTAAATATTCGGTCACCACAGAGTTCTTATATCGCCGCTTTAAGTAATAAGCACTACTCGCTTAGTTATTAGTTTTTGCTAAATAGTAAGTAGTCATTTTGCGTACTGCCGTTGCTTGCCCCTACTCCAATGTGTGTCGCCACTTGTCGACTTGGATACTTAGCTTGTAAGAGTTGCGCTCCCCCAAGTCAGATCATCACAAGCAGATACTATTTCGATGCAGAAAAAATTGACCAGAATCTCGTAATGAATATTGCTAGATCCTCTGCACCCAAAGCGTATTTAATTCGTACTGATGTAGTATGCTTTGCCGATATTTATTCACACCAAAGGATTTTTTTCCCATGGCCGCCGGCTCCCTTTTAGCCCTATTTGATGATATTGCGACCTTGCTGGACGATATTTCAGTAATGTCTAAAGTTGCAGTTAAAAAGACCGCCGGTGTATTGGGCGACGACTTAGCCGTAAACGCTGAGCAAGTTGGCAATGTGCGAGCTGAACGTGAACTGCCAGTGGTGTGGGCCGTGGCCAAAGGCTCCCTGCTTAATAAAGTCATCATTGTGCCGATCGTTTTATTAGCCAGTTTATTTATGCCCTGGTTGATTACGCCGGTGTTGATGGTTGGCGGCCTGTATTTGTGCTTTGAGGGCGCAGAGAAGGTCTGGCATGCCATTAGCCATCGAAACACCAAAGATCATTCCCAAGCTAAAGCACTGGCAGGAAATAGCTCTGCGGATTTACTCGCCATGGAAAAAGAGCGAGTTAAAGGCGCGATTCGCACCGACTTTATTTTGAGCTTAGAGATTATCGTAATTGCGCTGAGCACGGTTCAGGAAGCGCCCTTTGCCAAGCAGGTCTTGGTCTTGTCTATTGTCGCAGTCAGTATTACCTTGGCCGTTTATGGTTTGGTCGCACTAATTGTAAAAATTGATGACCTTGGCTTATATTTACTAAAATCCAGCACTGCTGCCATAAAATCTATCGGTGGATTTTTACTATGGTTGGCCCCCGCGCTCATGAAGACATTAACGGTGGTAGGCACCTTGGCGATGTTTCTGGTTGGTGGCGGCATATTAACTCACGGCGTAGATCACTATATTGAGCTAGGATTTGCCCTTTCTCATATACATGCTTTCAGTGGCGGCCTTGCCAATGCGCTCGCCCAAAATCTATTTAACGGTGTTATCGGGCTAGTGGCTGGCGCAATACTTGTTATGGTGGTCGCAAAGATGGACAAAAAAACCATGCCTAGCTAGGGTGACTGGCTCTTGCTAGCGACAATTTTGGGTAGACCTGCACATATCGTCACATAAACCAAAATTTTCACAAAAATAACTAAATGCAATAAGCCTGTGATGCGTACAATGCCGACAAGGTTTTCGAAACGTCGGTAAATACATTTTACTCAGGGGATTAGATGCCTAATTGCACGCAGTTATACTGCGATTCAGGCCTGCAATCCAATCACACCCTAGCTTCGCGTATGAACTCGCTACGCGCGCTGAACTGGGTATCGACGGAGAGAACCCGATGAATAAAACGAACATAAACCTGCTAGCGCTGGCTGAATACCTCGATGCCGAATTAGTCGGCAATGCCGATCACATAATCTCTGGTATTGCAGACTTGCAATGCGCTTCGGCATCTGAGCTGTCCTTTATCAATCAAGAATCCTATTTACAGTACCTGCCCGAATCCGCGACCGGCGCTGTTATTCTTAACGCCGATTTTGCCGACAAATACGCCGGTAACAAGCTGATTGTCGCCAACACCTACCTCGCTTACGCCAAGGTGTCTGCGCTATTTGAATCACTATCATTACTACCTGCCGGTATTCACCCCTCCGCAGTTGTCGCCGCCAGCGCAGATATTGATCCCAGTGCCTCCATTGGCGCTAATTGTGTGGTGGGAGAGAACGCTCGTATCGGTAGCGGTGTTAGGCTTTACTCTGGAGTATCTATCGGTGATCGCACCAGTATTGATGACAACACCCTTATCCACCCGAATGTGGTGATTTATCACGGCGTGAGTCTAGGTAAAAGCTGCATAATCCACAGTGGAACCGTTATTGGCTCTGACGGCTTTGGCTTCGCACCTAGCCGCGACGGCTGGAAGAAAATTCATCAATTAGGTGCCGTGGTAGTTGGCGATAATGTAGAAATCGGCTCTAATTGTTCGATAGACCGTGGCGCCCTAGGCAATACCGTTATCCACGACGGCGTGATCATCGACAATCTCGTTCATATTGCCCACAACGTCAAAATTGGTAAACGCTCTGCTATTGCAGGTTGTGTGGGTATAGCTGGCAGTGCAAACATCGGCGAAAACTGTACCGTTGCAGGCGCTGTGGCCATAAATGGTCACATTAGCATCGCCGATAATAGCCACTTCCATGGCGGCACCATTGTCACCAAGGGCAATACCGAAGCCGGCGTATTTGCCTCGACACCGCCGATGCAGGACGTTAAAAAATGGCGCCGAAACTCGGTGCGATACACCCAGCTAGATGACATGGCAAATCGAATTAAACAACTTGAAAAGCAGTTAAAAGCGTTATTACCAGCAGAGTAATGTAGCCAGTAATATAAAAGGCCGCATCCGCGGCCTCAACTTAGGACTGCAGCTACTTATCATTGTCAGTAGTGGCTGCACCCCCACTCCGCTTCTGTGATGTTCGGCGAGTTGTAAGGAGCGCACTAATTAAACGGAAGCTGTGTGAGCCGAAAGCAGCAGCGTAGATGGGGCGATTTTCGTACTTACATCTTTTTTCGGAACAACACGGGGCTCGCCTATCCCCACGGTGCCAACGGCGCCATCAGACTCTTCCCTGGATAGCCTTCAACTTTGCCAAAGTCCTTAGATTCACCACTATTCCAATCAGCAACAAAACCACTAATTTCATATTTGCTACGACCGATAAAATTCCACCACATTAAAACATCTTCTTTAAAAGGCGCACCGCCAATCAGTAAAAATCGACTAGCCTTATCTGCCTTAATGTCGATACTTTCACGACCACAGGAAAGGTATAAAAGCTCAGTGGTATCAAGACTTTCACCGGCGACACTGATATTCCCCTCCAACACTAAAACGCCATATTCAAAATCTGGATTAAGCGCTAATGTCGCAAGCTCGCTGGTTTTAGCAAAAAAGTCTGCCGCCATTAATGGCGAATAAAATGTCGCTGGCGCGCTAAGCCCAAACGCCTCGCCCGCTATTACGGTAATCTCTAACCCTGATATTTCCGATTTGGGAAGCGTTGGAAAATGCTCAAACGCCGGTTCAATAAACCGATACTGCTCTGGCAATGCAATCCATAACTGCGCACCATGAAATTCGGCAGGGCGATTCTCTGGAGACTCCTCTGAGTGACTAATCCCCTTTCCCGCGGTCATTAAATTAACTTGCCCCGGCCGAATTAGTTGGGTGTAGCCCAGCGAATCGCGATGCAGCAGCTCACCCTCAATCATCCAAGTAAACGTTTGTAATCCGGTATGAGGGTGCGGGCCAACTTGAATACCATCGTTATCACTAACATCTGCAGGCCCGATATGATCAAGAAAAGCCCACGCGCCGATCATACGAAGTTGCTTACTCGGTAAAAACCGCTCTATGGTCATGCCTATACCAAGGGTTTTTTGGCTGCCATTTACCCGCCGGCTAGCAGGGCGCTCCGCTTTGATTGGGCAACTGCTGGAGTCAGACGCTTCATTTGTTTTATCTGCCACACTCATATTCACCTCGCTTGTTGCTAAGTTCGCAATTCAGTTCAGCGTTCTGCCTTTATCGCCGCGCTAACGCCTTTATATAAACTACAACCGATGCCTACTTCTTGATTTCAATGCACGCTAAAAAGGCTTTGGCGCATAGCCTGTCACTTCAGAAATGCCCATCTCTTTGCCCAGCGACGTCAAGGGATGAACAACAACCAAACCGCGTACAGACTTCTTAAACTTACCCATATCTGCTTGTTCGACTTTACTTAGGCTGCGATGAAATGCCAACGCTTTCAATTCCTCGCTTTGGGCCGAATTCTTACGGTCCTGCATGCCTTTAATACTAGCGATTTTTTTGCTAACTACACCTAATTCGCGTTTAAATTGCAGAACCAAGGATTGATTATCTTTCGCCTTGGCATCATCTAACTTACGACGCAATAGGTCTAATTTATTATTTAACTGCTGAATGTCTTTGTTTAAATTCATGGCCTGCTCTCATCAAATATTCCGCGCTATCTTTCGATACGCTCCAATCATGGTCGCAGTATAACAATAACTGGCAAACATACGGCGATAAAGCACCGTAGCTAAGCTAGGTACATCATTCCAATATCAGAAAATAGCGACTGTATGTCGGTGAGAAAAGCGCTGGCGACAACACCCAGCGCTTAAACATCAGGTTTTGGCCAACATCATTTGGCCATTTCTGCACCCGTCTTTTGCGGTAAATACTTCAGGAAATACGGTTTCCTTAAAACCAAAAATGCGGCGGGTACAAAAAACAAAGACAAGATGGTGGTTAACACCGTACCACCTGCCAAAACCACCGCAAAAGGTGGCCAAAACCCACCCCCTGACAGAATTAAAGGGATCAGCCCGGCGACAGTAGTGATGGTCGTTGAGCTTATATGCTTGGTACACACAGATACAATATCGACGATCTCTGCCTTGTCGCCGGTCATTGCCAGTGGTGAAGCTTTTAATTCGGTTAGGATTACTATCGCCGCGTTCACTGCCAAGCCCATCAACCCCATTAAGCCAATAATTGCCGTAAACCCAAAGGGGTATTGGCCAAGCCACAGGCTAAGCATTCCCATACCTGCAGACTGAATAGCAACAATAAACACCAAGGCGGATAAACGAAAGGAATCGAAGGCCATGACCACGGTCACAATGAGCAGCACTAAAATAATTCCTACGCTACCCATGAGATTGCCTACGGCCTGATTACGACTTTCGGACTCACCGCCAATCTCAAGGCTATAGCCGACCGGTACCTCAACCCCCTCTTCCACCAATCGCGCTTTAATGCGCCCCAATACTTCGGCGGGAAGAACATCATCCCTGATAAAGATTTCGACCATATTGACACGTCGACCATCGCGGCGAGAAATCTTTGCTTGTGCAGGCAACAGCTCCACCGTTGCCAAGGCAGACAAAGGCCTAGCTCCGGTTGGTAAGGCCAAGGGGAATGACATTAAGGTATCAATACTAGACGCTTTCACCCCAGCGCCAGAAACGCGAACGGACAGTTGTTGGGTGCTATCCAACATACTGCTACTAACTACACCGTCGATACTCGCCGCCAACAAAGACGAGATATCTTTTAAACCGACCTGACTGCGCTGTGCTTCACTCTCATTAATATCGAGCCAAATTTTGGGCACAACTTGACCAAGCGAGTCGCGGACGTGGACCACACCGTCGGTTTCCTGTGCGATCCTACGCAGCTCATCGCCCAAGGCTTTCAATCGAGGCAGGCTACTGCCATACAAACGAAGTTCAACCGGTGCGTTAGCTGGTGGCCCTTGAGCAAGACGCTGAACAATAATTTGATAATTGGGAAATTTCTCGTCCAATTCTCGCTGTAATACATCAATTAATCGGTTAGCCTGACTGAAATCCACCATCTTCATCATTGTCTGCGCGTAGTACGAGGCGCCGTCTTTGCTATCGCTTAAATTGTAATAAAAGGACAAGGCATTGCGACCAATAAACCAATGTAAAGACTCAATTTCTGGATGACTATTTATTACCTCAGTAAGTTGCTCCGTGGCGCGCCGAGTTTGCTCAATACTGCTACCTTCCGGCAGATACAATTCGAGATTGATCATGTCGCGATCTGAGGGTGGGAAAAACTGCTCTGGCAAGGTTTGACTAGTAATAAAGCCCAAGACGGGTAATACGCACGCCACCAACATCATCCGCCGCGGCCGAAGTAATACCCACGCTAATTGCCGACGAAACCAACTATTTAAACGTGGCGCAGAAACACCACTGCTCTGATTATTAGCCAGCCATTTACCTGCCACCGGCGCGATAATAAACAGTGAAATTATCCATGAGCCAACTAATGAAAATATTACTGCACGCGCCAAGGGCCCAATAAATTCACCTGCCGGCCCAGGCATTAGCACAACCGGCATAAACGTTAATACCGTGGTTAAGGTAGAGCCAAGCAAGGGCACCCAGAGATGACGCAACGCCTTGGTTGCCGCCGCCGAGGCCGAAAAGCCATCACGCCGGTTACGCATAACGGTGTCGGCTACCACAATAGCGTTATCGACCATAATCCCCAATGCAACGATTAGCCCTGTCACCGACATCTGATGAATAGGCATATCGGTCATTCGCATACACGCCAGCGAAAACAACATTGTTAGCGGCAGTGACACCGCGACGATCACCGCAGACCGCCAGCCCAAGGTGAAAAGGAGAATCGCAAAGATGAAGACAAAGCCCAGTAATATATTATTAATTAAATCGCCGAGACGGACATCGTTATAGCCCTCTTGAACAAAGAGTTCTTTGAGCTTGATTTCATCGGGTAATGTTTGCATAAAGTCAGCGACTTCGGCCTGTAGCACCGCCGTCCAATGATCTCCCCGCATATCTGGCAACATCCGCGAACCAATCGCAACCGCGCGCTCACCGCTCACAATGGCCATATCATGGGGCGCATCCGGTTCGCCTCGATATACGCTGGCGATATCCTGCAACTGCAGCGATCCGCCTTCGGCCAGTGTTAGCAGAGGCGTGCGCCGTATTCGCTCAACCGCATCAAAGCCGCCAATCAACTCAAGGGCGATGCGCTGGGTATCATTACTTAATTCACCAGCCGCCGTTTTAGCATCGCTATTCGCCAGTAGTGCTGCAATTTTAGGAACATCGAGACCGACTGCGGCCGCTTTTACGACATCGACTTTAACCTGAACTTCTTCGCTAGGCGCGCCAACGACTTTAACAATATCGGTGCCTGCTAAATTCCGTAATCTACTGGCGAGCTCTTCAGAATACCGCCCTATGCGGAGCAAATCCGCTGGTCCGTCACCCTCCCAACTTAATGCGCCAATCCAGGTGAAGGCGTAATTCCGATCGGTATCTAAATACGGTTCCCCAGCGCCAGCGGGTAGCTGCCGCGCCGTTTGTTGAATTTTATCCCGCAATTCAGCCCAAAGTTGATTACTCGCATCTTGCTGTACGGCATCATCTAGCTGCACGACTATGACCGACACGCCACCACTGGAGTGGGAGGTAATATGTAATACCTCTGGTACAGTCCTAATGGAATTTTCAAGTGGTTCAGCAATAAGACTCTCAACCCGCTCCGCACTGGCACCAGGAAACGGCGTCACCAATATCGCATGTCGATTAACAATATGAGGGTCTTCAAGACGTGGCAAACTCGCCACTGCGGCAAGTCCTGCAACCAAAATAAGCGCGCTAAGCAGCGCAACCATGCGGGGATTAGTCAGCATTCTTGAAAGCATATCGAATTACTCTGCCGCCAAACTAACATGTAAACCTGGCGACACCCGGTGCAAGCCAGCAGTTACCACACGGTCACCCGTTTTCAGTTCACCATCAACGAACACACGCCCCTGATATTGATAAACCGGCTGCACTGAGCGCTTGCGTAATTGATAGCTTCCGTCTTCAACCGCGGCAAGTGAATACACTGCCCACGTTCCCCGTACATCTTCTAACAAGGCCGTTAAAGGAAGCCAAAAACCAGCCACATCACGTGTTTCAGGTAAGTGGAGATACGCTGTATTTCCGTCTACTGCGGGCGCATCTACCGGTAACTGCACGCGTACTGTGCGAGTCTGAGTTCGCCAATCTAGGTTTTGAGCCACAGAAATAATCGATGCCGGCCACTCACCGAAATCGCCGGAAACAGCCAAAGATTGACCATAAATCAGGTTTCGGCCTAAGCGATCGGAAATACCAAACACCGCTTCAGTATTGCCTGTAACCACTAACTGCATGAGCGGCTGCCCGGCACTAACCAAAAAGCCCTTTTCTAACTGTTGGGTAGAGATTTCTCCGGCGAAAGGCGCAGTCATACTCGACTTTTTCATTCGTAATGCAACACCGTTAAGACGAGCATCAACCTGCGACAACTGTGCCGCTGCCTCTGCGCGGCGAGACCTTAATTCGTCTAGCTGCCCCACCGACACATAACCACTTTCGCGCAAGTTATTAAAACGAATGAGATCTTTATCTAGCTGATCAAGCCGTGCGCCAACCTCACGCCGCGCCGCTGTCAGTTCAGCCTTTTCGATAACTAAGGCACGGGTATCGAGTCGCGCAAGAATTTCCCCCGCCTTTACCTGTTGACCATCTTCAACCGTAACCTCGGCAACCTGTCCCGCCAGCTCAAAACCAATATCCGCTCGCTGGCTGCCAATCACTCTGCCCGCAAATAAGCGCTGGGCTTCGTAAGCCGGTAAACGCTCAATAGCGGTACTACTCACGTTCTGAAGTGTGACCTCGGCCTGAGCTAATAAGGGCAGAATCAAAGCCGCCGCCACCAAACCCTTCAGGACAATAAATCGTTCCATAGCCAAATACTCGATATACTCTAGATTGGCTCGAATATAGATAAACCATACTGGACTGTCCAGTCTATTTTGTATAAATTGGGATTACAATTCGGCAACATCACCGAGCTTTCGCAGATAAGGTATATCGCACCGTGCAAGAAAAACGCGTCAGACTAAAAAGTGAAGAAAAGCGCACGCAAATTATAGATGCGGCAGGCGTGCTCTTTATCACCAACGGCTTTGAAAAAGTCAGCATGGAAGAAATAGCTAAATCAGCCGGCGTCTCTAAGCAAACCGTATACAGTCATTTTGGCAATAAACAACAGTTGTTCACCGCCGCTATCGACTGCAAATGTGAAGAGTACGAATTAGCACCGAGCAAAATCAAAAACCCACTGCACTGCGAAGAGTATTTGATATTCTTTTGCACCCACCTATGCGCCCTACTCACCAGCGACGATGCCATTGGCATGTTTCGAGTTTGTGTCGCTGAAGCGGGCCGTTCAGAAGTCGGGGAATTATTTTGGGAAGCCGGGCCTGGAAAGATTCGTACTCAGCTCGCAGTATATCTAACAGAGCAAAATACATTAGGCACATTAGCAATAGATAACATTGACGTTGCCGCCAGCCAGCTGATCGCCATGATCGTATGTGAATCGCAATTTCGCAGCGTGCTGGGTCTAGCAAAAATCAAATCAGACTCCGAGCTAAAGGACTATGCAGCTCATTGTGCGCGACTGTTTTATAAAGCCTATCGAGCTTGAGTGCTTAACATTGTGGATCTTCTTTTTTAGACACCGGAGTTAGCTCCGTATTATCAGCCGATTTCACTACGCTCACCTCATTCACGGGCGATGCATTACCTGTCAATTTAATCACCGCCTTTTGCAAAATAATGCTATTGGGATATGTTACGGTACTGCCGTCAGCGCGACGAATAAGCACATGGAATAGCGCTATTTCCACAATCCTACCGCTAATATCATCATCCTTATCAACCACTTTTATACGATCACCAATGCGATACGGAAAGGCAAAAAAGATGATGACACCTGCGGTGATGTTACTAAGGATCGACCATTGCGCTACAAGGGCGATACCCAACACCGCCAAAAACGACGACAAAAAGATAAAAACCTGCTGGTAACCTAAACCAAATAAAAAGCAGACTAAAATAAAACCGAGTAACAAAAAGCCAATATTAATTGCCTTTTGCACATAACCTAAGCGCAGTGCAGACATGCGATTTTTATCGGCAAATTTAAGTAATATGCTAGTAACTATCCGATTCAGATAAAACATCAATGCAACAGAAAATACGACTATCGAAACTTTGGTAATCAACGCTTAAACCCCTTTACACTCTCACTATGTTCCAACCATTTACGCGGACGCTGGAAACGCTTTAATTGCCGCAAGTTTTGCTGATACGTGGCGCTTTGTTGTGGAATATAACAGCACTCACTAAATAACCGTGTTTGCATTGCCAGCCATGCCGCCCAACAGGCCTGTTCGGAATTCACCCTTGCTAGGAAATCCTCTGGGGTCTCGCCAGCGCTGCGCACAATACCACGCCGTGATAATGCCCGACAGCTACGTAAATAATAGCGTGCGGCTAAATCCTCGTGTTGTCTTACGGGCAGTCGCAAACTAAAAAATGCCGCTAGTGCCAAAGGTAAACCACCGATTAACATCACCGCAATTAACATGCGCTGAGGATTAATTTCTCCTAGTACGCCACGCAAAAAACTATTCTGCGTATCGCCGTCGAAATTCAATACCCACCGCGCCCACGCATAATTTATATTATCGACAAAATAACGTAAGCGCGTTGCCCACTCAAAACGACGAAGCGACATAGGCGAGTCTTTCAAATAACCACTCTGGCGACCTAACAGAGCATCCGCGCCTAGTCGTATACGCGACGGTGCAACAGTTGCCGTTGGGTCAACCCGCACCCAGCCACGACCGTCCAACCACACTTCGGCCCATGCATGGGCATCTGATTGATGAACCAATAAATAGCCATCGCGTTTGTTAAATTCGCCACCTTGATAACCAACAACAATCCGCGCCGGCACCCCAGCCGCCCGCATTAAATAGACAAAGCTACCGGCAAAGTGCTCGCAGTAACCCTGCCGCGTGGTAAACAAAAACTCGTCAACATTGTTTTGACCTAACACCATGGGAGTCAGCGTGTATTCAAAGGCCGTCGTTTCAAAAAAATGAATTGCTGCTGCCACCCGCTCAGCAGGGTCTGCGTTATTTTCTTGCCATTGTAATGCCAACGCTCGGGCTTGGGGATTTTCGCTACGACTGCCCAATTGTAAATTTTGACGCTCAGGCTCGGTATTATCCTTCAGGGCTTGGCGGAAATTACTGGCCGCCGTATATTCCACTCGGCCGCTAATCGCGCGCTTACTTAACCACTGATGCTGCGCGTTATAATAAACATCGCTGCGATCAATTTTGCCCACAGGCAATACATAGAGCCACTCGTGAAGACCAGATTCTAGGGTTACCGTGTACTTAATTGCCGGTTGGACAATATCCGGCGGCGTAACTTTATTTTTCGATGGCCAGGCATTGCGGCTCCAGCGCCGGCCATCAAATTGATCTAGCACTAAGCCACGCCAGTAAAGCGACTCAGAACTTGGCAGCTCACCATCAAAGCGCACTCGAAATGCCAACTCACCCGACTGGCTCAGCCTGGCTATATCGCCAAACTCCAATGAATCAGACATGCCCGTCTGCCCTTGCCCACCGGGTAAAGGCATAGTCCATAAAGGGCCAATCCGTGGAAATATAACAAACAACAAAAGCATGAGCGGCAAGGATTGTAAGGCCATTGCGGCCATCGACCGCAACATGCTGGTCACCGTCGCTTTATCGCGATTCATAGTTTGCTGGGCAAGTAATAGCACGGCAATTTGTAGTAACGCGAGAGCGACATCAACAATTTGCTGGGAAAACAATAAACCACAGGCGACCACAAAATAGCTCAGCATTAATACCAGCCAGTGGTCGCGCTCGGTTTTAAGTTCTAGCAGTTTTAAGATAAGTGCCAAAACAAGTATCGCAACCATCGCCTCTAACGCTAACAGCGAGGCAAATGATAGGTACACGCCTACCATCGAGGCAATGACCAGTAGTCCCTTAACCGCAGCGATGGGAAATGACCACCCCACCATAATAATGCGCCAGTACCACCACGCCGCGCCTGCCCACACCGCAACAATCCAAAATGGCAATACCGCCACCAAAGGCAATATCGCCAAAAGCTGGGCCAACAAGAGCCAAATAACCGCATGGCGATTCTCGGCAGCATTCATTGCTTAACTCCGGTCACAGCGCAGCGCATATTAATACAAGGCCAAGGCGCGCAATACGCGAGTAAGTTGATCGCCACCGCCTGCGGCCGCAATATTGACACCCGGCATCGATAAACCAAAGGCAAGCCCACGGGTATTGCAGTCCAGCGCCCAGGCGCACAGAGTACTTAATCGATCCTCTACTCCTAGGCCCTCAAGCTCATCCCAGTCTAAAATTAATTCATCGGCCTGCGATTGTTCAAACTGTTTGCTTTGTAACTCCTGCCCCTTAGCGTAGGCTTTCCAGAAAATACGTCGCGGCGACTGCCCCTGCTGATAACGTTGAAAACCACTGAACTCATCGCTATCACGGGCAAGATCAGGAATACGCCCCTCACCCTCCGCTGCGCTATTCAATAAGGGACGCAAGCATTTCGCTTGCGGATATACTAAGCAGTGCCAATCTAATTTAGGTGCACCCCAACAACGCAAAATCCCCAGCGGATAGCGCGTTGTAATCGTCATTCTGCCCGGTCGCATCGCCCCGCGCTTCAGGGTCGGAAACTTTAATAGCACACTCGACCCGCCCGCTTTTGCGCTAAGGCTACAACAGACCTCAGCCTGATCGGCAAAGCCTAAATACAAACGATGACGATCACGCTGGCCCGGCTCTATGTGCAAATGAAACGCCGCAGCTTGGCCGGCAAACACGGGCTCCGCCGCGCCTGCGCGCAGCGTAATGCCAGACAGATTGGCGTAAGTATGCAGAATAGCGACCAGAAAAAGACTAAACAGCCAAAAGGTAATGGCAAAGATAAGATTATTTTGATAGTTGATTGCCAGCAATAACAAGCCGAATAACATCAACAAATACCCACCACCTGCGCGGGATGGAATAATAAAAATGCGCCGTTGATTGAGTAAGAGTTGGCTACACGGTGGACTGCGTTTTTCCAACCAAGCATCGAAACGACCGCGAATAAATGCTGTGATTTTGGCCCGCATGGCTAAACGACTACCGGCACCTGTGACAGCAGCCGCTTAATTAAATCTGGGCCGTCATCCTGACTATCGGCAGCGGGCTTTAAGCGATGGGCCGCGACGGGTTCAAGTAATATTTGAATATCGTCGGGCAAAACGTAATCTCGCCCAGCGATCATTGCCCAAGCCTTGGCGGCTTGAATTAACGCCAAAGCAGCGCGAGTAGAAAGACCGAAGGCGTAATGAGAATCTTGCCGAGTAAAGGCGATCAGCCTTTGTACATAGGATAAAACACTATCGCGAATTTCAATTTTATCGACCATTAATTGCAAGCCAATAATTTTTTCTGCATCTAACAGAGCGCGTAATTCGTCAATAATTGCGCGCGGGTCTCCGCCAGCCAGCAGTTTTCGTTCGGATTGCTCATCCGGATAGCCTAGTGAAATACGCATTAGAAAACGGTCAAGCTGAGATTCTGGCAGTGGAAATGTACCCGATTGAAACCACGGGTTTTGCGTTGCCATCACAAAAAATGGCGTAGGTAATACCCGCGTCTCACCCTCTACCGTTACCTGCTTTTCAGCCATGGCTTCAAGTAAAGCGCTCTGCGTTTTGGGACTAGCGCGGTTTATTTCATCCACCAATAAAAATTGGGTGAACACAGGCCCAGGATGGAAATGAAAGGCACTACTATTGCGATCAAATATCGACACACCGAGAATATCTGAGGGCAGTAAATCGCTGGTAAATTGCATACGCTGGTAAGCAAGCCCAGTCACTTTTGCAAAGACTTGTGACAAGGTGGTTTTACCTACACCCGGCACATCTTCAATCAATAAATGACCGCGCGCCAGCAAACAACATAATGCCTGACGAACTTGCAGATCTTTACCCAGCACGACCCGGGAAATCTCATCAGTAAGTTGCGCAAAGATATCCATGCCTTATAAGGCATCCAATCCGCGCTGCATATCTTTGCGCAAATCGTCGATATCTTCTAAGCCTACCGATACCCGAATAAGGTTGTCGGCAATGCCGGCTTCCTGCCGCTGTTCAACTGTCAGGCGACCATGGGTAGTCGTTGCAGGGTGAACGATCGTAGTTTTGGTATCGCCAAGATTTGCAGTGATAGAAACCAAGCGCGTTGCATCAATAAAACGCCATGCGGCGTTTTTATCGCCACCTACCTCAAAAGACAATACACCGCCATATGCTTTTTGCTGCGATGCCGCCAGCTTGTGCTGGGGATGATCTGGCAGGCCGGAATAATAGACTTTTTTAACGCCCACCTGCCCTTGCAACCACGTCGCTAGCTCTAAGGCATTACTGCTATGAGCCATCATTCTCAGACGCAAGGTTTCTAAGCCTTTCAAAAACACCCAGGCATTAAAGGGGCTCATGCTTGGCCCAGCGGTTCTAATAAAGCCGAGCACTTCATTCATATGTTCGCGCCGACCAACAACCGCGCCACCCACGCTGCGCCCCTGACCATCGAGATATTTGGTCGCTGAATGCACAACAATGTCTGCGCCCAAAGCTAAGGGCAGTTGCAGTGCTGGCGTACAAAAACAATTATCAACCACCAGCAAACAGCCATGCTCATGCGCGATATCTGCCAAGGCGCGAATATCAGCAACTTCTGATAATGGATTAGATGGCGTTTCTAATAACAGCATTTTAGTTTGCGGGATAATGGCATCTCGCCACTGCTGCGCATGAATAGGCGACACAAACGTCGTGTTAATACCGAGCTTACCCAAATACTTTGTAAGCAAAACCGTGGTAGTGCCAAACACGCTGCGCGAACAAATAATGTGGTCGCCAGACTGCAGTAAAGCAATGCAGGTGCTTAGAATTGCGGCCATACCCGACGCGGTAGCAACCCCCATCTCAGCGCCTTCAAGCGCCGCAATGCGCTCTTCAAACGTGCGCACTGTGGGGTTGGTATAGCGCGAATACACATTGCCCGGCTGCTCGCCAGAAAATCGCGCCGCCGCTTCCGCCGCCGAGCCAAACACATAACTCGAGGTCATGAAAATAGGCTCAGCGTGCTCGCCTTCGGCGGTGCGTACCTGGCCGGCGCGCACTGCTCGCGTGTCGAGTTCAGCTTCGGCCAACACCGCTTGTCGCTGGGCCAGATATTCTTGCTCGGTCATTATTGTTGCTCTCTCGCCACTCAGCCCGTCAATATAAAGATGTTCTCTATGATACGTCGTTATGCAGGCCAATCAATGCGCCTTCGCCAATCACCGCGTTGCGCTCACTTTGGGTATCGTCGTTGCGATCAGCTTCTAGCTTATCTAAGTAGGCTTGATCAACATCGCCAGTGACGTAATTGCCATTAAATACCGAGCATTCAAAATTGGTAATTTTGGGATTGCCTTCGGACGAGCAGCTAATCAAATCATCCAGATCTTGATACAGCAACCAGTCAGCCCCAATTTCTATCCGCACTTCTTCTAGGGTGCGACCATGTGCTATTAACTCAGTTGCCGACGGCATATCAATACCGTATACATTCGGGTAACGCACTGGCGGCGCAGCAGAGGCAAAATACACTTTGCGGGCGCCGGCATCGCGGGCCATTTCGATAATTTGCTGGCAGGTTGTACCGCGAACTATCGAGTCGTCTACCAACATGACGTTCTTGTCTTTAAACTCCAAGCCAATCGCGTTTAGCTTTTGCTTCACCGATTTTTTGCGTGCGCTTTGGCCCGGCATAATAAAGGTACGACCGATATACCGGTTTTTCACCAAACCTTCGCGGAATTTAACCCCCAGCTTTGCTGCCATAGACTGCGCAGCAATACGGCTTGAATCTGGAATCGGAACGATAACGTCGATATCGTGATCTGGATGTTCGCGCAGAATTTTCTCCGCCAAGCGTTCGCCTTGGCGCAAGCGCGATTTATAGACAGAGATACCATCCATAATAGAATCGGGCCGAGCGAAATAGACATGTTCGAAAATACAGGGGCGGTAATCACCCACTTCTGTGCACTGGCGAACATGAATTTCACCATTGGTTTCGATATATACCGCTTCACCCGGTGCCACATCGCCAATGAGCTTATAACCTAGAGCATCAAGGGCAACGCTCTCAGACGCCAGCATGTATTCTTTGCCCTGCGCAGATTCACGCACACCGTAAACCAATGGGCGAATACCGTTGGGGTCGCGAAAACCAATAATCCCGTAGTTTGCAATCATCGCAACAACGGCATAGCCACCTTTACAGCGATGGTGCACGCCACTAACGGCGGTAAATACATCTTCTGCCGCGGGTACCAATTTACCCAGTCGTTGCAGCTCATGAGCAAAAACATTGAGCAACACTTCTGAGTCAGATTCGGTATTTAAGTGGCGCAAATCGGACTGAAATATCTCTTGTGACAACTCCGCCGCATTGGTCAAATTGCCATTGTGAGCAAGACTAATACCGTAGGGCGAATTTACGTAAAAAGGCTGTGCTAGCGCAGGACTAGAGCTACCCGCGGTAGGATAGCGAACATGGCCGA
The DNA here is from genome assembly GCA_018066965.1 of Zhongshania sp. GTDB lineage: Bacteria > Pseudomonadota > Gammaproteobacteria > Pseudomonadales > Spongiibacteraceae > Spongiibacter. The sequence goes on along the minus strand of JAGPVP010000112.1, from coordinate 18,374 downwards.
TACCGATATTCCCCAGCAGACGCTGCATATGACGCGTGTGGAAAACATCTTTTACTAAACCGTTGCCTTTGCGCTGGTTTAGCCTGCCGTGCTCAAAGGTCACGATGCCTGCCGCATCTTGACCACGATGTTGCAACACCGTTAGTGCATCGTACAAATCTTGGTTTACATTACTCTTGGCGACTATACCTGCGATGCCACACATGCAGTACTACCTCATTAGGACGAAGATCAAACTAGGTTAATTACTCTGGCTCGACAGTAACGACGAACCCCAATTAACCACATCGTTGAAGCTCTGTTCTGACCAGTCCTTCATCAACAGAAACTCGGGTATCAGCTGGGATTCCTTCCACCACTGATCATTTTCGACTCCCGTCAGCAAGGACGGTAATAATATTAATGCTGCCAACACCACAATTAAGCCACGCGCAGTACCAAATATCATACCTAGCAAGCGGTCAGTACCACTGAGGCCAGTGCGTTTAACCATGACGGCAATAATATGGGTGAGTAAACTTCCCACCACCAAAGTCGCGATAAACACGAGGATATATGCAAGAATTTCACGCATATATATTTTATCTATTAACGGTTCTAACAGGGCAACCGCTTGGGGATGAAAGGCAACCGCAATAAAGAAAGCGACGGCCCAACTCAATAGGGATAGCGCTTCTTTTACAAAGCCGCGAATCAAACTGATTAGCGCTGAGGCTGATATAACACCAAGTATGGCCCAATCAGCCCAATTAAACGTGCTTAGCACCGTTAGCGGCTCCCGCTGTAATTCGAGACGCGAATTCTAACAAGCCCAAGGCTGCAGCCCAAGTAAGATTTCACTTTGAAGACAAACTAAGGCTCGAATCGGTTAACAATGGACTTCACATTAAAACGTTTGTTTATAGTGGTCTGCTGTGACACCGCTTTTTCATTGCTAATTACTGGCCCAACCAAGACTCTGTACAAAGGCTTAGCATCGCGTTGAACTTGATCGACAAACGCCTTGTATCCCGCGCTTTGCAGGGATTTCTTTAAACCTTCTGCATTGGCTTGGCTACCAAATACGCCCACCTGAACAACCCATGCCGGTGGCAAGTTGTTGTCGACTACCGTTTTAGCTGGTGCGGGTGCTGGCATTGGTTTTGCCGCTGGCTTTTTTGCTTCTTCAGGCTTGCTGGCCACTCGTGAGGTATTTTTAGGCGCATCGTCCGGATCAGGAATATTAGCGGCCTCGGCCCTTACCGCCGCACCTTTTGCGTCGTCGCCCTCTTCGTCATCCGCAAGCGGCATAAGCGGCTGCGGCGGCACTAATAAGCTGTCAGCAGACACAAGCCCCTCAGGCTTTTGCGGCGGAGTGTCTATTACCGGCTCAACCAGTGGCGCTTCAGGAATTTGAGTTTCGCGATCTAACTTATACTCCGCAGGCCCCGTAAATAGCAGCGACCAAAGAATGACGCCACCACACAATAATACCAATGCGCCAACCAAGCGTTGTCTCATCATTATTTGGACTCCCCCGCTACACGGTTATTCTAGGCTGAGCTTGCCAGCTAATTCGGTCATGGCTGCTGCCACGGTGAAAAAAGATCCAAACACCACCAAACGGTCACCGGCAGATAAGCGCGCCACTGCCGTATTGAGTGTTTCAGTAAACGATGCCGCTAACGACACTGTCGCAATGTTTTGCGCCTGCAAAAGCGTTTGAACGCTGCTTGGTGGCGCGGCGCGGTCATTGTCAGCCAGTGGCGTTAAATGCCAATGCGCAAAGCAGGGTTTTAAAATAGTAACTATCTCTGCAATTGCTTTGTCTGCCATCACGGCAAAAATACACTCGGTCTGTCCTGCAATAGGATTTGCGCTGAGATGATCTCGCAACACCTGTACCGAGGCTGGGTTATGAGCAACGTCCAACACTAAGTCAATGCCACGATACTGCAGATGCTGGCAGCGCCCGGCAAGTCTAACCGTTGCCAAACCGCGTCGTATTGCCGCGCCTGACACCGGCAAACTAACATACTGTAGCGCTTGTAACACCGTTGCCGCGTTATCGAGCAATAGCGGTGGATACGGCAAATCTGCGTAAGAAATAGGATTACCGTTTGCCTTCTGCCCCCGCCAAGACCATGTAGCCTCATTTCTCGCAACGCTGAAATGCTGATCTCGACGGATAAGCTCTGCGCCAATCTGGCGGCCATAGTCCAGCAAAGACTGCGGCGATATTGCTTCACCAATAATTGCCGGGCGAGCCGATCTAAAAATCCCCGCCTTTTCCCGGCCAATCGCTTCGCGATCAGTACCTAACCACGCCTCATGGTCGATGGCAATTGAGCTTACAATTGCGACATCTGCATCAATAATATTAACCGCATCCAAACGTCCACCTAACCCCACTTCCAACAGCACCACATCAACTGCCTGCTGCTGGAAAATAAGCAGCGCCGCTAAGGTACCGAATTCAAAATAGGTTAAAGAGGTTTCGCCACGGACGTCATCTATCGCCGCAAACGCATGACAGAGCGATGCGTCGTCAACGTAGTTACCAGCAATGGCAATACGCTCGTGGTATTGGTTTATATGGGGAGAGGTATAAGCACCGACGCGATAATCGTCAGCACCAAGAATCGCTGACAACAGGGCCACGCAAGAGCCTTTGCCATTGGTGCCAGCAACCGTGATCACTGGCATGTTAAGCGAAATGTCTAAACGCCGTGCAACCACTGCAATACGCTCAAGACCAAGATCGATATTGCGGGGATGCTGGGTTTCCATCCACCGCAACCAATCGTCGACCTGTGTAAACCGCATAGCAGGAATTTAGCGCTGATAATGCATTAAGCTACCAAGCACCCTCGCCAAGGTATCGCGCATATCTGCACGGCGCACAATCATGTCGATTGCACCATGCGCCAGCAAAAACTCACTACGCTGAAATCCTGGCGGTAATTTTTGGCGAATAGTTTGCTCAATAATCGCAGGGCCGGCAAAACCAGCACGCGCACCTGGCTCAGCCACGTTTATATCGCCCAGCAAGGCCAAACTCGCAGATACACCACCGTAAATAGGGTCAGTCATTACCGAAACATACGGCACACTGTTTTGTTTTAAACGCTCTAACACTGCACTGGTTTTGGCCATTTGCATCAGCGATATAAGCGCTTCTTGCATGCGCGCGCCACCAGAAGCAGAAAAGCAAATTAGAGGGCAGCGTTCTTTTAATGCAACATTGGCTGCTTGGGTGAATTTTTCACCTACCGCAGAACCCATGGAGCCGCCGTGAAAATTAAACTCAAAAGCAACCACCACCACGGGCAATTCTTTCACCGAACCCTTGTAAGCGATCAGTGCGTCTTTTTCACCAGTCGATTTTTGCGCGGCTGTTAAACGGTCGCGGTATTTCTTTTTGTCTTTAAATTTGAGTCTATCCACGGGCTCAATATGACTAAGAATTTCTTCGCGGCCCTTTTCATCTAAGAACAAGGCGATTCGACGACGTGCACCAATACGCATATGGTGATCGCATTTTGGACAGACGTCTTGGTTGCTTTCTAACTCGGGACGGTAAAGTACCGCCTCACACTTAACGCATTTTTTCCAAAGACCTTCTGGTACAACACCTTTTGCACCACGACGCTCTTCTGAATCAACTCGTCGCACTCCCGAGGGAAGAATCTTATCTACCCAGCTCATAATCCATTCCTGTAGTCATTTTTAATCTATTTATAAATGCACGCGGCAATCAGCTGTGCATTACTTTACATTATATGCCTGCCAATGAGCAGTAGTCGCCTGCTGATCGGCATGCAAATCAATCACTTAAACCACTAACTAACATCGTCCCGCTATCACGCGTCGATGGCAGCCCGAATCTCAGCAATTAACCCAGCAGCAATCGCCGCACGATCTGCGCTTGCCATCGAGGCGTCGGTGGCAACCAAGCGTTCAATTAAGGCACTACCAACCACAACACCTTCACACAACGGCGCCAAGGCCGCCGCAGAAACACCGTCTTTAATACCAAAACCGACGGTGATAGGAAGATCTGTATAGCGCTTAATACTGGCCAGCTTCGCAGAAACCGCCTTGATATCTAAATGTCCTGCGCCCGTCACCCCGTTCAGAGAAACACAGTACAAATAGCCGCTTGCCAATGATGCTATTTTCTTGATCCTTTCGTCACTGGTAGTGGGCGCCAGCAAGAAGATATTATCGACACCCGCAGCACGCAGTATGGCCGTCGGCTGCTCTGCCTCTTCCGGCGGCATATCCACAGTTAGTAGGCCATCAACACCCGCAGACGCAGCGCGATCAGCAAAAATCTGATAGCCCATGCGCTCTATTGGATTGGCATAACCCATAAGCACTACCGGCGTTGCTTGGTCTGCTTTGCGAAACTCCGCGACCAATTCAAGCACCATGGTTAGCGTAACCTTGTGCGCCAAAGCCCGTTCATGCGCAAGCTGAATTACCGGCCCCTCTGCCATGGGGTCTGAAAATGGCACACCTAACTCAAGAATGTCGGCTCCTTGACGCACGAGTTCATGCATCAATGGTACGGTCAGTGAAGGATCTGGATCGCCGGCGACAATATAAGGTACTAGCGCCTTGCGACCGTCTTTCTCTAATTTTGCGAATATCGCAGCTAAACGACTCAAAGTACTTCCCCGTTATTCAATGCCGATACCGTCGATAGTTGCGACGGTATGAATGTCTTTATCACCACGGCCAGATAAATTGACCACAATACTTTGCTCTGGGCTCATGGTTTTTGCTAATTTCTCAGCATAAGCCACCGCGTGAGCAGATTCCAAGGCAGGCATAATGCCTTCCACCAAGGTTAGTTTGCGGAAAGCCGCCAGCGCTTCGTCGTCATTTATGGCAACGTAATTAACTCGGCCCATGTCTTTGAGCCATGAATGCTCTGGCCCAACACCGGGATAATCCAAACCAGCAGACACTGAATGAGTTTCAATAATCTGCCCGCCCTCATCCTGCATTAAGTAGGTGCGATTGCCGTGCAAAATTCCGGGAATACCGTCGTTTAACGGCGCCGCATGTTGGCCCGTCTCAACACCGTGCCCGCCAGCTTCAACGCCGTACATCGCCACAGCTTCGTCATCGAGGAAAGGATGGAAAAGCCCGATGGCATTTGAACCGCCACCAACACAGGCAACCAATGCGTCCGGCAAGCGGCCATTTTGGTTTAAACACTGCTCACGCGCTTCGCGGCCAATAATAGATTGAAAATCCCTTACCAACATCGGATACGGGTGCGGGCCAGCCGCGGTACCAATAATATAAAAGGTGTCGTCAACGTGGGTTACCCAATGACGCATCGCCTCGTTCATGGCGTCTTTTAGCGTTTTAGAACCGGATTTAACTGACACAACCTCAGCGCCAAGCAATTTCATGCGGTAGACATTCAAGGCCTGACGATGAATATCTTCCTCGCCCATAAACACTTGGCAGGTCATACCTAAACGAGCCGCCACGGTCGCCGAGGCAACACCGTGTTGGCCAGCGCCGGTTTCCGCAATAACGTGCTTTTTACCCATATATTTGGCAAGTAAGGCTTGGCCAATAGTGTTGTTTACCTTGTGCGCACCGGTGTGATTAAGGTCTTCGCGCTTAAGATAGATTTGCGCGCCGCCCACTTCAGTAGACCAGCGTTTAGCGTGATACAGCGGTGACGGACGCCCCACGTAATGGGCCAAATCGTAATCAAACTCAGCCTGAAACGCAGGATCTTTGCGAAGACGCTGATACGCCGACTCTAATTCGTCCAGCGCAAATATCAGTGTTTCTGAAACGAAGCGACCACCGTAGATGCCGAAATGCCCTGTGGCATCTGGAAACTGGCTAAAATCAGCTTTACCAACCTTACTACTCACTCAATCCTCCCGTCGATCAGCACGGCCGACCGCTTTAATAAATTCTGTCATTTTCTGTACGCATTTTATCCCCGGCGCCTGTTCCACCCCACCACTTACGTCCAAGGCATAAGGATGGCAAGCTGCAATGGCCGCCGCAGCGTTGGCAGGGTTTAAACCACCTGCCAGCACAATAGATCCTTGTAAATCATTCGGAATACGATGCCAGTCAAACGATTCACCAGTACCACCGTGCACACCGGGTTTATAGCTATCTAATAATAAAGCACTCGCGGCCCTATAAGACTGCACAGCCTCTACCAAATCCACATCATCGCGCATACGCAGCGCTTTCATATACGGCATGCCAAACGAGTCGCAAAACACAGGGGACTCATCGCCGTGGAACTGAAGCAGGTCAAGCGGGCACGACTTAAGCACATTTTGTATATCCGCCGCGTCGGCGTTAACGAATAAACCCACCTTGCTCACGAAGGGTGGCAACATCGACATAATATTTTCAGCTTGTGCAATGCTTACCGCACGCGGACTGTTTGGGTAAAACACAAAGCCCAAGGCATCAGCACCCGCATCGATGGCGGCAAGCGCATCTTCAACTCGGGTAATACCACAAATTTTTACGCGGGTACGGAACACTTGGATGTACAGCCAGACAATTAACCGGATCGAATACTAACAAATAACTGCATTATTTGTCTGTAGATGCAGGCCTTAACAGGGAACAAAATCGGGCCCAATACGCGATTCCGGCAAATTAAAGTGGCTTGGGTAGCTTACATCAACCAAATACAAGCCATGGGGCTTGGCGGTAACGCCGCCTTGGTTTCGATCACGGCTGGCCAAGACCTGCTGCGTCCACCCTACCGGCATGTGCCCAGCGCCGACGGCTATAAGAACACCGGCGATATTTCTGACCATATGGTGCAAAAATGCATTGCCGCCAATATCGAGCACCACGTAGCGACCTTGCCGACTAACATTAGCAAAATGAATATTCCGCATTGCGGTTTTAGACTGACAAGAGGCGGCTCGAAAAGCACTAAAATCCTGTTCACCGAGCAAGACCTGTGCTTCGCGATGCATTAGTTCTGCATCAAGAGGCTGTTCAACCAGGCTTAGACCGCTAGCCAAATGTGCAGAGCGCCGCGCTTGATTCAAAATAATATAGCGATATCGTCTAGCGGTGGCAGAAAAGCGTGCGTGAAAATCATCCGGAACACGACGTGCCCACTGAACGGCGACATCTTTAGGGAGTTTGGCGTTGACACCGGCAACCCAGGCTTTTAAAGAGCGTGCAACAGGGGCGTCAAAATGCACCACTTGATGCGTAGCATGTACACCGGCATCGGTGCGGCCCGCGCAAATAACAGTCACTGGGGTGGCGGCAATAGAAGATATAGCCGCTTGAAGTGCATCCTGAACGGTGGCTACTTTCGGTTTGTCTTGGCTTTGCCAGCCTCGATAGGCACTGCCTTGATACTCTACAGCCATGGCAATTCGACATCCAACCGGCAGCGGATCATCCGCAAACCGGTCGAAACAACTTACATCATTGATCACGCGAATTCAGCCAATACTTATCCGATGTTATCTAGCAGGGCTTGAGCATCACTTTGTTGTTGAATGTCGCCCTCTTGAAGAACTTCTTCCAACATTTCCCGCGCGCCTTCGCCGTCACCCATATCAATATAGGCACGGGCTAGATCTAACTTAGTCGCAACAGACTCAGAATCTACCAGCGAATCAAAGCCCTCCACATCGTCTTCACCGGCATCGAATTCATCGAAGACCAAATCTTCTACCGAAATTGCGTCGCCATCGATATTGAGAGATCCCACTGTCGGCGCCGACGTGTCTGCACTCGGCTCAGTATTCTCAGCAACTGACTCAGTATTTAGGTTTGTGCTGCCATCAAACGCAGAAACCTTATCGGATTCCTCGTCGTCACCAAGAAAGAAGGTTTCATCTATTTCAAGATCATCCTCAGCAACAGAGCTCAGAGTGTCGCTGCCGCTGGCAATCTCACTGGGCATATCAAAATCAGACAGATCTAGCTCTACGTCGTCAGACTCTGACGACGTTTCCAGCGGCGAGTTAGCTGACACAGAGGTATCTGCTAGATCCAGATCGAACTCTGACAGATCCAAATCAATCTCTTCTTCATCATCCTCAGATTCAGGTGTTAATGCGGCAAGGTCTGGCGCCACACTCTGATCAGCATTCGATAAATGACTGCCCGCAATATCGCTGTCGCCTAAACCGCTACCACCCAAGTCAAGACTTTCAAACTCCATCTCGTCGGCATCTAAGCTAGTTAACGCACCACTATCTTTACTATCGCCATTCGATTCAAGTTCTTCAGCTTCCAATTCGGCCAGATCAAAACTCATTATCTCATCGTCATCAAAAGCAACAAGCTCATCACTTACGTCATTGTCACTTTCGGAATTTACGACAGGCGCAACAGCTTCATTAAGCGAGTTAACCTCTAAGGATGCGTCGTCCACTTCCTCAAAGCTCAGATCTACATCATCGCCCGCCCCATCGGCAGGAGTAAAAGGCTTATCGCCTTGCTCAAGTGGAGAGTCAACATTTAGCGCAGCGGTGTCACCATCGAGAACGTTAGAATCAGCGCTTGTAACACCAAAATCACCGTCGAAATCAAAATCTAAATCCGCAAGGTCAATGTCCAAGGATGCTAATGTATCTTTCTCAGCGCCGGCATCAAGACCTGCGCCGCTATTAATTTTGTTGGCATCTGCGGCGCCCAGCCCCAGATTGCCACCTGCCTCAATATTGCTATCAAGTGCATCGTCTAGCTCAAAATCTATGCCTTCGTCATCAATGCTAAACACATCAACATCATCGCCAAAATCTACATCGGCCGCATTTGAACTGCCAACATTAAGGGTGCTATCAGACGATGTTGCTGAATCTTCGCCCAGCCAATGGCTCACTCCTTCGATGGCCGACATTGACTCCTTTACGCGGGCAATTGCCGCATCGTCATTTAGCGCCTGTAAATCGTGGTAGGCAGACTCAAAATTATCTTGATCTCTTGTGTCTAGGTAAATATCAATAAGCTTTAAACGCAGTTCAGTATTTTCTGGGTCTTGTGCAATCGCCGTTCTCAGCAGACTTGCCGCTTGATCATAGCGACCGTAGGCTACATAGATTTCAGCCTCTGCAACCACATCACCAGTTTGCGGCAACACCGCTGCAGCGCTGCTCGCCGCGCTTGCACCCTGCTCATCAAACACTGAGTCATCGGCAACAATAACGTCATCCGCTACGGCGTTAACGTCGTCTACGGTTGAATCATCTGCCAATTTATCGAAATCAAAATCTTCTGCGCTGAAAACCGGGTCGGCATCATCGTCGACAGCCCCATTAGTATTCTCAGCAGGATCAAGGTCGAAGTCGCCACCGCTGGCAAACAACACCGGCGATGCCACCCCGTCACCACCCGCCAAACCCTCATCAAAACCTGCCAAATCGGCGTCTTCTTCGGCGGCTTTACGACGGCGAACAAACAGCACTAGCAGCGCCAGCAGCGCTAATAGCAGGCCGACGACTGTCACTATATTTTGGCTAATCCAGCTTTGGGACGCTTGCAATGGTGTCTCAGCAGCGGGTTTTGTAGGTTTGGGGGCAACCGACTTATCTGCCGCGGGTGATTTAGCTGTGTCGGTTACTGCGGCGCTGTCTGCCCTAGTGTCGGAATTAGCTTCGACACTGTCGGCGCTCGGCAATGGCGCCAGAGCCTCAGCTTCAAGCGCGGCAATATCTTCAGCACTCATTGCTGGCGATTCAGGCGCCTGCTGACCATTTTGAATAGCCGCCAACTGAGTATTTTTAAGTGTAATCAGGCTCTGCAAAGCCTGTATTTGCTTTTCCATTTCAACAACACGATTCTGCATCGCGCCGTTCTCAAGTTTAGACTTCTCCAAACTTTCCTGCTCTTCTCGAACCTTGTCGCGCAGGGCATTAACTTCGTCACCGGCGTCGACATCACCAGCATTACCCAGCGAGAATTTAACGGCCTCATCCCCCTTGGCAGCCGCGGGAGCTTGAGTTTTATCGGTTGCATCTAGCTGCGGCGCCATTGGTGTAGCGGATGGCTGAGAATTTGTCGATGCTTCCGCGGTGTTAGATTTTGCGTTAGCGGGTCTGGCGACTCTCTCGCCCCGCCACTCCTTTGCTTGCAAGCGGATCTCCTCCACCGCATTGTTGTGGTCAACGGCACGCACCTCAGCCTCTGACGGCAAGCGCAAAACATAACCCGACTTAAGTTGGTTAACGTTGCCGTTTACAAAGGCTTTTGGATTCTTTTTTACCAGCGCCAGCATTGTTTGCTGCGTAGTTACATACGAGCTTGGACGCAGCTTGTTTGCTATGCGCCACATAGTGTCATGATGTTGAACGCGATATTCGCTGGGATTATCTGAGGTCGGCAATACTTGTTGCTGGTCTACGCTGCGGGCCGTTGGCGCTGCGCGATCAACCGGGCCAATTGCGCCACCCAGTTCCTGCGAGGGAGCTTGACTTACCACTGGAGCGCTAGCTTGTGTAGGCTGAGTTTGGCGGCTAACGGGCGCCGCGCTACTGAGATCAACCCCACGTGCCGGGCTGTCATCAGCGTAAACCGGCAAATCTAGTAATACCGTATATTCACGAATCATTTTACCGTTGGGCCAGCGCGCCTCAACAATAAAATCAAGATAGGGTTCAACCACCGCCTTAGCGGTTGTAATCACAATGCGGCCATTACCACCACCTAGCAGCTCAACCTGGAACTGCAGGCTGGATAGAAATTGGCTACGATCAACGCCGGCATTTTCAAACGCACCGGCATCTGCCAATTGCACTTTTATCTGCTCGACGCTTAGCTCACCAATATCTCGAAGTGGAATTTCAGCGCGAAATGGCTGATTCAGTGTCGAGTCTAACGCTAATTCACCCAGACCAAGTGCGCTGACTAATCCGCTGTGCAAGGCACCAACCGTCAGTACCACTTTTGCCAGCTTATTTCGCATCATAATGTCACCGTTTGTGTATTAACGTGCCACTCAGCCGCCGCCAAATGACTTGCTCTACTATCTAAGAATATCCATAGGGCAGATACCGCCCACGGCAATCTCTCGCCACTTCTCTAAACAACATGCGTAGATATAAGCTAGATATTGATTTTTATCAAGATTTTAAGCAGCACAATAATGTTATGCACGGCTCCTTTACGAAGATTATCACCGACAACCGTGCAGCGAAAGACCGTTTCATCCTGCCTGTCGGCAATGAATGCTGAAATATCGATGGTTTCGTTATCTTGCAAGCTAACGGGAGACGCTTCGGTAATATCGTCCTGAGGGAATAGGCGAAATTGCTCGCTATCTGCCAGTTTTTGTTTCAAAGCGGATACGTCAACAGGACAATTACAGCTCACACGCAGCATCGCCGTATGGCCGTAAAAAACCGGCACGAGCATTTCGCTCGCTGAAACTGCAACTGTCCCGCCCCCTGAACTCAGTAGACTTGAAAGGCTATGCTCCAGCGCAGCGCCGCTATTCGCCTGCCGCGACAGTACGTTAAAGGCTAGCTGCTGTCCAAAAGGTGACGGCTCGGGAGGCTGCCCATTTAATAAGCGAGCGGTTTCTGCGGCTAAGGTTTCAACACCAAGCCGCCCGCAGACTGACACCGGCTGAGCTACGGCTAAATTTACAGCCCTAATACTAGCCTCTGGCAACAAGCGAAGTAACGCGGCAGCATGACTGCTGACCCCGTCGGCTATGGCGAATAATCGCGATTCACCGTCAAGCTCAACACCGTCGCAGAACACCGCAACATCGCCACGCTGAGCGAGCGTATCGGTGCAGTCAAGAATCACAACACCGGCATCTTCTGCCGCATCAATTATTGCAAAGTCACTAAAGCCTTCGTTCAGGAAAATAGCGGCATCGACGCCGCTAAAATCGGCCGCGCTCGGCTCATATACAGCAACGGGGCGACCGCGATACATCACAGTTTCGCCATCGCCCTCATCAGCAAACGCTTTAATACGCTGAATACCAAATTCCGCATCCGCCAGTGCGGTTAACAGCAACTCGCCCTCAAGACCGCAAGCACCAAAAACCGCAACACAGGTAAATGCCATTACTTAATATCACCCAAAAGAATACGCAGCATACGGCGCAACGGCTCTGCCGCACCCCATAATAATTGATCGCCTACCGTAAACGCAGACAGGTATTGATCACCCATATTGAGCTTACGCAAGCGACCTACTGGTACGTGCAACTTTCCTGTCACGGCAGTCGGCGTTAGTTTTGCCAAGGTTTCTGCGCGGTCATTCGGCACCACTTGTACCCAATCGTTGGCAGAAGCAAGAATACTTTCGACTTCGGTGATCGATACATTTTTATTTAACTTAATAGTCAGCGCTTGGCTATGGCAGCGCATTGCACCAATACGTACACAGTTGCCGTCGATAGCAATAGGTGAATCGGCGCGACCAAGAATTTTATTGGTCTCGGCTTGGCCTTTCCACTCTTCGCGGCTTTGGCCATTTTCTAACTGGGTATCAATCCAGGGCAGCAAGCTTCCCGCCAATGCATGACCAAAATTATCTTTCGGGAAGCTATCGCTGCGCATGGCTTCAGCAACTTTGCGATCAATATCTAAAATATTGGAACGTGGGTCGGCAAGCTCACTAGCGACACTGTCCCGCACCGTGCCCATTTGATTAATCAGCTCGCGCATATTTTGCGCGCCGGCACCACTAGCAGCCTGATAAGTTTGAGCGCTAACCCATTCCACCAAACCTTCGCGAAATAATCCGCCAATCGCCATCAGCATCAAGCTGACGGTACAGTTACCACCAATAAAGTTTTTAACACCGCGGCTTAGACCGTCTTTAATTACATCAAGATTGACCGGATCAAGAATAATGATCGCGTCGTCGTCCATACGCAGTGAAGACGCAGCATCTATCCAGTAGCCGTCCCAACCACCGCTACGCAAGGCAGGGAAAACTGACTTGGTGTAATCGCCACCCTGACAGGAAATAATAATATCCATTGCGGCCAGCGCAGCGATATCGCTGGCGTCTTTCAATGCATCGATATCACGACCAATTTCCGGCCCCTGACCACCTACATTTGAGGTGGTAAAAAATACCGGCTCAATACCATCAAAGTCTTTTTCTTCCAGCATGCGCCCCATTAATACCGAGCCAACCATACCGCGCCAACCTACAAATCCTACTTTTTTCATAATATCTCCTGAATTCTGTTGTGCTGAATTTATGCTGCAGCCAAGGCCGCAATAACGGCGTCGCCCATTTCAACGGTGCCGACCAGGGTGCTACCTTCCGAATAAATATCTGCGGTGCGGAAGCCTTGATCCAATACCGTGCTTACAGCATCTTCAATACGCTGCGCTGCCACTGGTTCGTTAAGCGAATAGCGCAACATCATCGCTACCGACAGAATTGTCGCCAGCGGATTTGCTTTGTTTTGACCTGCAATATCAGGCGCGGAACCATGACATGGTTCATACATGCCTCGGCCATTTACGTCCAATGACGCAGACGGCAACATGCCGATCGAGCCCGTTAACATTGCAGCGGCGTCAGACAAGATATCGCCAAACATATTACCCGTCACCATCACGTCAAATTGTTTTGGCGCGCGGATAAGCTGCATTGCCGCGTTATCAACATACATGTGACTCAGCTCAACGTCGGGATAGTCTTTGGCCATCTCGTCCATGACTTCGCGCCACAACATGGTCACTTCTAAAACGTTGGCTTTATCGACAGAACACAAACGCCCACCGCGCTTTTGTGCCAGCTCAAACGCCACTTTACCAATACGACGAATTTGCGATTCGTTATAAACGTAGGTGTTGTAGCCTTCACGCTCGCCGTTCTCTAATTCACGAATACCGCGCGGCTGGCCAAAGTAAATACCGCCCGTCAGCTCGCGAACAATAAGAATATCTAAACCAGCTACAAGCTCCGCTTTTAAGGACGAGGCACCGGCAAGCTGCGGGTATAAAATTGCGGGACGCAAATTACCAAACAGATCCAAGCGTTTGCGAATTTCAAGCAAACCTGCTTTCTCAGGACGCTCTGCCGGCGGCAATTTATCCCACTTGGGGCCACCTACCGCACCGAGCAATATCGCATCTGCTTTTTCACAAATTGCGAAGGTCTCTGCCGGCAAGGCGCTACCGTGAGCGTCAATTGCCGAACCGCCTACTAAAGCATGCTGCAATAATAAACCTAAATCTTGAGCCTTATTAACCCATTCCAACACTTTGGCGGCTTCGGCCATGATTTCATGGCCAATACCATCACCCGGTAATACCGCAATGTTTCTTTGCTGACGTTCAGTCACGTTAATTTCCTTTCTAAATATATAAATTTTTTATAGCTGCGCTTTTCAGTTAAATGCCGTGCTCCCGAAACAGCCATGGCGATTTTTGCTGCCACTTAGATTCAAAGACGCGAATATCGTCGGCGTCCTGCAAGGTCAAACCAATATCATCAAGACCGTTCAGCAAACAATGTTTACGAAAGCTATCTACTTCAAAGCCGATGGTCTCGCCTGCTGGCGTAATAACATGCTGCGCGGCTAAATCTACTTTTAAGGTAAACCCTTCTTCGGCGTACATGGCGGCAAACAGTTCATCGACTTTTTTTGCTGGTAATACAATAGGCAAAACGCCATTCTTAAAGCAATTGTTAAAGAATATATCGGCAAAACTTGGGGCAATCACACAACTAAAACCATAATCTTCCAGCGCCCACGGTGCGTGCTCGCGGCTTGAGCCACAACCAAAATTCTCACGTGCAACAAGAATAGACGCGTTTTTATAACGCGGAAAATTGAGCGGGAACTCTGGATTCAGCGGACGTGCGGAGCTATCTTGCCCCGGCTGCCCTTCATCTAAATACCGCAGCTCATCAAATAAGTTGGGACCAAAACCGCTGCGCTTTATCGACTTTAGAAACTGCTTAGGAATAATCATATCGGTATCGACATTGGCGCGATCCATCGGCGCCACAATACCGTCAAGAACTGTAAATGCTTTCATCATTAACTCCTTAGATCCAATCCCGCACGTCGACAAAATGACCAGCAATGGCTGCCGCTGCTGCCATAGCTGGACTAACCAAATGCGTGCGTCCACCAAAGCCTTGACGGCCTTCAAAGTTGCGGTTCGATGTTGATGCGCAGTGTTCGCCGGCGCCGAGCTTATCGGCATTCATAGCCAAACACATAGAGCAACCAGGCTCACGCCACAGCAAGCCTGCATCGAGGAATATTTTATCTAGGCCTTCCGCTTCAGCCTGCTTCTTAACCAAGCCAGAACCAGGTACAACCATTGCTTCTTTAACATTGGCCGCCACGGTCTTACCGCGAACCACCGCCGCAGCTTCACGCAAATCTTCAATCCGCGAATTGGTGCAAGAACCGATAAACACACGGTCGAGCTTGATATCAGTAATCGCCTGCCCAGCAGTTAGCCCCATATAATGCAGAGCGCGCTCACAACCACTTCGCTGAGCTGGGTCGGTATAATCATTTGGGCTTGGCACCATACCACTCACCGGTAATACCATTTCTGGGCTAGTACCCCAGGTCACCTGCGGCAAAATTTCAGCGCCGTTAAGTACCACGGTTTTATCGAATATTGCATCGTCATCACTATGCAAGGTATTCCAATATTCCAGCGCCAGCTGCCATTCACTGTCATTTGGCGCAAAAGGGCGACCTTTAACGTAGTCGATGGTGGTGTCATCCACCGCCACCATACCCACACGAGCACCGCCCTCAATGGCCATATTACAAATGGTCATGCGGCCTTCCATCGACAGCTTACGAATAACATCGCCGCCAAACTCAATCGCGTAGCCCGTACCGCCTGCAGTGCCGATTTTACCGATAATGGCCAGCACAACATCTTTTGCTGTTACGCCAGCACCGAGTTCACCATCTACTCGCACCAACATATTCTTACTTTTCTTTTGAATCAGGCACTGGGTGGCAAGTACATGCTCTACCTCAGAAGTACCGATACCATGGGCCAATGCGCCCAGTGCGCCGTGAGTTGCGGTATGTGAATCACCGCACACCACCGTCATGCCCGGCAGAGTTGCACCCTGTTCAGGACCAACTACGTGCACAATGCCTTGGCGCACGTCATTGATTGAGAATTCGGTAATTCCAAATTCATCACAATTTTCATCTAGGGTTCGCACCTGTATCCGCGACACTTCATCGGCAATTGCCTCTACGCCGCCGCTACGCTCAACAAGCTCGGTCGGCACATTGTGATCTGGGGTCGCGATATTCGCCCCAACTCGCCACGGCAAGCGACCAGCCATACGGAGCCCTTCAAAGGCCTGCGGCGAAGTCACTTCATGTACCAAGTGGCGATCGATATACAGCAGTGCCGTACCGTCATCACGCTCTTTTACCAGATGCGCATTCCACAGTTTGTCGTAAAGCGTTTGTCCAGCCATAATTCTGCCCCATGTCGTTCTACCCTGAGCCTATTCAGGGTATTTACTAAGTCGGTGATATCAGCGCTGCAAGCAGTGAGTTATCAGAACCGCAATACTACGCAGCACAATCAAATAACACAAATTCATATTTTTCATTATTTGCATTCCAATATGGAATGATAATATGCTGACGCCCATGGATACCGACTCGTTAAAAGCCTTTCTTGCCGTTGCCGATCAGCAGTCATTTTCGCTGGCCGCCGAACAGCTATACATCACTCAACCGGCGGTGAGTAAGCGGATCGCAGCGTTGGAAAACCAGCTGAACTGCAAATTGTTTGACCGTATTGGCCGCAATGTCCACCTTACCGAAGCTGGACAAGCCCTGCTCCCGCAAAGCCGTCGCATTCTTCAAGATATTAAAAAAGCGGTTCGCAGTATTCAGGATTTACGCGGCAGCGTCAGCGGGCGTTTGTCTATGGGGATCAGTCACCATATTGGCCTACATCGCCTGCCACCCATTTTGCGCCAATACAGCCAACAATATCCGAGTGTTAAGCTCGACATCGATTTTATGGATTCAGAGCAAGCCCACCAGCTTATCTTGCACGGCGAAATGGATTTAGCGGTAATCACCCTTTCTCCCACCGGCGAGCAGCAATTGCAGTCTATGCCTGTGTGGGAAGATCCACTTACCGTCACCGTTGCTCATAACCATCCGCTCGCGCAATACCGCAGTGTTAACGCTGAAATGCTCAGCCAGCACACTGCTCTGCCACCGGGTCTTAACACCTATACAGGGCAAATCATTAAAGATTTGTTTGATCAACGCGGTTTAAGCATGAACATCGGCATGTCGACCAACTATCTCGAAACCATCAAGGTGATGGTCAGTATTGGCCTCGGCTGGAGCATACTGCCGCTAACCCTGTTAGACGACAGCGTGGCGGCGCTTGAATGGGAAGGACAGGCACTAAGTCGAACCTTGGGCTGTGTTCATCACCGTAATCGCAGCCTGTCTAACGCCGCAGAAGCCTTTATAGAGTTGCTGCGAACGGCAAGTAAAGAGAATTTTGGCTAACGCAAAACTGGTCGCAATTTTTCTAATAAATTGGACATTTGTTCGGGGGTATCCGCATCGAGGTAAATCCCTTCATCCTCGAGCGCAACTATATCAACATCTTCACTACTCGCCGCAGAGATTACAGATCGCGCGCCCTCGTCGCCTTTTAAGCAGCTTAATGCAGGCCAGAATTGACGACCAAAGGCAACGGGGTGACCTCGCTGCCCAGCACATTGAGGAATCACAATACGGTTTGATGCGGCTCGGGCTGCAACACGACGTATGGACTCGACTCGGAGCAACGGTAAGTCCGCCGGCATAATCAAAAGTGATTCAGCCTTTGATTGTTGCATCAGTGTACTGACTGCATCAGCAATACTCGCCCCCATCCCCTGCTCTGCATTTGGAGCAAAAATACAGGGTGCATCAATCTGGGCGGAAACGTCGTCAGCAGAGTCAAGCACGACACTCACATCAAGACCGGCCTTTCGGCCGCGACGAACCAAGGCGTTAATTAGTACACCGCCATGTGGTAACACCGTAAAACGTTTATCAGCCTCACCAAACCGACGGCTTTTACCCGCCGCAACAATAATAAGTGCTGAGGTCATAGGCTCACCCGCTGGTTACAGCGTTTACTTTAGACACGGACGCCCTTAGCTGGGTAAGCTGCGCCATAATCGCTAGCGCAATTTCCATCGCAGATTTACTGCCTATATCCAATCCGACTGGCGCGTATAAACGGTCAATTTGTTCATCACTAATATCTAATTGCTTAAGACGCTGCCGACGCTTTTCTGAGGTTCGCACAGACCCAAGTGCGCCAACGTAAAATAGCGATTCAGTGAGCGCTTGCATCAATGCCATATCATCAATTCTGGGATCGTGGGTTAAAGTGATAACGGCAGTATAG
>JAGPVP010000111.1 GCA_018066965.1 Zhongshania sp. | reverse complement strand
ACTCAGCACCATTCACGGCCTGAGAGGCATCCAATTCTGGGACCTTGAACGCGAGCAAAATATGCTAGATGGCGGTGCGCCATTTTATAGAAGCTATTTATGCAAAGATGGTCGTTCAATGTCGGTTGGTGCAATAGAACCGCAATTCTATGCGCAACTACTCGCAATTTTAGATATAGACCTTGGTGGTAGTGATTATTTCTCGCAGATGGATAAGGCCCAATGGCCTTCACGTCGTGCTCAAATGGCAGCACGATTTTTGGAAAAAAGCCGGGACGAATGGGCTGTGTTGTTTGAGGGTAGTGATGCCTGCGCAGCGCCGGTGCTGGATATGGAGGAGGCTGCCGATTATCCGCATAACGCCTTTAGGAGAAACCTTGTTCGCCGCGATAATGTTTTACAATCTGCACCTGCGCCGCGTTTCTCACGCACGCCCGGTGAGATTCAGCACTCCCCGGTAGCCGAAGGTGCAAATACAATAGGTATACTGAACCAGCTAGGCTTAGATGCTGATCATATAGACCGGCTGTTAAGCGCCGGCGTTGTAAAACAAGTGGATGGCGTTAATGAGTGAATCTTTAAAGTTATTTAGTGACATTGTGAACACGCGACGTTCAGTCCGTGCATTTTTGGCCGAGCCTGTTGCTCAGGCTGAATTAGAGTCTATTTTTGCGCTTGCGCAACGCGCGCCCTCAAACTGCAATACCCAGCCTTGGCAAGTGGCGGTGGCGAGCGGTGCAAGTATTGAAAATCTTCGCAGTAAAATTCCACCCGCATTTAGTGCCGGTGAATGGACAATGGATTTTCCCTACGACGGAAAATATGCCGGTGTGTATAAAGAGCGCCAATACAAGGCCGCTGCCGATTTATACGATGCTATGGGTATTACCCGCGACAATAAAGCCGCCCGTAACGAACAATTCATGAAGAACTACGAATTTTTCGGCGCTCCTCACGTGGCGTTTTTATTCTTACCAGAACCCTTTGGGCTTCGTGAAGCGGCTGATCTTGGCATGTACGCGCAAACATTGATGCTGAGTATTAGCGCACATGGCCTAGCGAGTTGCCCGCAAACGGCACTTGGCTTCAATTGTGATTTGGTCAGACAGGAGCTAAATATTGATCCGGCGAATAAATTATTATTTGGTATTTCCTTCGGTCGGGAAGATACCTCAAGCGCGGTGAATACTTGCCGTACCGAGCGCGCGGACCTTGCAGACACAGTTAGGTTTTATAGTTAAAGAATTTATTAGGGCAGGCCTGCTCCCCATAAAATGAATAAAAAATGAGACGAATATGAGCGACACGGTATTACAGCAACTTGATGATGACGGCGTATTATTGCTAACGCTAAATAGGCCGCATAAAAAAAATGCCTTTAGTAATGAACAATGGTTGGCGTTTAAAGATGCCCTTGTTGCCGCAAGTGATAATCCACTGGTTGCCTGCGTGGTCATTACCGGTGCGGGTTCCGATTTTTCTTCCGGCGTTGATCTTAACGACTTCTCTGAGACCGAAGGTGAGCACCCCTTTGCTGTGTCTGCCAAGGCCTTGGTAGATTTTGATAAACCGGTGGTTAGTGCAGCACGGGGTGTCGCCGTTGGCGGTGGTGCGACCTTATTGCTTCATACAGATGTTGTTTACGTTGGCGATAGCCTGCGTTTACGCTTTCCTTTTACTGCACTGGGTTTGGTGCCGGAGTGGGGCAGTAGCTACCAGTTACAAGCAATCATCGGCGCACGTAAAGCCGCAGAGCTGATGTATACCTCAGAATGGATCAATGCAGATAAGGCTGTTGATCTAGGGATTGCGACTGCCAGTTTTGACGATGATGTGCTTTTAGATAAGGCAATGGAAAAGGCGCGGGAGATTGCCCAATGGCCAATTTCTTCCTTGGTCGAAACTAAAAAATTAATGCGTAATGTCCATCGCGCGGCAATTCACTCTGCAATGGGCGGCGAAACCGAAGGCATGTCTCGCCTAGCGGGAACGCCAGAAAATATTGAAGCGGTGGTTGCGATTATGGAAAAGCGTAAGCCTGATTTTAAGCAGTTTAGAAAATAGCCTATCGAAATTGCAAAGACGCCACGATTGCATATGTGGCGTCTTTCATACAAAAAGCTACAGCGTGGTCGCTAAGCGGTAGGTTGACTCGAGCGCGCGGTGGACGATTTGTTTTTCTTCGGGAAGTTTATACGATATATCTGCTTTTTGAGCCTCTCTAAATATGGGCATCTTTTCTAAGCGATTGATGATGTCATCAACATTGCTCGTTGGGTTTGCCATATTTTCCCAAAACCGTATAAGGCGTTTTGTTTCATCGCTGCGTAAGGCTTGAATATTTAAGTTAGCTACACTGGGTCGCTGTGGTGTCACTAATATCAGCAAAGACTCCTCCCGCTCGGCAACATTCTTTTCTCTAGTTAATGCAGACAAAATCGGCACGTCGCCCAGCAGCGGTACTTTAGAGTTGGATTCGTCGCGAACGGTTTCAGACAAGGCGGACAGGATAAGAGTTTGGCCAAATTTAATATCTGCCATTGCCGACACTTGTTGTTTAAACGTCGTTAATGACTCGCTAAATTGACCAATCTCATTTGCTGATAAGAATGAACGATTCGCCGCAACACGAATGATGGTGTTTTCATTGGTGATGGCTTCTGGGGTAACGGTTAAAGCGACGCCAATATCAATGGGTAAAATATCGCCAGCGTTGATGCCACTCACACTGACATTGACGGTACGGCCAGCAAAAAAGTCTGAGGTTTCCTTTAAATAAGCCGTGAGCGACGGCCGCGCTAGAACACTGTAATACTGCCCAGAGTTGTTGAATAAGTTCAGATTGTAATTAATCTGGGGAATGCCAATGTTGCGGGTAATGGTTTTAACCGCAGATGAAATGGGAGCCGCTCCACTTTGTTCCAACACGCTTTTGGAATAACTTCTATCTAAGGAATAGGTTGCGCTAAGTGCGTCTAGAAGGTTTATGCCACGCCGCTGACTTTTTGAGACGGATGACAAAATGATGGTGACGTCAACGGAAATCTGGGGTGGTGAATTTTCGTATAAACCGGGATAAGTGTCGGGGTTTACAGGTTCCGTATTACTAGCGTCATTGCTGTATTGGGCGAGTTTGAATTTTGCCTCTGACGTTTCAAATAATTGATTACGGAGTAGGTGTTCTACCCGTTTTTGCAACCATTCGACATCAGTTTGGTCTGCACCGAGCTTGGCGTAGCGGCTAACCTCCGTGAGTGCCGTCTCGTTACCTGACGCAGCGCGAACGAGGGCAGATAGCCTAACCACTTCTGGCCGGTTCTCTTGATGCCGTAAAGATTCGCGTACGGCGGCTTCCGCTAGCATTAAGTCACCTGAATAATAGGCGGCGACGCCCAGTCCGTAGGCGGCTTCCCATTGTGCCTCTTCGTCCATTGCGGCGTTGGTGAAGTGTGGTATCGCAGCGGCAGGTTCGTTGCGTCGTAAAGCAAGAAATCCCTGCATGAGCGACACCCAATATTGACCGGGAGCCAAGTCTTGGGCGTTGTCATAAGCGACTTGGGCAAACTCCGCCTGCGAAATGTCGTTGTAACTTAATTGGTCGTAGGCTAAGCCATTTAGAGTCTGTAGATAGCCGTTGGATAAATCTGCTTTTAATGCGTTGGCAAAAGCTGATTGGGCTGCAGTCCAATCTTGATTTTCGGCTGCAAATTTGCCGCTGTTAAGCCAGTCCCGAATGCTAAAGTTTGCTTCGGTTTTAGCTGGGGTTTGCGCGCAGGCAAGGAGGAAGCCAGCACTTAATGTGGCAATGGCAGTGGTTTTGATAGATCGCCATGCACGATGCTGCTGTGGCATTGATTGAGTTCCTTTCACAATGTGAATCCTCTAAGGATAATAGATTGTTGTTTTTCTTAAGTATTAGCACCATGCCGGCTTTCGAAGTAGTCTAAATTTTAAGCGCGCGCACTTTACAGTATCAGAGAATAGTCAATTTAAGCGCAAGTTTTAGTTGTTGGGAAGACCAAATAACTAGGGGGGTGACATTGGCGGCAGTCGCGCTTTGAGTAAAGGCAGTGTACTAGATAAGTTATGTTGGGAAATGGAGGTGGGCGGATACACTATACCCGATCGCGTTATGGTGGAGCCTGTGCGCGTGACCGTGGCGATTCGCAGTACCCAGAGGTATTTGAATAGTGAGGCAGCGAAGACGGCAAAGCGGAAAAAAGCTTAGCTTAAAGACACGCTGCGTGCGGTGAATGCGGGCTGCCGCGCTATTGTGAATGATCCCTTAGTGCTAAAACCGTTTTTCAGTGGTGATTCGCCATTGGTAGGCAGAAATGTCATCGCTGCGATCCAGTGGCTTGACTAAATCGACATGAAGCACGCCGTGGCTACCTTCCTCTTTATTGCCGGTTCGGGTGGGGGAGAAGCGTAAGCCCACTCCGATGTCTTTGAGCCAGCCTTGATCTTTTACAGAGGCGGCAAGTGTCGGATCATATGTGTCGCCCCAGGCCCGGCCAGCATCAAAGAATATCGCGGCGCCAGCATGGAAAAGCGAAAACCATTCGCGCTCGCCAAAGAAGTGCTGTTCCATGGTGAATAATATTTTGCGATCGCCGGTTTGGAAATGACTGGGATAGCCACGTAGGCCGGTGTCGCCATCTAGGACGACGTTGTGGTCTTGATAAAGCTTGTAGCCTTTCATCCCTGATAATTGGCTTAGGAACTGGCCGTTGTGAATGTTTTTCCAATACCAGGATATTTCACTTTCTAAGACGCTTTCGACTAGACCGTGGTCGGTGTAGCGACCGTTGAAGGCAATACTGTGCAATATCATATTGTTATCACCCAACATGGTTCCGACGGTATTCTCTGCTTGAACAATATAGCCATCATCGGCGCCACCAATATTTGATGCTGCATAGCCAAATCGTGCGCGAAATTGATTGCCGAGATTGAAATATTCAGCGCGGTTTATTTGCTTAACATTGGTCGTTTTAATATAGCCATCGTAAATTTTTTGGTACTCAATCCACACGCTATTGTCGGAACGATTGTTCGGTAAATCAAAGGCGGATACTGAATCACTGTTTTGACTGAACTCATCTTCTTCTTTGCCAATACCCAATACCACACGGCGGGCGTATTGGCCGTCTTTTGATAATGTATCTAGACGGCGACCATAATTTACTGAATTTACAATTTTGCGGTGACCAAAGCTGGCAACTTCGTCGCCAGCAATATAGTTAGATTCAGATAGTGTGGTGTCGTCATGATTAATTTCTCCCGTCCATTTGGTACTTAAATCCAAAAATGGCCGATTTAGAGTGATACGCTTTTCAATGCCATCGTCATTGTCAGAGTAACGAAGTCGCAATTCGCTGTTATACGCGCCGGTGTTAGGATCATGATAGTCGAGGACGCTACCGGTGCGTTGCTCATTACTAAAGTGCATAATGGACACAGACTTACCTGTGCCTAGAAAATTACTGTCTTCAAATCCGTAGCTGGAATCACTATTTCCACCTGATCGGGAAAAACTCAGCTTGGGCTTTAAGGTCCATACATCACGAACCGCGACCATAACGTCTGCCTTGTTTGAGCAAGGGCGTACCTCGGTATTTACCGTCGATTCGTTGAGATAGCGTCGAGTATTTAGGGTTCGTTCACTGCTATTGAGTAGATGTTGATTTAGGGGCTCATTATTGGCGAATAGTAAATCATCGCGAATCACTTTTTTTCTGGTGGGAATGTGTAGGCGATTGGCTAGGCGGAACAGCCAGTTGTTTTCTTTGGGATTGTTTTCATCAAATATGGGCTTAACATCAATATTGATTGAATTAATTGTTATAGCTTGATTCGTCGTGGGGTTGCTTTCGGTATCGGCTTCGATGTTTAAAATGCGCGTATTAGTTTGATCGTTATTTTTCAGTTCATTATCGCTAGAGCAATCGCCAGTCTCGCTAATATTAGCTTGGGCTAAAATAGGTGGGCAACTGCATAATCCGAAAATGGCCGCCAAAGCTAGCGTTGATGCCGTGTTTCGCATGAAGAGACCACCTATTTATTATCAACATAATAGCTGTAGGCTAAACCTCAATTATTAAGTATTACTTAAGAACGGAGTTGGTTTAGCTAAATAGGTGAGAATGTTTTTTTGTTTAAGGTGGTGGGGGGAACCCTAGCTCCCCCGTTTTTTTCTCATAATACCTTCTTGGGCGCTGCTGGCGACCAGTCGGCCAGCGCGGTCGTATATTTTACCCCGCACAAAGCCACGGCCGTTGGATGCGCTGGGGCTGTCCATGTCATAGAGCAACCAATCGTTGAAGTCGAAGGGGCGGTGGAACCACATACTGTGGTCGATGGTCGCCATGCGCATGTCTTCGGTTAAAAAGGAGACCTCATGAGGCTGGCTAGCAGTCGCTAAAAAGAAAAAGTCTGAGGCGTAGGCGAGCATGTAGTTATGAATGCAGGGATTGTCTGGCAAGCTGCCAAAGGGCCGCATCCAAATTTGTTTGGTGGCAGGGCCTTTGTAGGGCTTTTTTAGGTCGTAATAATTTACCGCACGGAAATCAATGGCGCGCACGGCATTAAACTTTGGCAGCCATTCTTCTGGTGCAAAACGTAGATCTTCTTCGCGTAATTCCAATTCTTGGGGTAGATCGTCTGGCGGCGGTACCACAGGCATTTCGCTCTGGTGGTCGTAGCTGTCGATATTCAGTTGGAATGAGCTGGTCATGAAGAAAATGGTTTGCCCGCGCTGCACGGCTTTCACTCGACGGTTTGAAATAGTACCGGCGTCGAGATTACTTTCCACCTCGAAAATAATGGGGTAGTCCGGGTTGCCTGGTCTTAAAAAATAGCTGTGAAACGAGTGAATGTGGCGTTCGGGATCGACCTGTTGTGCTGCTGCAGATAGGGCTTGTGCAATCACTTGGCCGCCGTAAACTCGGCCCCAGTCGGTCGCCTCGGATTGGCCCCGATATATATTTTCATCAATTTTTTCGAGGGTGAGGAGTTCAATTAAGCTCTTTAATCCGTCTGACATAGTTACTCCTATTTAGCTTTAGTCGCGGTTACTCTTGAGACGTAAGCGGACTTAATACGGCTCTTACATTGTCAGGAATGCTGACTGGCCGGTTGGTTTTACGATCAACATAGACATGAACAAAATTGCTGACCGCCGATGCGCTGTCTTCATCATTACGAAATAGCGCGGTTTGATAGCGAACACTGCTATTGCCAAGGTGCTCTACCTTTATGCCAACCGTGACAAGATCAGGGAAACTCACCGCAGAATAGTAGCGGCACTGGGTTTCGATCACTAAGCCTATGGCTGGGCTGTTGGCAATGTCGAGGGCGCCGCTATTGATTAAGTGCTGATTGACGGCGGTATCGAAAAAAGAATAATACACGACGTTATTAACGTGTTGATACACATCATTGTCATGCCAACGGGTTTGTATCTCTGCGAAATGCGGGAATTCGGCGCGGCTAGGAATCGCTGGTTTATCGCTCACAATGCATCCTTATAAAGTGCGGTGGCATCCGCTAAATGGATCTCTCGCGGATTGTTAACGAGTAGGCGAGTTTGCTTCATGGCGTCTTCAGCAAGTAATGGGATGTCGGCTTCAGTGATACCAACCTCCCGTAATGATTTGGGAATACCCAGCTCACTCGCTAAATCATTTAAATAATTGAGTAAAGACAGCGCGCGGGTTTGTGGCGTGCCCGCTGCGGCAGGAAATACCACGTCTGCTAATTCGGCATAAAGGTGCTCGGCATCGCGCAAATTAAAGCGCAGCACCGCGTTTAGCATCAGTGAATTTGACAGGCCGTGGGGTACATGGAAGCGTGCGCCAACAGGATAGGCGAGGGCGTGCACACCACCGACTGGGGAGTTGGCAAACGCCATGCCCGCTAAACAGGAACCGAGCAGCATGTTTTCTCGGGCCTGAATGTTTTCACCATGCTGGCAGGCGGTATGAATATTGGCTGACAGCAAACATAGAGCATCTTTGGCAAGGCTATCTGAAATCGGATTTTTCAAGCGTTTGCTGGTGAAGGCTTCGATGGCATGTACCATCGCGTCTATACCAGTTGCCGCGGTGACATTGCTTGGCAAACCCAAGGTTAGCTCGGCATCGAGTAGGGCGATATCGGGAAGCAATAACGGGGATACGACACCTTTTTTCTCGTTTTCTCCGGTGGTCACAATGGCGATGGCGGTGACTTCCGATCCGGTGCCCGCGGTGGTGGGTACTAAAATTAGTGGTAGGCGCTGGCCCTTGGCGACATTCACGCCGTAAACATCGGCTAGCGTTTGCTCGCTATTGACCAGCAGTGCGATGAGCTTGGCGACATCCATAGAGCTGCCGCCGCCAAAGCCGATAATACAGTCTGCTTTACATATCTTTGCGGCGAAGATGCCGCGCTCGATGACGGAATCCGATGGATCGGCTACCACTTCAGGAAAGACTGAAACAGTAATATTCTGCTCTGCAAAATTAGTGAGTATTGCTGTTAATAGGCCTGCATTCATAATGCCTTGGTCACTAATTATCAATACCGACTGGTAATTCATGTCGCGGATGCGTTCGGCTAAGCGGGCAGCCGCTCCGCGCTCAACAATAATGGATTTTGTGGTGTGAAACTCAAAGGCCTTCATGTCCTTTTGTCCCTTAGTCATTGTTATATAGTGAGTTGTTATGCAGTACGGTATTAGGCCATAAATATCATAAATAATGTAAGGCTTGGGCGAGGCCCTCAATGTTGGCATACCAAATACTATAGTGGAGGCTGGTCTTAAGTCTATGTTGGCCTGATGGGCGTGTGTTACATGGAGAGTGCTAGGTGTAAGTGCCAGGGTGTAGTGAATTTAGCGTTTTAGCCATTTAAGCGGTCAATTGTCCGTATAATAGTGTGATTATTAGCTGCCACCACGTTTAGGCTTAGAAGGCTGTATAAAACAATAATGTCGATTTTGGATGTATCTAACAAACCATCTTCTGCGTCGCCTCTTAGCGCTGCGCGCTCGTGGTCGGTAAATAGTTCAGCCTTGAGCACGCTTTTTCAGGCCGCAAAAACATTGGGCGCAGACATCGGCAAGCTTATTGACGATGTGGGCATTGAGCCGGCGGATTTGCTCGATAGTGATCAACGCTTTCAGGTGGCAGACTTGCTGCGGCTGTACGACAGTGTGGCGCGTTTCACCGATACGCCAGATATAGGCTTATATGTTGGGCGTATCGACTATATAAATCGCCTTAACCTTCAGCTGTACGCGTGTTCGGCGTGCCAAACCTTTCGTGAATATTTGAATGTCATGCCCAGCGTGCTGCGTATTGTGGGTGATATTGGCGAGGTTAAGGTACGTCGAGAAGAGCAGTTTATTCGCTTGGATTGGCAGCCATTGGCGACGGAAACCAATGCGCAACGCTACCTATCAGACTCGTCTTTGAGTGTGGCCGCCGCGATTGTTAATTCGGTGTGTGTGCGGCCCATTCCGGTGCGGGCGGCTCATTTTACTTATACCGAGCCTCAGGATTTGAGTCTGTTAAAGCATCAGTTTGGCGAGAACCTAATGTTTGATCAGCCGCTAAGCTGTTTATACCTAGATCGTGCCTGCCTTGATTATCCTCTTATCGGCTTAGACGCTGATTGGGGCCAGGTCTTAGCCCAGCCCATTCGTCATTTATTTGCCGAAAGCAGCGATAGTAGTGACTTTGTTATTGCCCTGCGTAAGACACTTTTACGCCTGTTACCCAGCGGTGACATGGGTGTAGATAAGGTCGCCGCTGCCCTTAATATCTCCCGTCGTACCTTGCAGCGCCGCTTGGCCGAGCAAGGCACCCAGTTCCTACAAATACTTCAGGAGCTACGCGCAGAGCTTGCTCAGCAATACCTTGGGGATGAGCGCTTGAGCATCACCGATATTGCTTTTTTGCTGGGGTATATGGATCAAAGCTCATTTTCTGCCGCGTTTCGTGGCTGGTATGGAGTTTCCCCCAGAGATTTTCGCAAGAAGTAATTCACCCCGTGGCACCAATTCCCGAATCGCTGGCACCAATGCCCAAGCCTTATAAAATGGTATCTATAAACTAAGCTGATAAAGACTAATCATTAAAAGGGATTCGAATGTCACTCAGCTTCGATAGCGCACGCCTGTTTAACCCATACTTGCGGCCAGAGCATGAAGAATGGCGGACCCAGCTTCGCAAATGGCTAGAGAAAGAAGTGGTGCCATTTCTGGATGATTGGGAAGAGGCAGGCAAAATACCGGATGCATTGTGGCGTAAAGCTGCGGATATTGGCGTGATGCAAATGGGCTATCCCGAAGAATACGGGGGTATCTCTGAAGGTATTGATCAGTGGCATATCAATATCTGTAATGAGGAATTTACCCGCGCGGGCTCTGCGGGAGGCTTAATAAGCAATTTACTCATCCACGGGATTGGCCTGCCACCAGTGATCAACTATGGCAGCGATGCCTTAAAGCAAATGGTGGCACCACCGGTTTTGGCTGGCGAGAAACGTATATCACTAGGTATTACCGAGCCTTCTGGTGGTTCAGATGTGGCTAATATTGCAACCACCGCTGTGCGCGACGGCGACCACTATATAGTGAACGGCAGTAAGACCTTTATCTCTGGCGTGATGAATGCGGATTGGGTGTCTACCGCTGTACGCACCGGCGGAGAGGGTGGTCGTGGCGTGTCTATGTTGCTAATCCCCACCGATTTAGCCGGCGTTGCAAGAACACCGCTAGACCGTAAACAGGGTTGGTGGTGTGCGGATACCGGCACCATTTACTTTGATAATGTGCGGGTGCCAGCCGAGAATTTACTTGGTGAAGAAGGGCAGGGATTTTGGGTGATTATGACGAACTTTAACCCTGAACGTTTAAGCTTGGCGGTAACGATGGAGGCCGCAGCGCGAGCTTGTTTAGAAGACGCTGTTGAGTGGGCGCAGCAGCGTAAGACCTTTGGTAAGCGTTTGGCTGATCACCAAGTTATTCGCCATAAAATTGCCACCATGAAACAGAAAATAAATGCGACCCAAGCCTATCTTCAGTATTTAACGCAGGCCTATATCGACGGGCGCTGCGACCCAGGTGATTTAGCTATGGCGAAAGTACAGTCCAGCGAAACCATGGAATATTGCGCCCGCGAGGCCAGCCAAATCTTAGGCGGCGCGAGCTATTTGCGAGGCAATCGAGTTGAGCGTTTTTATCGTGAAGTTCGGGTTAATGCCATCGGTGGTGGATCAGAAGAAATCATGCGCGATCTTGCCGCGCGCCAATATCAGTTGTAATAGGACTTAATATGACTTCGCCTAAACTTTGGCATTGCTATACCGCGCGCTCCCTCCGTGCTCTGTGGGCACTTGAAGAAATGGGTGTAGATTATGAGCTTGAAGTGCTGGCATTTCCGCCTCGCATGTTTCAGCGTGAATTTTTAGACGTAAATCCGCTCGGCACCGTGCCGTACTTTGTTGATGGCGACACTCACATGACAGAGTCTTCGGCCATCGGTTTGTATTTGGTTGAACGCTACCAGCGCTATGATTTTGGTTTAAAGGCGGATCATCCAGAATATGGTGACTATCTAAATTGGCTATTCCATAGCGATGCCACGCTGACGTTTCCGCAAACGCTGGTCCTGCGCTATTCCCAATTAGAGCCAATGGAGCGTCGTCAGCCACAGGTCGTTGAAGACTACTACAAATGGTTCTTGGCGCGCCTCAAACGTTTGAATACCCACATAGCAGATCGAGAGTTCTTATGTGACGACCGCTTTACGGTTGCAGATATTGCCATTGCCTACGCCCTGTATCTTGGTGATGGCTTAGGTCTGTCTCAGTTTTATGAGCCGCAGGTGCTGGATTACTTTAAGCGTATGACGGCGCGGGCTGCCTTTCAAAAAGTAGAGCCAATAGGTAAAGAAAATTCCTTGTTTTCGCCAACACCTTATCCTTTCGAAAATATTCCAGACCTATTCGCATAAGGTCTTACATAATAAATACACTTTACGGAGTAATACATGATTCTTACGGAAGAACACGAGGCCATTCGGCTAACCACTGCAAAATTCATTGATAGCGAAATTAACCCCTACGCAGACAAGTGGGAGGCGGATGGTATTTTTCCAGCCCACGAGCTGTTTAAAAAAATGGGCGACCTCGGCCTGCTCGGTATCTGTAAACCGATTGAATACGGTGGCATGGGTTTAGATTACAGCTACCAGATTGTGTTTTCTGAGGAGCTGGGTCGCATCGCAACAGGCGGTGTATCAATGGGCATTGGTGTACAAACAGATATGGCCACGCCGGCCTTGGCGCGTTTTGGTAGCGATGAATTACGCAAGGAATTTTTGGTGCCGGCAATTACCGGCGAAGCGGTATTTTCTATCGCGGTAAGCGAACCACATGCGGGTTCAGATGTGGCCGCAATCAAAACAACAGCCAAAAAAGAAGGTGACGACTATGTGATCAACGGTTCTAAAATGTGGATCACCAACTCTACCCAAGCAGATTATTTATGCCTGCTGGCGAATACCAGTGACGACAAGCCGCACCTGAATAAATCCCTGATTGTTGTCCCAACCAATACCCCCGGTATTTCCTTCTCAGAGAAGTTAGATAAATTAGGGATGCGATCATCAGACACCGCGCAGGTATTTTTTGACAATGTTCGAGTCCCGCAGCGCAACCTCATTGGCGAAGAAGGTCATGGCTTTATCTATCAAATGCTGCAATTTCAAGAAGAGCGTTTATTCGCGGCGGCGGGTAGCTTAAAAGCGATGGAAGACTGTATTAACAAGACCATTGACTACACGCGCGAACGGAAGATATTCGGCCAATCAGTATTAGATAATCAAGTCGTGCATTTTCGTTTAGCGGAATTGCAAACTGAAGTAGAAGCCTTGCGCGCGCTCACCTTTGACGCTGTAGAAGGCTATATCAAAGGCACGGATGTTACCCGCAAGGCGTCAATGGCTAAGCTAAAAGCAGGGCGCTTGCTCCGCGAAGTCACCGACAGCTGCATGCAATACTGGGGCGGCATGGGTTATATGTGGGACAACCCCATCGCCCGTGCCTATCGCGACACCCGTCTAACCTCTATCGGTGGCGGTGCAGATGAAGTGATGCTCAGTATCATCTGTAAGACTATGGGGACTTTGCCAAGTCGTAAGAAGTAAGCTTTAACCTTGGCCAAGGAGGGCTATTATTTTCTTTGCATTATTTAGGTAGTTTTTTTGAGTAGCCTTCGAAAAATTTATTATTGCGAAAGCGGCAGCCTTAATTCCATTGTAAATGTACTTAAGTACCTGCACTTCTAGAATTCAAACCTCTTTCCAAGATTGTTTTTAACAGCATAATAATTGCACTGGAATTCCAGTATGCGCATACTGCCGTCGAGCGTCATTTAATAACAAATCTCAATATGTAGAGGAATAGCATGAAATTAGAATCCATTGCCCTGCACGAAGGTTACACCTCAGAAGCAACAACCAAAGCCGCGGCAGTTCCGATTTATCAAACAACGTCTTATACTTTTGATGATACGCAACACGGCGCAGATTTATTTGATCTTAAAGTGCCGGGTAATATCTACACTCGTATTATGAATCCTACAAACGCAGTGCTGGAACAGCGCATAGCGGCGATGGAAGGCGGCGTTGGCGCGCTATGTGTAGCTTCCGGTATGGCTGCGATTACTTATGCGATTCAGTGCATTTGTGAGGTTGGCGATAACATTGTTAGTACTAGCCAGCTGTATGGTGGCACCTACAATTTCTTTGCGCACTCATTGCCACGGCAGGGTGTGGAAGCGCGCATGATTTCACACGATGATTACGACGGGTTTGAAAATGCCATTGATGACAAAACCAAGGCCGTCTTTTGTGAATCGATCGGTAATCCTGCAGGCAATGTTGTTGATATTGTGCGTTTGGCAGAGATAGCGCATAAACATGGTGTGCCGCTTATTGTTGATAATACTGTCGCGACGCCATATTTATGTCGACCGTTTGAACTGGGCGCGGATATTGTTGTGCATTCACTCACCAAATATATTGGTGGACATGGAACATCGATTGGCGGCGCGATTGTAGATTCGGGTAAGTTTGATTGGGTTGCCAACAAGGCGCGTTTTCCCATTTTGAACGAGCCAGACCCTTCGTACCATGGTGTTGTGTACACCGAGGCATTGGGTGCTGCGGCTTATATAGGTCGTTGTCGGGTAGTACCATTAAGGAATACTGGTGCAGCCTTATCTCCCATGAACGCGTTTCAACTTTTGCAGGGCTTAGAAACTTTGGGCTTGCGAATGGAACGGCATTGTGAAAATGCTGAAAAACTTGCTGTATTTTTACAACAGCATGAAAAAGTGGAGTGGGTGAATTATGCGGCGCTGCCAGATAGCCCTTATTTCGAGACTTGCAAAAAAATAACTAATTCCAAAGCCTCAGGAATTTTAAGTTTTGGTGTAACTGGTGGCATTGAAGCATGTACACGCTTCATTGACTCATTACAGATGATTCTGCGTCTAGTGAATATTGGTGATGCCAAGTCATTAGCGTGTCATCCAGCATCTACAACCCATAGACAGTTGAACGAGAAAGAGTTGGCGTCTGCAGGGGTGAGTGCTGATTTAATACGGATATCGGTTGGTATTGAACATATCGACGATATCATTGCCGATGTTAGCCAAGCCTTAGATAAAGCGTAATCGGTAATTGCCCCAAGGCTCAATAGATTGGGCC
Source organism: Zhongshania sp. (assembly GCA_018066965.1). GTDB lineage: Bacteria > Pseudomonadota > Gammaproteobacteria > Pseudomonadales > Spongiibacteraceae > Spongiibacter. The sequence continues at coordinate 76,499 of JAGPVP010000111.1, read as the reverse complement.
TTGGGAGGATTTATATTGTTTTTTTTGTACCAAATCATTATGCCAAGCCGGAGTGCATCGTAGCGCAGATTATGTACGCTATAGGTTTATTTACTCCTCCCAATCCCGAAAATACGTCAATAAATGATCGATGGCGAGCCGTGCTCGCATGGGTAGAAATCGACGGTTTTGATAGACAATCCAGCTGCCAGATCCCGCGCTCCAATACGGCTCTAATATGGGGTGTAGGGTACCTGCTTTAATTGACGGTAAAAAGTTGATCCGTGGCATATAGGCAATACCTAGGCCTTGTTCGCAGGCGTTGACCACCGCATGGGCGTTATTACTTTTCCAGCGGCCGTTTACTTTTACGTAGAGTGGCGTGCCGGTATCTTCAAATTGCCAGTGGTTATTATTGGATACGATGCAGCTATGGCTTTTTAGCTGCCTAGGGTGAGTAGGACTGCCATACCGTTCTAAGTACGTTTTACTGGCAACGGCCATTAAGGGGCGAGGCAGTAATTTACGAGCTACTAAGCCCGAATCTTCTAATTTTCCATAGCGAATGGCGAAATCGATGCCGTCCTCGATCAGGTTGACCTTGTGGCTATTAAAATCGATATCTACGGTGAGTTCTGGGTGTAGCTTTGCAAATTCTATGAGTGCGGGAACAACAAATTGCTCTGCAAATGGTCCCGCTGCGCTAACGCGTAATGTGCCATTGAGCTGAACTTGCTGGGCGTTGATTTGTTCGTTGGCTTGCTGAAGGCCGTCAACGAGGTCTCTGCACTGGCGGTAGTAGGCTTGCCCAGCTTCAGTGAGGTTGACACTGCGCGTAGTGCGGGCGAGTAATACGCTGCCTAGACGAGTTTCTAGCCGAGACACCTGCCTGCTTACATGGCTGGTGCTGCAGCCCATTTGTTTTGCCGCCGCAGAGAAGCCCTGACTTTCTGCCACTGCAACGAATTCGATAATACCTTCAAAGTTGTCCATATCGACCTTGTTGTTGCTGCTTAGCAATAGTGCTTTGCTAAATTACCATATTGTTGCTGAAACTGTTGAATATTAAGATGGCTCCACGCTGTAACAAAGCCAATTCAACACGTAGAAGGCAGGAGAATTGTAATGAAGAAAGTACTGATTCCAGTGACAAACCACGCAAACTTGGGTGAGACAGATCAAGCGAATGGGACATATTCACCAGAGCTGACTCATGCGCTACACGTATTATTAGAGGCGGGCTTAGACTACGACATCGCCTCGATTAAAGGCGGTAAAGCGCCGCTTTATGGCACGGATATAGAGGGCGATACCGTTAATGAGGCAATTTTAAATAACGAAGAGTTTCAAAACCGTATTAATAACACGCTGCCCGTCTCGCAGATAAATATTGAGGATTACGCTGCGGTGTTTTATCCCGGTGGTTTTGGCTTGCTGTCTGATTTGGCGACTAATGAAGACTTTGCCAAGCTCAGTGCAACTCACTATGAAAATGGCGGAATCTTGGCGGCGGTATGCCATGGTCCCGGCGCATTACTGCCCATTACCCTGAGTACGGGTGAGAAGCTATTAGCGAGTAAGTCGGTTACCGGTTTTACTCGAGAAGAAGAAATTGATTACGGCACGCTGGCAGATGTGCCTTTTCTATTGGAGGAATCCTTGGCGCGCAGCGCTGCACGTTATAGCAAGGTGCAACCGTGGGGTGTGTTTGTTGTTGAAGACGAACGTGTGATTACCGGGCAAAACCCATCGAGTGCGCGGGCGGTTGGCGAAGCGTTAGTTAAGCAACTAGCATAAGATGTTGCGAAGTTGTTTGTGATCTTCATGGCAGCTAGCTGGTAACGGCTAGCACCATATAGTGTTAATGGCCAGAGCGTAAATTTCAGCAGTGAAACGGATAGGGGTTATAGCATGACAGATATTAAGCTTCCGGATTATCTTCCATCTTGGATGAGTGATCATATTAATACTTATCTTGAAGATGGTGAGGCTGGGCATCTTTGGGATGCGAGCTTGGGTGGCGGCGAAGGCATGATAACCACGCTATTGCTGACCACAAAGGGGCGTAAATCAGGTAATACATTAATCCTGCCCTTAATTTATAGACCTACCGATGATGGTGGCTTTTGTGTGATTGCCTCTAAAGGTGGGGCGCCTGCACATCCAGCTTGGTTTTTGAATCTGCAGGCTAATCAAGATATTCAATTGAAAGTTGCTAACGATGAGTTCAAAGCCGTCGCGAAAGTTGCCGAGGGTGACGAGCGCGAAAAGCTGTGGAGCTTAATGGAAGCTTACTTTGCTCCCTACGCCAGTTATAAAGCGGCAACGGATCGCGAGATACCCGTTGTGGTTTTTTATCCGGCGTGAACTTAGCTTAAAGACCAGTAATGAATATTTGTAAGCATTACAAAGTGCGCGGCGAGCGTCGCACAAAGTATCACTAAAACCAGTGTTCCCCAGCCGTAGGCCGCTGGTCTCTGCGTGAAATTGGTGTAGCAAGCGCCAATCATCACGGTAGTGAGAATGGCTGCGCCCAGCGCCCCATAAATGGGATTCCAAAACCCCAGTAGTAATAAGGGCGTAGCAACAAGCTCCAAACCACCGGCAAGATGCATTAACCAATGGGGATAAACGAAGTTATCAAATTCTTCAATCATGTGGTGATGAGAAAATAGCTTCATTGCACCGGTAATACTGAAAAATGCGATGAATATTATTTGAAATCCTGTTATTGCAATGTTCATTCGTTAGCTCCTGTATACATTGCTGCGCCGTGATCGTTCTTTGTTTTAGTGCTGAAATATTTTGCCCACGCGATAAGCGCAATGGGCCCCATTGTGAATATACCGATAATAATTGGCATGTAGAGTTCGTAAAGCAGTAGGGTGTTTATAGAGCCAAGAAACATGGAGGTATACATGGCGCTGGCGAAGAGTAAATTGTTCTCATTGTGTTCCACTGGGTCGGATGGCTTGTTAAACATAATGCGATAGAGGAAGCTAATTAAGAACACTGCCCCAACCCATCCCCAGAAATTACTGAACGGGATGCCGTTGTCAATTTCTGGTAAATAGGCGCCACCGAAATCCCAAATCCACCATTTTTCGGTAACAGCAATCGGGTCGGTCATTAAGTCCCAGCTTGTCGCAAGCAAGGCGGTAACGAGTGAAGCTAAGCTCGTGTTTAACAGCCAACGTGATGAAATTTGGCGGCCGTGCTTGCTAATTAGCTCGTCTGCTAATAGATGTGACGGATAAATAATGGTTTCCCACGATACAACAACTAGCAGTGGCACATTGCCAATTGCGATGCCGAGAAGGGTGGTGTAGTCGTAGTCGCCAAACCACCATCCGTAATTGCAGCCAATAAACTCTACAAACCAAGAAATTGCAAAAGATAGCGCAGAAAATCCAAGGGCTTTCTTAACGCCTTTGGTCGCTGCGGCGTGAAGAATACACACCACTAAAGTGAATAAAATGATGACTGTAACTTCAGTGATGTTTGATATTTTTCCAGTGAAAAATATGGTTTTTGCTAGTATAAGAAGCGAAACAAAGCACATAATTACTGCGATAACTTCGGTGGTTTTTTTAAGCATAATTGGCCATTCCTGTTATTGTTTTATTTAAATATCTACTTATAAATTGACACTAAATTCTGCACTGATCATTCTAGGTGGCATTAGGAAGCCCATGTGTGAACCTTCAAAGATAGGCAGGTCGGCAGTAAATTGGCGGATGAGTTTATCTTCTAGGTTTTTAATGTGAACAATAAAGCGCCAGCGTTCTTCGGGATCGATTAAGCCGATATGTAAGTTTACCAGCGAGTAGGCGCTTTGGGTGTCTATGGGGTCTAAGTCAAGATCGAAGTAGATGTCGTCGCGCCAGCTGTAATCAGCACCGAGTACTAGCGCTAGCTTGTTGTCGATCAATGGCATTGCAGTATGAAAGCCAAAGTTAGCGCTGTATTTCGGCGCACGTGGTAATTGCTTTCCAGTTAGGTCGCAGGTTTCGCTTGAGGAGCTTGCCGGACACGGGCCATCGGTATATTCGTCAAATATGGCATTGGTATAACCGGCGCTGGCGTAAATCATGGTGCCGCGCCAAGGCTGATAATTAATATCGAATTCTAGGCCTTCGGTGGTTGCTTTGGCGGCGTTGCTAACGACAAAGCCGTTACCAATAAATGCTTGTATTTGCATGTCGCTAAATTGAGTTTGGAATGCGGCGGCGTTGGCGGTAAGTGCGCCGTCGAGTGCGGTGAGCTTGTAGCCAAGCTCGTAGGCTATGGCAGTTTCTTGGTCAAAGACCGACTCATCTGCGGTTCGTGCCAAGGGGTTATAGCCACCGGCTTTAAAACCTTCCGAGTATGACGCGTAAATCATTTGATCATCCCATGCATACTTTAACGATAGCTTGGGCGCGACGTTGGATTCGTTGCGCTTGTCGCGCAGGGTGTATTCAGTTACGCCGAAAGCACTTTGCAGTAACAGGCCGGTTTGTTCGTAGTCTTGGACTAAATCAACTCTCTTGGTTTCTTTAGACGCACGCAATCCAGCAATGGCCGTGAGTCGGTCACTGATATTCCAGCTTAGTTGGGTAAATAATGCGAGGGTGCTGGTGTCTTGCTGAAAGACTTGGTTTAAGGAATCGGTTGTGGCGCTGTATAGCAATGGGTCAAGAATATTGCCGAGTGGGCCGATAATAGGTTCTAGCTGACTTGCGAGGGCAGACGCGAGTGCATTTAGCAGCATACCGCTTATTTCCGGTTCGGGCAGCATTCGTAGATCGCCTTCTAAATGATTGTCTGAACGGAAGCCGAAGGCGCCAAAAATGTATTCAATTTTACCCGGCGCCGAGGTAAAGCGAATTTCTAGCATCTGTTGATTGTATTCAGTTTGACGATCCCAGTCGGCAATGGGGGCAGAGACCGTATCGGCGTCAAGGTAGAGTGATTCATTCATCTCAGCGTGGCTGGCGATGATTGTCAGTAATTTGTCGTCAAATTCCCAGTTGGTGTCGAGGTTAACCACGGTGGATTCACTGGCGCTGTTATTGTCACTATTGGTATGGCCTACATAGTCGAAGTCATCCTCAAGGCCGGGGTCGAATAGGCCGTGTACAGTGGCGGCGTCGGTCTGTAATAGAAAGGGCTCCCAGCCTTGGCCGTTATCTTTGGCTTCGCCGCGATACATGGTAAGTACAAAATTAAGGTCTTCGGTGGCATCCAATAGTAGTTTGCCGCGTAAGCCCTTTTTATCGACCTGCTTCTCGTCTACATCGCGGAGGGTGTTGTACACATAACCGTCTTTGGTGTGAGCGGTGGCGGCAATACGCAATGCCAGTTTGTCTTCGATAAGTGGCGCATTCAGCGTAGCGCTTATTTCTTTGTCGTTGAAATTACCCAGGGTAATTGTCGTAGCTGCGTACCACTGGTGTTGTGGGTTGGCGCTGGTGACATTGATGGCACCAGCGACGGTGTTCTTGCCGAATAATGTGCCCTGCGGTCCTTTTAATAATTCTACCCGAGCGAGGTCTAGAAATGCGTCTTGCAGAAAGGCGAGTTTACCGTAATAAATGCCATCTACATAAAAGCCAACAGACTGTTCCATGCCGTCATTGATAGGCGAGTTAAGCCCGCGCATGCCGACCTGCACATAACCTGGGGTCATATTGATATCAGTATTGGGGCTGGCAAGGGCGACGTCTTCAAAGGATTTTATCGCAGATGCTTGCATGCGTTCTGAACTCATAACAGAGACTGAGAGTGGTACATCTTGCGCTGATTCAGACCGTTTTTGGGCGGTAACAATAACCTCTTCAATGTAGTCTCGACGCTTCTTTTCTTTCGCGTCTGCCCATGCATGGCCACACGCAATGAGAAGGGATAGCAGTAGAATTTTTTTCATTATTATTATCTCTGTTATTAGCTGTGTTCTATGGGCTTTATGATTTTCCTAGGCACAGGCGTGCCATTTGCCAGTATGCGTAGAGCGAAAATACGGTGGCGGTGGCGGTAACGTACATCCCTCGCTGCAAGGAGAATGCAAACGGGTCAGCGGCCAATAGAAGACGGCATAAATCAAAGGCTGGCCACATTACTAGTAAAATATATACACCCATTGCGATAGCGATAAGGCGAATTTTATGTGGGCTTACATCAAAGTGACGCGATATTGCTAGATTTTCAGTAGTCATTTTGGGCCTCGCTTACATGGGTTTGGCAATGGCGAGATAGAGCACCGTCACGCCAGCGATTGAGATAATGGGTGTAGTCACAATAAGAAACCACCAGTGGTAATGGATTGCGCGCTCGTAGCGCGTAGACATAAGGCTATCGCCGTCTGGAATACTGCGACGTATTTTCGCTTTATTACCGCCAAAGTGGGAAAGCCAGTAGTCAAAAACCTCAATCGGAAGAAACACTAGAACGACAATGGTGAGCTTCATTGCAAGCCAATAGGATTGCGGTCCCCATCCGCTGATTAGTAGTAGAGTTAAACCGGAAATTAATAATACAGGGAAGGCGATGTGCTCAAGAATCACGCCCTCGTCGAATCGCTCCATCACCCAATTACGTTTTTGAATCAGATCAACGTCATTAGGATTGGCCTGCCATACGCGAAATACCGGCACCAAGTAATTTAGGTAAGCAACGGATGTACTCCACAGCCAGAGCGTGGCAAAACTGATATGAATAAACTTGATTTGCAAGTAATGGCTAGTCAGCCAATAGGTGAGTGCTTCAATACTCATGTCGAGATAGCCTTAATATTATCGTTGTTATCGTTGCAATAAGTAGCTTTGACTTCTATAACCGTACCATACGGTATGGTTTGTGATATAGTCAAGCATATTGACGGTGTTCGGAGTGGGTATGGCTGTGGCAGTAGCGCCAAAAGGACGCAAATCTAAACAAGATTTTATCAATGAGTCTTTTGAGCTTATTGCCGAAGCGGGTACGGCGGATGCGTTGACGATCGATAGTGTTTGTCTACGTTTAGGTGTTTCTAAAGGCAGTTTCTACTGGCATTTTAAAGGCCGTGATTCTCTAATTGATGGGCTAGTGGAGGCGTGGTCTGGTAATTTTCATGTGGCCATTCACAGTGCGATCGAGGCGCAAACGGCGGACAATGGTCGGACCGTCATCGAAGAAATTAGTGATTACTGGCTCAGCAGTAATATGTCTAAGCTTGATCAAGTGATGCGGCATTGGGCGCAGCATGACGAGCGTGTTTATAACGCAGTCCGCCGCGCCGATGAGCTGTTACTCGACTTCCTAAAGGATAATATTAGAACCTTGGGCTACGGTGAAGAGGACGCTTATCGTCGCGCACGGCTAATGATGGCAATCGGTATTGCCGAGCCTATGCTTGCGCACTTACCGAAGGCCGGCACCGATGATAAAGAGTTGCAGTGGATACTCGATGGCGTGCTGGGTCTTACAAGGCCTAAATAGCGGGACACTTTAAAAATACACTTAACTGTTTACTTAGGCAGTTAATTGCCGCGACTTTGCTTTTTAATCTGATCGGCGTTTTCTTTGGTGATGGGATGAAAGTGGCCTAAACCACACGATGCCCCAGGTAAAAAGCCTGAGCCAATAGTGTTCAGCACCGTAATAACATCAACGTTACACAGTTCGCTTAGCGAGGTGCGGTACATCACTGTTTTATGCCGAGATAAACTAGTGCAGGGATAGGGTAAGTCGTTCAGAAAAATCTCTTTACCGTTCATGTAAAACAGAATAGTACGGTTGTCGACGACATCCATTTGATCTATACGCCGCAGGTTGACGCAGCGTTCAGGAGTACCAGATACAAGCGACATATATTTGTTTGGTTCCTGTTCATCTGCCTGCAGTGTTAATGGTAGGCACAGGGTGATTAATACGGTGAGCAGTAAGGTAGCTTTCATTGTTATGTCTCCTAGTATTGCGCGTAAGTTAGCATGATTAATGAAAAAGTATAAAAAAGCGAACCCCATCGTTAATGGCGTATTAATTGTCTGGCGACATGTTTGTTTCATCATTTAGTAACAATTTTGGAATGTCGTCATGGTATTAGTAACTCATATACTTTGGTGTTTCATATGTGGCTGTAATGAAGGCTTTTATTTATACGTGGATTACATAAAGTGCATTATGAGTAACACCCGCTAAATTAACTCGTTATTTGTCGCTATTTTTTATTGTGTGGAGTAGATCTGGGTATATAGATTGCATAGAATATAGTCTGGCTATAATACGGGTTGCGTAAACGATGAAAGAGATGGAGCTTAAAAGATTGTCGCGGATGGATTCAGCATCTGATTTTGCATCTTGGCCGCTACTCGCACAGGCGACCAAACAGACAGGTGGTGCTCGTCCTCAGGCTCCAAAAATGGATGCTAGTATCGATAACGAGCTTGCTTTGCTTGCGCCACTTGGTATTGGCGAAGAAAAAGCTATCCGTACAAACGAGATGCGGTTTAGTCATATATTGTCTAAACCCCGAACGTCGGAAAATGACGTTGTCGCCGCGCCGCTATCGGTGAAAGTAGGGCTGACTCCGTTAAAGCTGCTTCTAAAGAGTATTGCTGCGCACAGTAGCAAATTGGCGTCACGCTAGTGTCTATAATTTGTGTTAGCTCCCCTAAGGGTGGCGTGGGTAAAACCACCTGTACCGCCAACTTGGCCTATGGACTAAGACGGCTAGGTTACCGCGTCATTGCGGTGGATTTTGATCCCCAGAATGCGCTGCGGTTACATTTCGGCTTGAGCTTGGATGATAGTCGCGGTTTTGTCGAGAATGCAGTGCATAGCGAAGACTGGTCTTCGCTAACTGTTGAGGTTGCCGATAATTTATGCGTGCTGCCATATGGCTACCCGGGCCAGCAGCTACGTAAAACGTTTGAGCAATATCTGTTAAACCCTGGCTTTTTGCGTTCACGATTTACTTCGCTGGATAAAACGCGGGGTACGATTATCATCGCCGATTTGCCGCCGGGTGATTCGGCTGCCCTTCAAGCCGTTGCTAGTCTTGCCGACTTGCGACTCACCGTGTTGCTTAGTGACTCCGCATCAGTCTCGTTATTGCCAATAGTTGAAAGCGGTGATTATTACCCTGCTAATGTTCCGGCCAATAGCCGGCACGGCTTAGTACTCAATCAGGTTGATCCGCGGAGCCGCCTTAATAGCGAGATATGCACTTTTATGGAGCACCGCTACGGCGATGAGATCATGGGCTTAATTCATCGAGATGAAGCTGTTTCTGAAGCAAATGCCAAGCAGCGAATTGTATTTGAAAATGCGCCTGGCTCGTTGGCGGCGCAAGATATCGACGCACTGGTAAATCGTGTTATGAAAGAGTTGGTTCGGTTGGAGAAGCGTGGTGGATAAACCGTCACAGCAGGCTATTCCAAACGAAGAAACTCCGCAGTCGAATCATAGCTCAGGGACATGGCTATTGTTTTGGCTACTGGCAATTCTCGCCGTAGTGCCATTATTTTTATTTATTACCACGCCAATGGATGTGGCCTACCAAGCCTTGCTGGGCTTGTTTAGTGTCGCCATTATGGTGGTGGTCAGCCGTGTTAAGCCGACGTCGAGATTTGTTTCGCTATTCTTAATGGCTTTAAGCCTGCTGGTGTCGACGCGATATATTTATTGGCGTGCATCGGAGACCTTGGTCTTTGAAAGTGGTTTGGAATATGTTCTGGGCTACGGTTTATTTACAGCTGAATTGTACGCGTGGCTGATTCTGTTTTTAGGTTATTTGCAAACGGCGATGCCGCTTGAGCGGCGAGTGGTGCCGCTGCCAGAAAATACTGACTTGTGGCCAACGGTAGACATTTATATCCCCAGTTATAACGAAAGCTTGAGCGTGGTGGCAGATACGGTGCTTGCCGCGCAATGCCTTGAATACCCCGCCGATAAATTAAGAGTGTATTTGCTTGATGATGGTAGGCGAGATGCATTCGCTGCTTTTGCCGCTAGAGCGGGGGTTGGTTATATTTCACGGGACGACAATCGTCACGCTAAAGCCGGTAATCTCAACAACGCCCTTGCGCAGACCAGTGGCGATTTGGTGGCGGTATTTGACTGTGACCACGTTCCAACCTGTGGTTTTTTACAATACACAGTGGGTGGGTTTATAAAGGACGAAAATCTGTCCCTAGTGCAGACACCACATTATTTTTACTCTCCTGATCCCTTTGAGCGGAATTTGGCAGTAGGCGAGGATATTCCGCGCGAGAGCGCCTTGTTTTACGGCCCGGTACAGCAAGGTAATGATTTTTGGAATGCGACGTTTTTCTGTGGATCTTGTGCGGTTATCCGCCGCACGGCCTTGCAGGAAGTTGAGGGCTTTGCCGTTGAAACGGTTACCGAAGATGCTCACACCGCGCTGAAAATGCAGCGTAAAGGCTGGGGCACGGCATATTTAGGTCTGCCACTTGCCGCGGGCTTGGCAACTGAGCGACTGTCTCTGCATATTGGTCAGCGGGCGCGCTGGGCAAGGGGAATGATGCAGATTCTGCGAACAGATAATCCTTTGTTTGGCCGTGGCCTTACCTTCGCGCAGCGTCTTTGTTATCTGTCGGCAATGCTGCATTTTCAGTTTCCGTTACCGCGAGTGGTGTTCATTACTGCGCCGCTTGCGTATTTGTTGATAGGCCAAAACATTATTGCGTCGTCGGCGGAAATTATTGTCACCTACGCGTTGCCGCATCTTGTTCACGCTATCTATACCAACTCCAGAACAAACGGCCGTTATCGCCATATATTTTGGGGGGAAATTTACGAATCGGTATTGGCCTTTCAGTTGGTGCGACCGACTTTGACAACGTTACTGAACCCAAATAAAGGTAAGTTTAACGTCACCGAGAAAGGCGGTTTGGTAGAGCAAACATTTTTTGATATTGATGCGGTGAAGCCCCAGCTTATTGTGGCATTCCTGCTTATGGCGGGTGTTGGTTGGGGATTAGTTCGTCTTTACTGGCATGAGTATTACGACGTTGAGCCAAATGTCATGTTGCTCAATGTGTTTTGGGCGGGCTTTAGTTTGTTTACGCTGTTGGCGGCAATCGCGGTGGCGCGTGAGCGTCAGCAGTCTCGCGTTAATGTTCGTGTTAGTTTGCAATTGCCCGTCTCAATTTTTTTAGAGGGCGGCCATGCGCTCGGCAGTGAGCTAGTGGATATTTCCATGGGTGGCGTGCGGTTGCGTAATCTGCAAAAGCAAGAGCTGCCTTCGGGGGTGGAATGTGTAGAGCTGATTTATCATAAACGCAGAGTAGTGCTGCCGGTGGTCTTAATTAAAGGTGACGATAAATACCTTCGTTTGCAATTTGACGATCTAGATACTGAGCAGCGTCGTCAGTTGGTTAGTATTGTTATGGGGCGTGAAGACGCTTGGCTGGCGGATCAAGAGTATCCCGCCGATAATCCACTGCGTTCTTTTTGGGCAATGCTGCGTTGTATTTTAGGGCTATTTGCACCAAGTTTATTTTCTAGTAACGAAGACGAACGGCAAGCCAACAGTATGGTGCGTGAGAGATTGTTTACGCGTTGGGTTATGCCCGTAGCGATATTTGTACTAGTCGTTGTTCTGGTGCTGTTGGCTAGTTTACCGGCGTTTGCAGACACGGCAGATGTGGACGGGTATCGAGCACGGGAGTTGGTGCTTGGTGAGTTGGGGCATAGCAATGGCTTGCATATCAAAGGAAAGTCGGGGCGCGCGGGCACTAGTTTTTCGCTGCCGCGCGACGAAGTGGTAAGAAGTGCACGGTTCGATTTGCTGATTGATTACACATCCCCTGATGATACTGGCGATACGCTGATGCTATCGGTAAATGGGGTTGAGGTGGGGACGGTGGCTTTGGATAATAAGTCTGAGACTACGCCGCTGCGATATTCCGTAGACGTTAATCCTGCGTACCTTATTTCTAATAATAGTGTCGATGTCTTATTGCAAGGCAGCTACATCGACGAATGTTTGAACTCTAGTACCGCAGTAACTAAGGTCGATATATTGCCGGCCTCTAGATTTATATTAACTACAGATACGCTTCCTACTGCAAAAGATTTGGCCTTACTGCCACGACCATTTTTTGACCCTAATGCATCGGGGGAGTCGGTGGTTTCCATGGTGATGCCGAAGGCACCTTCGCGGGAGCAGCTTAGATCGGCTTCGGTGGTAGCCTCTTGGTTGGGGGCAGAAAACCATTTCCGCTCGATGACCTTCAAGGTGGGGGATCAATTGCCGACCGGCCACGCCATAGTCTTCGCAACTAATGACCGACCAGTGCCAGATGTAAGCACGACGTTAATCGAGCGACCAAACATCAGGCTAATAGAAAACCCCAATTCTACTTACGGCAGCTTGCTTGTTATTGAGGCGCCGGATGATCGTGGCTTGGTGCAGGCTGCACGCTTTTTAGCGGTGCACGGCAAGAGCTTAATGGGTAGTAATGTTAACGTCAGCGAGCTAGCTGATTTGGACGCTGACCTTAACAAGGCGAATCGTTGGGCAGATACCTCGACGGTGCTTCAATTAGGCGACATTGTTGACCCCAAAAATCTGCGCGTAAATGGTTTAACGCCGCCACTGATTAGCATGCCGTTTCGCTTATCGCCGTCGTTGAATCTGTGGCCAGGTCGAACTGTGCCACTACGTGTGAAATACCAGTTTCCCGAGGGTGACTGGCTAGATGTTAATGAATCTAGATTGGATATTACGTTAAATGGTGGGTTTTTACGGTCTTTACCCGTTAATCGTAAAGGATTGTTAGAACAGTTGTGGGGCGCGCTTGGTGGTCAAGTACGACAGAGTGAGAAGTTAATTTATCTTTCTCCCGAGCGCTTGCATGGTAAAAATGAGCTGACGTTTTATTTCAATCTTCAGCCCAAGGTTACAGATGATTGCCGCTCCGATGTGCCTAATGATGTTGTCAGTCATTTAATGCCGGAAACCTATCTTGACCTCTCCGAGCTACGTTCTATGGTTTCGGTCCCAGAGCTTTCCTTATTTACCGATTCCGGCTACCCGTTTACGTCTAAAGCAGATATGTCTAATAGCGCCTTGATTCTGCCAGAGCAACCAGATACTCAAACCTTGGCTGCGGCCTTTGAATTAGTAGCCCGATTTTCAGAATTTACGGGTAAACCTGGTTTGAATTTGGCAGTGGCATTAGGCGCTGAACAATTAAGCAGTGTGCAAGATCGTCATTGGCTGGTCTTGGCCGATGTTGCTGCACCGGTCACGCGCGAAGTACTGAAGGGAAGTCGCCTTTATGTTAACAAAGGGCGTTTGCGAGTGGCATCGCTGAGCCGATTTGACTGGATTAAGGCGATGCTTTGGGATGGTAATAAACTTAGCCAAGATGAAGCGGATAGAACCCTGAACAGTCGCGAGTATCTTCAAGCGCTGGTAAGTACCGCCTCTCGCACCGGCGGTGCCGAGAGTGAATTGGCTCAAAATAATGTCGTGCTAACAGTTTTACTTACGGCAACAGATAGCTACGGCATTGTGGATATGGTGAAGCAGTTTGATAGCCCAGATATTTTTAATTCGGTTTCAGGTGATTTGTCGATTTTTGACAGTGGTCAAAAGGCAAACTCTTACCGGCTAGAACCTACCCGTTTGGAAGGTGATGAAAATCGTTATAATCGCTTGCGCTGGTGGTTTGCACAGCGGCCCTTGTTACTGTTGGCTTTGCCCTTAATTATTGTTTTGTTCTTAGTTATACAGATTTACACCTTATTAATAGGACGGGCCAAGCGGCGCCGAGATGGAGGAAAATGACGGTGCCAATAGGGGAAAAATATTACTTTAAAAAGTGGTCACTATTTTTTGCATTCGCGGTATTACTGCCTAGCGCGGCCACGGCACAAGATGCGTCTTATGCGCGTTTGCTTGAGCAAGCTCGCTTTTGGACAGAGTCTGGTCGCGCCGACCTGGCGGAAGACTCTTTGCGCAGAGTGCTGGCATCTGATGAAAGCAATAGTGAGGCGCTTTATCAGATGGCTTTATTAGAGTTGAACCGAAGTAATTCTACCGCAGCGGACAAATGGGCCGAGAAGCTGCGGCTTACGGCACCGAAAAGTAAGCAGTGGGAGGAGTTAAGCAAACGTCTGCGCAGAAAGTCACTCGATGACTCGGTATTAGCGAAAGCGCGGACGCTGGCCGCGCGGGGCGAATCAGAGAAGTCGGCGGCTATTTATCGCGAGCTGTTTGCTGGCGAGGCTCCGCCAGATGACCTCGCGTTAGAGTATTACCAGACTCTTGCTGGTAGCAATGACGGCTGGCAAGAGGCGCGGCAGGGATTAGCGCAGCTAGCCAAACTCCATCCTCAAAACTATAACGTCGCATTAGCGCATGCTGAAATGCTGACCTACCGCAGTGAGACCCGCAGTGAAGGTGCTGACCGTTTGGCACTGCTTTGGGATGAAAAGCAAGATGAGCGAGTTCGCAAGGCTTGGCGCCAAAGCTTACTGTGGCTGCCAGCTACGCCAAGATACGCTGAAAGTATTAAGTCCTATATTAAGAAGTTTCCTGATGATCAGGAGGTTCTCGCACATTTAAATTCGTCGAAGAAAGATACCGGTCAAGCGCAGGCGCAGGCCTACGATGCGCTTAAAAAAGGTAATTTGCGGGAGGCAAAAGCGGCATTTAATACGGCATTGCAAGCACACCCAAACGATGCGGAAGCCGTGGCTGGTATGGGCTTGATACAGTTGCGGAATGGCCAGTTTACAGCGGCAGATAGCACGTTGACTAAAGCGATGTCGATGGCACCAAAATCAGCAGGTAAGTGGCGCGATGCCCGTGACTCAGCGCGATTCTACGCTAGCCTAGAGGGCGTTCGGCAAAAATTTAAGGCTGGGCAGTTCGATGCGGCGTATTCCGCAGTTCTCCCTTTGACTAATAGCTTAGGGGTGCGTGGGCAAGACGCGCGCCTGTTACAAGCCGAAATTCTTATGGGGAAAGGCCGAGCAGGGGAGGCGGAAGCTGTTTATCGTCGGTTTTTGATCGAGGTGCCAAATTCAGTTGCCGCACGCTCTGGTTTGGTTCGCTCTTTAATTGTTAGAAAAGAGTATAACGAAGCAGAGATTGAGTTCGCTAAATTACCGGAAGCAGACCGTAAGCGTTTGGGATATTTACAGGCTGAGCGTGTAAACCAATTGCGCGAGCGCGGTGCGTCTCTTATTGCTAAAGGACAAGCTTCGGCGGGGGAGATAGTGCTGCGCGAGGCGATGGTCGTCGCACCTGACGACCCTTGGTTGCGGTTGGAGTTGGCACGCTTATACGATGATCGAAAGCAGCCTGCTAGGGCTCGAGCCATGTTGGCGCCATTGGTCAATCAAGGCAGCAACGATGGCTTAACAGTTGCCGCGATGTTGGCTGAAAAGCAGCAGCGCTGGTTAGACGTTGAGCAATTAATCGAGCGAATTCCTAGTAAGCAACGTGGTGAATCCCAGCAGGCCTTGTTGCTAAGAGCCAATCGCGGACATCGCATACAGTCTTTAAAAGCCATTCTTGAAAGCGGTGATCCCGTGAATGTCGAAATGGCATTAGACGATGTTTATCGCAATCCGCCTGCGACGCCCTCAGAGCTTGGCCAAGTTGCCGCGATGCTATTGGCGGAGGGGGAACGTAGCTTGGCGCTGGCCTTGGTTCGACGAGATCTTGATGGTGGCTTCAAGGCGTCGCCACAAGACTACCTAGACCATTTGGCAGTGTTAATGAAGTCGGACAATGAGCGCGAAGCGCAACGATTATTAGGATTTCTAGAGCGCGAAGCCGGTGGCGATGAAAACGCGCACCAAGTTTTAGCGCAGGCGAGCAGGGATATTTTGCTGGCTCAAGCGAGTAAATTACAGGCCGATAAAAAATTTGCTGAAGCTTATGATCTACTGGTAACTGGCTTGGAAGATAATCCAGACGATAGCGCCATGCTGCTAGTTCTGGCTGGTCTGTACCGGCAAGGCAATTATTTTGATCACGCCACTCAGGTTTATCAGTATGTTTATGAGCAGGGGGTAGATACCCAAAATGCAGCTTTAATAGGATTAACTGAAACGGCACTTGCCGCCGATGACCCCGACACCGCAGAGTCATTTTTGCAGCAAGCGGCACCCTTGGAATCACCTGACTGGTTAATTCTCGCAGCGCGTACTGCCGAGGCCCAAGGCGATAAACGCCAGGCGCTGGCGTTTGTTGAGCAAGCGCGGATGGTCGCAGCGGGCGAGTTACGCGATAGTAATGACAGCGGTGAGTATCTATTTGCTGAGAACCCATTTCGAAATCGTTTATCCGGTTTACAAAAACAAGATGGCGATACGCGCTGGCGCCGTTTGCTTAAAAGCTCAGAGGTTGACAGTTTCGCTGATACGGGTGCTTGGCTACCTGGACGTACAGCTGTGGCGGGGCGCTGGAGACCGGAGCGAGCTGATCGTAAATTTGTTGATCGGCGTTTCGATTCTGAACAGACGGCAAGTTCAGATGACATATTGGGCAGCCCCTATGACGATAAAATGCCTTTGCAGTGGTCGACACGCTACTGGCAAGATGAGGGCAGAGAACACTTGGCTGCGGCAACGGCTACAAGTAAGCGGAATGAAAGTCATACCGCTGCGACGAATAGTCAGCGCCGAGAAATTGCCGGCATAGATACTTATCGCAGCAAGCTTAAAAAGGATCTTTCACCTCGTGTACGTGGTGATATTGCGATGCGTTTTCGTCAGGGTGAGGAAGGTCTGAGTCAGCTGGCTGAAGTGAGCGGCGAGCTGGCCTTTTCAGGTGTTCCAGTAGGTAATGGTCGTTTAGAGGCGGTAGTAACGCCAGTATTCTTAAATGCCGGTACCTTAGATGAAGACAGCGCTGGGCGTTTTTATCGCTCGGCGGTGTACAGCTCGATATCCAGTGGTTTGGCTGAAAAGTTAAACCGCGTTGGGCCAATTATTGATCAGGTTGATATTAGCGCTCAGGAGTTAGCCTTAGCTAATGCCGCGCTGGAAGCTGCGCAGGGCACCGGCAGTGCACAGGAAGTTGCCGCGCTTGAGGCCCGTGTGCAAACTGCGCAACGAAATTTCGGGCTAGCAGTTAATAGAAATCCCTTATATGAAGTCGGTATAGACTTGGATAGGCTGTCTGTAGATCAGCGTCAATTTGTTGATGATTATTTATTACAGCAATTTGGCGATAATAATTTCTCGCTGGCAGCCGACGATGTTGCGTCTTACCAGGTGCGCAGTAAAGCGGCGAGTGATCTTATTTCGAAATTGATTACCCGGATTGGCGCTTATAATCGCACGATTCCTTTAAGTAATAACGAAGAGGCTGGATTGGGTGTGGAGTTAAATTATCAGCGCGATACCTTTGTCGCAGATATTGGCAGCACACCATTGGGCTTTGAAATTACGAATTTGGTGGGTGGTATTTCGTGGACACCAAAAATAAGCAGTAATACTGAGCTGCGTTTGCAGGCACAACGTCGGGCGGTTGTGGATAGTTTACTTTCCTACGCGGGGGTTAAAGACCCGCTGACCGGAGATCGGTGGGGCGCAGTAACACGTAGCGGCGCAAATATTGGACTCGCTTTTGATAATGAAGATCTTGGTTTTTATGGTGACTTCGGCTTTTATTATTACGATGGCGAAAATGTAAAAGGCAACCAAATGGTGCAAGCGAATTTTGGCGCGTATTTGCGACCAATTCACCGCGATCAAACTATTTTACAGACCGGGGTAAATGTTGGGTATTCGAGTTTTGATGATAACTTGAGCAAATTCACTTACGGTCACGGCGGTTATTTTAGTCCACAAAGTTACGTTAGCTTGGCATTTCCAATTAATTATTCGGAGAAATATAAAAAACTGTCGTGGAACGCGGGGGCGTCTTTAGGGTTTCAAAGTTATAGCGTTGCTAGCGCAGCGTATTTCCCGACCCTGGCCTATGAACAACGCTGGTTAGATATTTTGGCAGAGAGTGGCGGAATCACAGAATCGCGCTATAAATCAGAAAGTGAGAGTGGCTTTGGTATGAACCTGGGCGCGGGTATGCGTTATGAGCTTTCTCCGGCACTGAGTATTGGTTCGCGTATTTCTTATGACACCTTTGGTGATTATTCTGAAACATCGGCTGTGATTAATTTCTTGTACAACACGGACCCCTAATACATGAGTACTTCACTAACGAATCAGGCTCAAAATTTAGCCTACTATCGCAATCGGCAGTGTAATACGCAGTGGCGAGATTTTCTTTCAGTGTTGCTAGAAGAATTGGATAGCAATGTTGGTGCGAACGAGGTTCGGGCTTTTTTTAATGCATTAGGCATGAAATTAGCAAAGCGCTTTCCGCTAAATGAGCACGATACCTTGGAGGAATTTGAAGCGAATGCTAATCAAATTTGGCGCGAGCTTGATTGGGGCTGGTGTCAGTTTTCCGCGGAAACCACCCAGATTACAGTTCTGCATGACGGTTGGCCAAACCCCGATGAAGGAAGCGATAGTTTTTGGCCGCTTGCCTTTGCAGCCTTGCTGCAGGGGATCTATACCGCATGGCTAAGAGCGCAGGGTGGTGACGCCTCACTGGAGGTGAATGTCATTCCCACTCTGCCGGGAGCCCCTCTCGAGCTGAAGTATGGCGGCTAGCCTTCGCTTACTTATTCTACTCATTGGTCTAACGTCCATGGCCTGTGCATCATCTGATCTTTATTCGTCTAATGATGAAGGTTGGCGAAATTATGTAACGAGGTTTATCTCTGCTGAGGGCAGGGTGATCGACACTGGCAGCAAAAATGTTAGCCACACAGAAGGTCAGGGTTGGGCGATGCTAATGGCCGTGGCTCATAATGATCGCGACCAGTTCGATCAATTATGGCATTGGACTGATCAGCATCTACGTCGTCATAATGACAAGCTATTTTCTTGGCGCTACGATCCCTCGGCTAAAGTAGCCGTCGCAGATACTAATAATGCGAGCGATGGTGATCTGATGATTGCTTGGGCGCTGAGTCTTGCTGGGCAACGTTGGGGTAATCACGAATATCGCTATCAGGCATCGGTGCTTCGGCGAGAAATTCGAAAACATTTAATACGAGGCGTGGCAGGTTACACGGTGTTGCTGCCTGCTAAAGACGGTTTTGTGCATGATGGTTATACGGTCATCAACCTTTCTTATTTTGTTATTCCTGCTATTCAACACTTTGCACGCATAGAGCCTGATGGGCCTTGGTCGGCGTTGCTGCAAGATAGTAAACGACTATTGGAGGTCGCGCGATTTGGCCCCAGAAAGCTACCGGCAGATTGGGTGCAATTATCTAATATGGGTGAGCTTGCTCCAGCGCAAGGTTGGCCGGTACGTTTTGGATTTGAAGCGGTTCGCATTCCGCTGTATTTTTTCTGGGGCGGCATTACCCAAACACCGGGAATACGGGCGATACGTGCGTATTGGGAAGAGCAAGGCCAACCACCTGCATGGGTAGATCTTTTATCCGGTGAAGCGGCGAGTTATTCTCTATCTGATGGGGGAATGGCAGTTCGCCAATTGCTTGTCGGATTTGGTACGAATATTCCAAACACCCCTTCATATAAAGACGATTATTACAGTGCCTCGTTACTAATGTTGGCGCGCTTAGCGACAAGAAGCACCTTTGTTCCGTTGATGTATTAGCATCATAAACGTCGCAATATTCCTTCTGTATTACAATACGCTCCTTGATCTTATGTTCCCTATTTAGGCTACATACTCTTATGCGGCCTAAATAATGATCGATAAAAACAATGGCTGCGGTGATGCCTGGTGACTTGCATGATTCTCGGACAATAGCGATGTTAAGGGCTTTCTTGCTGCTCTGAAAAAATGTTAGGGCCTTTATGGTGCACGGCCGACAAGACGGCTTTTAGTTGCTTCTGAATAAACCTGAAACGGCATTGGAGTGCGCGTTGACTTGATATTTACTCAGGGGGTTGTAGCTTCAAACCAACAGATAGAATATGGTCACCTTCAATATGTTTCACTATTAGTTTTATGGGCCCCAGCCGAACGTGATCGCCTATGACAGGCTTGCCATGGAACTGACTAACGATAAATTGTGCTACTGAAACGTTGCCCCAAGTGGGGTCGGTTTTGAAACCATAGGCTTGGGCAATATCGAATAGTTTCGCATCTGGATTTAGTGCAAACTCACCAAAGAAATAAGTCGTATCCGTTGAAGTTGACGAGCTTGTTTTTGCGAATACACGACCTAGCGCGGATTTAGCACTGGTCGACGATAAAATAACAACCTGATCGTCGTTTGTAAGCGTTTGTTCCTCGTTTTGGTCTATCAGTATTCCGTGGCGAATAATTCCAACGAATTGGCTTCCCTCTTTCATGGGTAAATTTTTTGTGGCTAAACCAGCTGCACGACTTTCTGCCACTACGCTGTATATCAGTAGTTCTTTGTCTTGGTCGTGCTTTAGCGTTAAGTGTTGATGTTCTGGTTCTTTGTTAGAGGGTGGTAGTTCTATTTGCATCCATTTTGCAATTGGAGCGATGGTCCAGCCTTGCAGGACAAGAGAAATCAGCACCACGAAAAATACTAGTTCGAAATAGGTTTGGGTGTGCTCTAGCCCTGCCAATGAAGGAAAGAGAGCCAGAATTATTGGCACTGCGCCGCGCAAGCCACACCAGCCAATGAATACCTGTTCACGCCATGGGAAATGAAAGGGTAATAAAGAAAGCCAAACAGCTAGCGGCCTAGCTATGAATATCAATACGAATGCAATGGCTAGGGCGGGCATAATAATGGGTATCAAGTTGCTTGGGGTGATAAGCAAACCGAGCATGACAAACATGCCGATCTGGCTTAGCCAAGCCATACCATCATGGAAGCGACGGACATCATTGCTGAATGGTAGAGGTGTGTTCCCAACCATGGCACCGGTGATGAAAATAGCGAGAAAGCCACTGCCATCAAGAATGGTGGCCGCGCCGAATATACTCAGTCCGCCAGCAAGAGTTAGTAGTGGATACAGGGACGGAGTGAGTTGCAATTCTTTGAGCAGAAGAGTTAAAAAATAACCTCCGGCAAGCCCAATGGCTATCCCTAAACCTAGTTGGCTTACTAGCTCTTGAACGATTGTCCAGCCTGCGCTGGTGTCGCTGTTACTTAATTGTAGTATTTGCACCATGGTAATGGTGAGGAATATCGCCATCGGGTCGTTTGATCCCGATTCTATTTCCAGTGTTGCTCCGGTACGTTCTTTTAATTCTAGTCCGGCGGTTCTCAATAAGCCGAATACGGCTGCTGCATCGGTGGAGCCGACGATGGCACCAATTAATAGGCCTTCTTGCCAAGATAAGTCTAGTATCCACTGAGCTGCGAGGCCGGTAATCGCGGCGGTCGCAAACACGCCTATGGTCGCTAGAGAAAGCGCTGGTTTTAGGCTTACGCGGAAGCTGTCTTTTCGAGTGCCTAATCCGCCGTCAAATATGATAATAGCCAGTGCTAGGTTGCCGAATAAGAATGCTTGGCTAAAATCATCGAATTTGATTCCGCCAAAACCGTCTTCGCCTGCAAGCATTCCGAGTAAGAGAAATACCAATAATAATGGAGCACCGACACGGCGTGAAAAAACACTCGCAATTACGCATAAAAAGGCGAGTACTGCGCCTCCGAAGATATATTGGTAAATTAACTCGATAGTCACTCAGTAGTCCTAGTTGGTTTTTTCATTGTCCGTAATGAATAGCTTACATTTGGGTTGTGCAGAGCCTCCCTAGGCATCGGCTATGAAAAATGCGGGTATAAGTGTATTCCGCTGCGAGCTATTTCGCGGGTGCTCCTTGGTTTTGTTTGATCCGCTGTTTGGTGTTTATACTCGTATTATAAAGCAATATGGCTGCACTTAGACGTACCACGCCATAGTTTAGTTTCAGAGCCTGTAGAGGCTCGGCGGCAGCGGAGGGAATTTTTTTGGGGTAGTTTTGTGCAACGTAAGTTGTGTGCAGTTATTGAACTGCATAAAGGTGGGGAGTGTTTTGCTAAGTGCTTGCGAGAAATCATCGATATTATTTAATGTTGATTCTAGCGCTAAATGATGAATATGGAGATGTGATTCACGCCTGTCGGCCTTGCAATCCATTCGGGCTACCAGTTTGCCATCCCATAAGATAGGCAGCGAGAAATAGCCGTACTGGCGTTTTTCCTCAGGCACATAGCACTCAATCAAATAGTCAAAATTGAACAAGGCTTGCATGCGCTTGCGTTGAATTAATAAATTGTCGAAGGGCGATAATATCGCCAGCTTGTTACGAGCCAAGGGTTTGCTGAGCAGGTCTAGTGAGCTGGCTAATACATAGTATTGTATGCCGGCAACATCGATCTCTTGTAGCTCACCATCAGCTACCATAGCTCCTAGCGTAGTAGTGATGAGTGGTTTAATGTTCTTTAGCAGATAGCTTATTTCTGCAGCTTGGCCCACCCCGTTGGCCTGTAAATAACGACAGATAAGAAACCGAGCGTATTCCTCTGAGCTAGGCGTTGTTGTATCTAGGCCTGCGGGTAATACACGCTCGCGTAAATCGTAAACCTTATGAAAATTAACCCGACCGGAAATCATTAATTCGCCCTGCATAAACAGGCTTTCCAGTGCCCGTTTGGCGGGTTTGGCTGTCCAGTCACTGAGCTTTTTACCCGTATGCTCAAAGTCTTTTGCCATCAGCGGGCCTTCGGCCGTAATGCGTTTGAGCACAGATTTCATAAGCGCTTTGTCGGGTGCATACCAGTGGCGTTGTTCTCCATTGGCAATGGCCTGCTTGCGCGGCAAGCTGTAACGATAATCTCGCATCGGCAGGTAAGCGGCGGCATGTGACCAGTATTCAAAGACTCTTTTATCAGCAATCAACTGGTCGAGTTGCTCCGCCTTATAGCGCGGGTTTCGATTCCATAAAGTGTGGTGGTGGGCGCGCTGAATGGTGGAAATTGTGTCTATCTGGATATAACCAAGATGTTCGATAGCCGCCAGCGTTGCCGCGCTTGCGCTACCAGTTTGCTTTCCAGCGGGTAGGCGCTGGGAATGCAATACTAGTTTTTGGGCCTCTTGAAGAGACAGGGGATTACGCATATTTAAAGGCTTATTTAGATTTGTTTGATTGCCGATTGCTAAGTATTTATCGGGCTCTGATCGCCATGAATAGAGTACTTGGTAAGCGCCAGTTATACGAATTCAAGACGTGAAAGCTAGGCGTACTTGGCTAGTATTCGGGTAATGTCTTCTACGCCAGATTCCATGTCCTCGGTCATCACAGTATGTTTCTCAAGCTCTTGGGATACCGCGCAGGACATCATGGTGAAGAAGGCCTTGTCCATTGCCTTGCGAGCGGCGGACATTTGCGCGGCAACCGCTTCGCATTCTTCGCCATTTTCTAATTGACGTTGGATGCCTCTGATCTGCCCCTCAATACGGCGAAGGCGGTTGTTGAGGTCTTTGCGCTTTTTGTCCCATTTGTCCACGGTGGACTCCTGATATTGTTCGCTTAGGTCGAAATTTACCGCCCTTGGAAGCGAGAAGTTCATGAATACAGTTGATCAGTAATTATACCCCTATGGGTTTATTTATCAGGTCTTATTTTGCGGCCGTATAAGCCTGTTGATGTCCGGTAATCGTATTGTCTACACGCGTATGAATGGTACTATGCGGGTCTATTTTTCCATATTAAATGTGTTTTGGTGTGCGTTGCAGACGCCACTGTCTATGTTGAGAACGGATATTTATGCGTTTGCCCGCTTTTTTATTGCGCCGCCTGCAGGCGAAAGCTGAACAAATTACCCGCCGGACACCGAGTAAAGTGATTGGCACTGATTACCTAACCCGCTGGTATGTGGTTCCGCGCAATCGGCTATTTAATATGTATCTTCATCATGTGACTGGCGACGATCCAGATATTAATTTGCACGACCACCCCTGGCTATTTAATTCCTCGGTGGTACTACGTGGCCGAATACGGGAAGAAATGCCTGCCAAAGAACGGATGTTGGAAACCGGTAGTTTTACAACGCGTTTGGGGCGGGCGCCTCATCGCTTGTTGTTAAATACGCCGGATAGCTTAACCTTGTTTATTACTGGCCCCAAAATTCGTAAGTGGGGGTTTTACACGCCGACTGGATGGGTTAACAGCAAAGCTTATTTACGGGCCGACGGCAATGGTCGCAATGTCACCAAACTTCATGTTGTTCCAGTAAATAACAATGCCACATCGCTGCCTGAGGTCGAAAAACGCTCTGCTTAGTGGAGGATATTAAGCTAGGCTGTGAATAGAGTTTATTTTTAATAATAAGAACGAAGCATGAATACAAAATTTAAAGCGACAATAATACGTAATGCGATAAAAGTAGATACCCGACTGCGCTGGCTCGGTAAAACGGCAAAGCATATTGCAGTTCGCAAATCGAGTATTGAAACCGCACATGGTCTCATTCGCCTGCGTATATATCAGCCGCCGGGCGAGGGACCGTTTCCGGTGGTGGTGTATTACCACGGTGGCGGCTGGGTTATTGGCGACCTTGTTGTTTATGACCCGATGTGTCGTGACCTTTGCAATCGCAGTGATTGTATCGTCGTCGCGGTAGATTATCGTTTGGCGCCAGAGCACCCCTTTCCCGCTGCGCCAGAGGATTGTTTGGCCGCATTGAAATGGACCTATGATCACATCGCATTATACGGTGGCTTGCCCAATGCCATTGCCGTAGCGGGTGATAGCGCGGGGGGCAATCTCGCTGCGGTAACGGCCTTGCAAGCCAGAGAATGTATGCCGGGTATAGTAAAAGGACAGGTGCTGATTTATCCGGCCACCGATCATTACGATCCAGGTACTCCATCGTATGTCGAAAATGCGAAAGGTCCGGTGCTGACCCGCGCGCTGATGGTGTGGTTTTGGGATACCTACCTAAAAAACAGCGCTGTATTAGACGCCGAACAAACGCGTCATCCACGGGCAACACCCTTAATACGAACTGATTTAGATAATCTACCGCCGACCTTATTGTTGACCGCTGGGCGCGATCCCTTGCGGGATGATGGCGCCAACTACGCGGCGCGTTTAGAGCAGTATGACAACGAGGTGCAGTACAGCCTGTACGCAGAGTCATGTCATGGCTTTGTTGGTTTGCAAGGACCAAAGCCGGATCATAACAAGGCTATGGGTGAGATCAGCACGTGGTTGGCGAAATTATTTAATGCTTAGCCGGTGTTGCCCTAGAACCCAATAAGAAGGGCGCTATTGGGTTCTAGGGTGATTAGTTAATGTGGCGTTCTTTGTTTTTCCAGTACGGCTCGCGCAAGGTTTTTTTAAGAATTTTCCCCGATGGATTCCGCGGTAGTGCCTCGTAAACTTCTAAGCGGCGGGGTATTTTGAATCCCGCAAGTTGGTCTCTGCAAAAACCAATTAGCTCATCTATAGTGAGAGTTTGATCTGCAGCGAAGACGACGCAGGCAAGTGGAGTCTCGCCGTATTTTTCGTCGGGTATGCCCACCACGGCTACGTCGGTAATTGCGGGGTGTTTACTGAGAACATTCTCGATTTCGATGGGGTAGATATTTTCACCGCCGCTGACAATCATGTCTTTCATACGGTCGCGCAGAAAGATATAGCCGTCTTCATCAATCATCGCTGAATCGCCGGTGTGAACCCAGCCGTTGATTACGGTGTCACGGCTGGCTTGCTCTAAATTGAAATAGCCTTTCATATTAGATTCAGCGCGGATTAATAGCTCACCGGTAAGGCCGCTTGCCAGTGCCTCACCTTGCTTGTTCACCACTTTGACTTCTACGCCCGCTAGCGGTCGTCCACATGACTGCAGTAATTCTGGTCTGCCTTGCAGTGCTAATAAATGATCGGCAGGGGACAGCGAAACCACGGTGCCGGTGGTTTCTGTCATGCCGTAGCATTGATAAAAATCACATTTGAAGATACTTGTCGCTTTTTGAAGCAAGCCGGTGCTAATGGGTGAGGCGCCATAAAGTAATTGTTTTAGATGGCTGAAATCGCGTTTATCAATATCGGGCACGTATTCGATGATGGCCATAATCATGGCCGGCACAATAAACATATTGTCTATTTGCAACTTTTCTAAATCGTCTGCAATCGCTATTGGATTAAAGCTGCTGTGCAATACCACACTGGCGCCGGCCAATATGGGCAGTATTAACGTGCCGGAGCCACCGATGTGAAAGTTGGGTGCGCAAACCAAATCACGGGTGCCGATACCTGACTTTACCGGCAGGGAGGTCTGGCTCATGGTGTATAAGGCAATGATGTTGTGATGACTAATAACCACGCCTTTGGGGTTGCCGGTAGTGCCGCTAGTATAGAGTTGTAAAAATGCGGAATGGGTGTTTGATTCCGGCGCACTGTCATTGGTGGCGACGCTTGAATCCATCGCTTGGTTTAACCATTGCTGCCAATTGTGTGCGCCTTGATCAGTGGTAGATACCACCGTTAAATCGCCAATCAGCGGTCGCAGGCCGTCGACTAACTCAGAGAGCTTTCCGTCGGGTGCCAGCAGAATGCTTGCATGGGCATCTTGCAGTACAAACAATACTTCAGCGGGCGCCAAGCGATAATTAATGGGCACAAGCACCGCAGCAATGCGGCTGCAGGCGATCATTAGGCTTAAGTATTCAGGGCAGTTTTCGCATAGCACCGCGACGCGATCGCCATGGCTAATGCCCTGTGCAGCTAGGGATTGAGCGAGTTGCTGCGATTGCATCGCAATGTCGTGGTAGCTGTACTGTACCCCCGCAAACATAAGGCAGAGGTTGCCGGGGTTTCGCTGGCAGTGAAAATCGAAGAACTGATGTACTTGCATAAAGCATCCCGCAGGTTTTTATATTTATTTTCTGTGCTTGATTGTACTGCAATTGGCGGTGCCGACAAGCTTCACGAATACGTACTGTGTGCTTCGTTCAAGTTTTATGATTTAGGCTGTGGCATGCTGTAAACCTTGTTATGCTTTTTTCCTTAATATGAAAATAGTGAAAGGCGTATCTTCGTGAAATCTATTGCGCCATGTGAAATATCAATAATGAGGTGGGGTCGTGCGTACACCAACAGTGTGCTCTGAATATTTGGTGGATTTGCTCCAGTACATAGAAAATCGTGGTGTTGATGCAAGCGCGCTCATTGCGGCGGTGGGATTCACGCCAGAGCAGCATTTGACGGTTGACGGGCGCTTTCCACTGCGCTTATTTGAAGTGCTTTTAGATGTTGCGAGTGTCATGTTAGATGATCCCTTTCTTGGCGCGCATGCGGGGGCAGACTCGTCTCCGTCGGCGTGGGGTATGGTGAGTTACCTAGGCATGAGTGCGCCAAATTCCCGTGCGGCCTTTGATGCGGTGGCCCAGTTTTCTCGTTTGCTGATAGATCATGGTGACGTAATGTACCGTGAGCACGGAAGTGACTTGACGCAGTTAATTTGGGTCGTGCCAGAACGTAAGCCGGTGTCGCGGCAGCTAGCCGAGTTTTTTTTTACTAGCTGGTACCGCGCTAATAAAGCAATTTTAGATCGCTGGTGTAATCAGCGCGAGGTGTCTTTTAGTCACGACGGGCCAACAGATCGGAGTGAGATTGAGCGTATTCTTGAAGCGCCGGTGAAATATAATTGTGACGCAAATTTTGTTGAATTTGATAGCCATTTTCTTGATCGACCAACACGGTTCCCCCACACGGGGATATACAACTCCTTGGTCCAAACCGCGCGGGCAGAGCTGGCAAAATTGCAAATGGAAGACCGCATTGTGAAGGATGTTATCGCCTGCGTCGTGCGACAGTTACCAGACGGTGTGCCCAAACTTGATGATGTTGCGGCGGAGCTGGGTTTGGCACCGCGAACGTTACAGCGTCGTCTTAATAATACCGACACTAATTTTAAGCTCTTAGTCGATGATGCACGCAAGCAGCGGTCGAAGCAGTTGGTGGGTGATGGAGAAATGGCACTGCTCGACATCTCCGCTGAGTTGGGATTTAGCGATCAAAGCTCGTTTCAAAAAGCGTTTAAACGCTGGTTTGGCTTAGCTCCGGGGCGCTACCGCATGAGCCAGCAGTTATCTAATAATTCCAGTAGCTAATTCGCTTGCGCTACTTCGGTTGTGAATTCACGCAGCCATAATATCGCTGGATCGTGCTCTACGCTTTTGTGCCAGAATAATTGCAGTTCCAGCTTTGGGGTCTCGAAGGGCAGTGAGTGGCTGGCTAAATGCCAGTGATTTGCGACGGTGGCCGGCACGGCCGCGAGAAAGTCAGATTGTGCAAGTAGTGCCGGTAACGCGGCGTAGTGCTGTAAACGCAGGGCAGTGTGGCGCTTGTGGCCGATAGAGCGCAGCGCTAAATCAATATGCCCAGATCCTTTCATACGGCTAGATACATGAATATGCTCATGACTTAAAAAGTCGTCTAACGTCATCGTGGTATTGCTTAGCGGATGATCTGCTCGCATAACGCAAACATAGTCGTCGGCCTGCAGGGGCTGGCTAATTAGCTCGGGATGACTTAATAGTGGCGCATCGACGGCGA
Source organism: Zhongshania sp. (assembly GCA_018066965.1). Taxonomy (GTDB): domain Bacteria; phylum Pseudomonadota; class Gammaproteobacteria; order Pseudomonadales; family Spongiibacteraceae; genus Spongiibacter. Next base: position 47,986 of record JAGPVP010000111.1, on the reverse strand, counting down.
GGTGCACATTGCCGCTAGCCATCTCGTAGGCGACTTCTCTGCGGTCAAAAAAGACCACCTCCAAATCTATTCCAGGCGCTCTATTTTTTAGTTGTTTTAAAAGCATTGGCAGCAGAATTAGCTCGGCGTTTTCTGTCGCGTGGATACGGAAGCTACGGCGTGCGGTGCTGGCATCAAAGGGGATTCTGGTGGCCACGCAATTATCTAAATTTTTTAAGGATTCGCGAACCGTACCGACTAGCTGCCGTGCTAATGGCGTTGGGGTCATACCGGCGCTGGTGCGAACAAATAGCGGGTCGTCGAAAATACTGCGTAATTTTGCTAAGGAGCTACTAACGGCGGGCTGGCTGACATGCAATACGCCGGCGGCGCGGGTCAGGCTTTGCTGCGAGTATATGGCGTCGAAAACTGTGAACAAATTAAGGTCTATCTTTGTTGAACTCATTTGCGTTACTCGTTTGTCTGGCTGCTCATTCATAATCATAGCTTATTATGGTGGATAAAAATAATAAACTTCAATAATGATTCTGCTGCCGCTATCATGGTCCCAACATAAGGCGAGTCGTGCTTTGCGGTGTAACCGCTTGGTATAACTTTTTGCGAAGGAGACCGTAGTGGCTGAAATCGTTGTAGTTCGGCATGGGCAGGCCGCCTTCGGCACTGATGATTATGATCGTCTAACCGCCGTGGGCTGGGAGCAGGCTCGTCTATTGGGTGAGCACTTTGCCGGTGCAGAACAGCAGTTTGATGCCGTATTTACCGGCACTATGCGTCGTCACCGAGAAACACTGGCGGGAATTCGCGATGTATTAGCCCAAGCAGACATTCCCACGCCTGATGCTAGCGAATTGCCTGGCTTGAACGAATATGACTTTCATAGCCTAGTCGACAGTTATCTTGCAGCCAACGGGGATGATAACAAGGGTGAAAGTGTAAATTTAGCGGATGCCCGAACGTTCTATCGCTTGCTTCGCTTTGCCTTGCTGGCGTGGAGTCGTGATGAGCTAATTAATGTTGCTGAGCCTTGGGCTGAATTTGAACAGCGAGTGCGCAGCACCTTGGCGGCATTGTCGGCGGAGTCTGGCCGGGTGTTAGTCGTTACATCTGGTGGCCCGGTAAGTGCCATGCTTCGAGAAGTATTACATCTCGACGTAGAAACTATGGTGAATACCAATCTGCAGGCTAAAAATACCGGTGTGACGCGTTATTTCACCCGTGGCGATTATTTTAATTTGAATATGTTTAATGCGGTGCCGCATTTAGAAGACGCCGCGCATCGGCATTTAATTACTTACACTTAAATAACACTTTTTACTTGAATCGGCGCGATGTCGTCGCGAAATACTAAGAGGATGAAATGATGGATCTTACCCCGAGCCCAAAAGCACAGGAACTTTTGAAAAAACTTAGCGTGTTTATGGATGAGCATATTTATCCAAACGAGAAGGCCTACGCTGAGCAGCTACATAGCGCAAAAGATCGTTACGCAATTCTACCGCTGATGGACGAGCTTAAAAGCAAGGCTAAGGAAGCGGGCTTATGGAATTTATTCTGCCCAGAAGAATTTCCTCAGTACTGTGAGCACGGCGGTTTGAGCTTTGTTGACTACGCGCCGTTGGCCGAACTGATGGGCCGCGTGTTGTGGGTGCCTGAAGTGTTTAACTGCAACGCACCTGATACCGGCAATATGGAAGTGTTTATGAAATATGCCACTGACGCTCAGCGCGAAAAGTGGCTAACCCCCTTGTTGAGTGGCGATATTCGCTCGTCCTATGCGATGACCGAGCCTCAAGTCGCGTCTAGTGATGCGACTAATATTGAGCTTAGTATTGTAAAAGACGGTGATGAGTGGGTCTTGAATGGCCGTAAGTGGTTCATCACCGGCGCCATGAATGAGCGGACCAAAATTTTTATCGTGATGGGCAAGTCCGACCCTGAGAATGCCAGCCGTCACAAGCAGCAGACACAAGTACTGGTGCCTAAGGACACCGCCGGCCTGTCTATTATTCGCCCTCTAACGACCCTGGGTTATGACGATGCACCGATTGGTCATGCCGAAATTGTTTTCGACAATGTGCGGGTACCTTTGGAGAACGTATTATTAGGCGAAGGTAGAGGATTTGAAATTGCCCAGGGCCGCTTGGCTCCCGGCCGTATGCATCACTGCATGCGCTTGATCGGCGCTGCTCAGCGCTCGCTTGAGTTGGCCTGTACGCGTGCTGTGTCACGTACTACTTTTGGGAAGCCGCTGAGCAAGCACCAATCAGTGCGTGAAGAAATCTCTCGTAGTTTTTCTGAAATTGAAATGGCGCGTTTACTGGTGATGAAAACCTGCAAGCAGATTGACGAGCAGGGTCCAATGCAAACCACAGATATGATTGCAGCGACTAAAACCACCGTGCCATTATTGGTGCAAAATATCATTGATCGCTGCATGCAATTGCATGGCGCAGGCGGCTTGACTGAAGACTACTTTATGGCCGAAGCGTTTAACTATGCGCGCTGGTGTCGTCAGGCCGACGGCCCAGATCAAGTGCATCAAATGGCACTGGGTAAGCAAATTATTGATCGTTACGCCGGTTAAAGGGAGGTTTTATGGCAGATGCATTTGAATTGGATATTGCCACATTAACGGCATATCTCGAGCAACATATTGATGGATTTAAGGGGCCGCTCACCGCAGAAAAATTTGCGGGCGGGCAGTCAAATCCAACCTATCTGATTGACGCTGCAAGCGGCAAATATGTGCTGCGACGTAAGCCGCCGGGTGAATTACTTAAATCTGCCCATGCGGTAGATCGCGAGTTTAGGGTGATGCAGGCTCTGGCGCCTACTGCTGTGCCTGTGCCGAGAATGCGCGTGCTATGCGATGACGATAGCATTATCGGTTCCATGTTTTATGTAATGGATTTTCTCGATGGCCGTATTCTTTGGGATGCGTCCTTGCCCGAACAAACTCCAGCTGAGCGCACTGCAATTTACGACGCCATGAACAAGGTGTTAGCTGATCTGCACAGCGTTGATGTGGAAAAGGCTGGATTGAGTGATTACGGCAAACCGGGTAATTACTTTGAGCGTCAGTTAAGCCGCTGGACTAAGCAATACCGTGCTAGCGAGACTGAAACGGTGCCAGCCATGGAAAAATTAATAGTATGGCTGAATGATAATTTGCCGCCTGATGATGGTTTGGTGTGCATCAATCACGGTGATTTTCGTCTCGATAATATGATGCTAGCTCACGACAGCAGTGACGTTCTGGCGTTGCTAGATTGGGAGTTGTCTACCTTGGGTCATCCCTACGCGGATCTGGCGTATCAGTGTATGCAGCTCCGTATTCCCAGCGATGCAGCTATTCCGGGCTTGGGTGATGTCAATCGTGAAGCATTGGGCATTCCCTCTGAGCAAGCCTATATAAAGCAATATTGTGAGCGCCGTGGCATTCCTGGTATTGATCATTGGGTGTTCTATTTAGCGTTTTCATTCTTCCGTCTCAGCGCCATTTTGCAGGGTGTGTATAAGCGCGCTTTAGATGGCAATGCCTCCAGTAAAAAGGCAATGGACTACGGCGCTTTGGCTGCACCGTTAGCGGCGTTGGGCGTAGTGCTGATTGAGAAGGGTGAATAAGGGAAAAGGTTACAACTTATGAATGATGCAATTTTAAAGAGCCTCAACTTGTCGGGGCAGATCGCATTAGTTACTGGTGCGTCCAGTGGTTTGGGCGCGCATTTTGCGACGGTATTGGCGCAGGCGGGTGCGACTGTGGTGGCGGCGGCACGACGTATCGATCGACTTAAAAGTTTAGTGTCAGATATTACTGCAGCGGGCGGGACGGCGATTGCAGTGGCAATGGACGTAAACGATAACGACTCCGTCGTGGCGGCATTTGATCAGATACAGACCAGTGTCGGTGCAGTTTCGATTCTGGTCAACAACGCTGGTGTTGCTGATCCAGGCCGCTTTGTAGATAGCACCGAAGAGAAATGGGATTTCACCGTTGATACTAATTTAAAAGCCGTATGGCGAGTATCTCGAGAAGCCTCAGCGCGAATGATTAAAGCGGATGTTGCTGGCAGCATCATAAATATTTCGTCTATTTTAGGTTTGCAGCCAAGTGCCAATAACACCTTGTACGCAACGGCCAAGGCGGGTGTGATTCAATTGACGAAAAACAGCGCGCAGGAATTGTGGCGGCATAATATTCGAGTAAACGCGATATGCCCGGGATATTTTGAAACCGAGATAAATTCCGACTTTTTTAAATCAGAAAAAGGTGCTCAATACCTCAATAAAATCCCGCCGCGTCGCTTGGGGCAAATGAATGAGTTAACAATGCCCTTGCTGATGCTGGCTAGTGCGGCAGGCTCCTTCGTTACTGGAATCGCCCTGCCAGTGGATGGTGGTCACCTAGTGCAGTCGCTTTAATTCGACTGCTTTAGATCTGCGATGCACGCCGTCGTGGATCTTAGTTTAACCCTTGATTTTTACGCAGTATAAGCACGTCTTCGCTGCTCATTTTCCCCTCAATAAGTGGTATATACGGCTGGATCGCGTCTAGCATAAAATCCCGAAATATGCGGATTCTTGCCGTTGTACGTAGGTCGATATGGGAGAGCAGCCAAAAATCCATGCCGGGTTCAATATAGTCGCTATCTATACGCCTTAGCGTCGGGTCGGAATCGCCTAAACCGCAGGGAAGTAGTGCAAAGCCAAATCCCTGTGCGACTAAGTCATAGGCAATAGATAGCGAGTTTACCCGGTAGCGCACTTGCATGCCGGAGAATGTTTTCTGCATCCATGGTGGTACGGTATGACCATCGCCCATCCATGTGATTCCGCTTATACCTTGCTCACCTTGTAAGTAGCGTTGGTATAGCTCCTTGCTGCCGTAAATGGCGTAAGCAAATTTTGCTATTTTGGTGCCGAGGACATTTGGCGGCGGTTCGTTGGTTGTTCGGAAGGCAATATCGGCCTCGTGTCCGGCCAGATTAAAGGTGTTTTCTGAGGCGATTAGTTCAATATTGATGTCTGGGTAGCGCACGGAAAAGGCCTTGAGACCGGGCATTAATATCCGCTGGATACACACATCCAACGCCGTTACTCTAAGCTTGCCACTCAGTTCCTGTCGGTCTACCTGTACCGTGCGTTGAATGCCGAGTACGTGCTCATTTATTTGTTCAGCTGAGTTAATAACGGCTTCACCCACGGGTGTAATTAACCAGCCACTGGTTGAGCGGTCGAATAGTGGGGCACCCAATACCGCTTCTAAGCCGCTAATGCGACGAGAGACCGTGGCATGATTCACCTCCAGCTTCTTTGCTGCCGCAGTCACCGAACCCTCGGTGATAACCGCTAGGCAGTAGCGGATGTCGTCCCAGTTGATGTTTTCCATCTCAGCCGCACCTTTCTCAAGATAACTAATTTTGCACAATCAATGTGATATTTTCGGTATTCCTGTGCGTTAATGTAGATCTTAGACTGAGTCCCGTGAATGAGCAACTCATCAATTAATACAGTGATTGAAATTCAGGCTAAGGAGAAAAATATGAAAAATCGTCAAATGACAGTAATCTCAGCAGTGTTGTTTTTGGTCTTGTCGCTGGGTTTGGGGCAGCAAGTGTATGCCGAGTCTTACATTAATCAGGCATCTAATTTGTGTAAGGCTGAGGCGAGCGCAAAGTATGGGAGTGAAAGCGAGCCGGTGCGCCTCAAATTTAAAGCTGCCATGGGCAATCAGGTTAGTCCGCGAGTATTGTTACAGGTTTTACCGCGCAATGCCGATTCGTTTAAAGTCGTTTGTGACGTTGATGGTAGGGCGTGGCAGGTGGTCTCGGTGGAGCGCAAAGATAGACTTGATGATCTTCAACTTGTTGGCGCCCGCAACAATAATGTGGCGCCCTAGCATTTTGAAAATGACCTAGCGGTAACTCATAATCGACGTAGGAAGTAGCGCTAGATTGGCAGGCTTAGCATTGAACTTGAGCGGGGCTCGGGTTTGATGTGAAGTCTGCTTTTCTCGTTTATGGTAAATAGTGATGCGGTTTTATCTGTGATGTGCGAGCTGAGTGGGTATTTGAAATAGTCCTGCCTAAAGGGGCTTGGCTGATATACCCAGATACAATGTGCATACTGTCAATTCAATTCCGTAGCTATGACATTACACTGCCTATAAATAATGATGAATGAGGAAGCTTTGTGGCGAATACAACTCCGATCCTAGTGGCATCTGGACAATATGTTTACCGAGATGAGGTGACTGCGGCAACCGCCATGTCACCGATTGATATCGCCGCCAAGGCCGCTAAAGTCGCTATGGCTGCGGCGAATGCGCAGAGTGATGTCGCATCGCAAATAGACACTATTGCCTTTGTTCGCGGCTTTATTGATTCGGTGCCCGGTGGTGCCGGACCGTTTGGCGCAAGCAACAATATACCGCGCTCTTTAGCCAAGCGCATAGGCGCGGATCCCCAGCACACAATTTATGGGCGGGAGGGTGGCCATTCGCCGCAGCGCTTTGTAAATGAATTTGCTGAAAAAATAGCGGCCGGCGAAATGTCATTGGGCTTAATCGCCGGTGCCGAAGCTACCGGTATTATGAAGCAAGCATTGCGTTCAGGATTGGCTTTAGACTGGAGTGAAACTGTTGACGGTGAGCTTGATGATCGCGGCTGCCACTGGTTGTTTTCTGAGCACGAAGTTGCCCACGGCATTACCTTTCCGACCCAAGTGTATCCCTTGTTCGAGCATGCTTGGCGGGCTCGCCAGAAGTTAAGCGTTGTTGAGCACCGGGAGCTAGCCTCTAAACTGTTCGCCAAGTTTTCTGACGTGGCTGCAAGAAACCCTTATTCACAATTTCCGGTGGCGCGCAGTGCCGAATTTTTAAACACGATATCCGACGAAAATTATTTGGTAGCGCATCCCCATACCAAGTGGATGGTGGCACAGGATGCGGTCAATCAAGGGGCGGCGTTGTTGATGTGCTCCGTCGACAAGGCGCAAGAACTGGGTATTCCTGAGTCACAGTGGATCTACTTGCATAGCTATGCCGATGTTGACGACCACTTTGTTTCTGCGCGTCCAGACTTGGCCGTGTCTGAATCGATGAAGTTAACACTGAACAGCGTGCTCGCAGCGGCGGGTAAATCTGTTTCTGATATTAGTATTATGGATATTTATAGTTGCTTCCCCATTGCGGTATTGGCTGCATGTGAGTCTATGGGGCTGGATTGGAATACGGATAAGGCCCTGACTGTCACCGGTGGTTTACCCTTTTTCGGCGGCGCAGGTAATAACTACAGTACCCATGCTATTGCCAGCTTGACTGATAACCTACGGCAGTCGCGTTCTGAGTTTGGTTTGCTTACGGCAAATGGCGGCTTTTTGTCTAAGCAATCGGTGGGCTTATATTCGGCGCAGGCACCACAAACGCCGTGCAAAAATGCCGATTCGACCTTGCAGGCACAATTTGATCAACTGCCAACGGCGACGCTGGCAGAGCAAGCTGACGGTGTCGGTACTGTTGAGACTTACACCCTTGTCTATAAGCGTGGCAAACCTAACTTGGGTATTGTTGTGGGGCGCTTGGCGGATGGCCGGCGCTTTCTTGCTAATACCGCAGCGGACGATGAGGCTGCTTTTGCAATACTAGGTGGTGATGCAGAAGTGATTGGCCGGCAGATAGAAGTTAGTCATATTGCTCCGCAGAATATTGTGCGGTTTATTTAAGACAATAAGCCGCGGCTTTGACTTACATGCGGCGGCGGTAATGCTGTGGGGTCATTCCCGTCCACGTTTTAAACGCGCGGGTAAACGCGCTGGATTCTGAAAATCCGGTGCGTTGCGCGATACTTTCTATCGACAAATTTGATCTTCCAAGGTGGTATAGCGCGGTGTCGTGCCGACACTGGGTTTTTACTTCATTGAAGGTGGTGCCTTCCTGGGCCAATCGTCGTCGCAGTGTTTGTGGGTGCAAATGCAATTGCTCCGCTATTTCGTCTATTCCCGGTGTATCTATCAAGCGCTTGTTAACGATCATCCTTACCTGTGCGGTCCAGCTTTTTTCACTGTATTGTTGAATCAGCATAACGAGGCTGGGGTGCTGTAAAAAGCGCTGCAGTGATTGCTCGGTTTGCTCAACCGGCAACTCGGTTAGACTGCGATGAAAGACAATTTCGGTGCGGGGTTTATTAAAATATACGGCTTGGCCTAGAAACAGGTGGCGATACTCCTGAGCATGGGCTGGCGCGGGATACTCTAAATTAACCGCAATGAGGGGCAGGTGTTGTCTTACCATCCAGCTGCAAAAGCGATGCAGATTAAACATGATCAATTCAAAACCGTACTCCCCAATACGGTGTTCGGTATTGCCGTGTTCAATCACAAACTTTGCTTCATCGCCGTTGATCTCGAATCGCGGTTGCAAGCCCCACTCGAACATCTGGTAAAAACGGCAATATCGCGCCATGACGTGACCCAGCGTGGCGCAATGAATGACGGAGTAGCACATATTTGTCCATGTGCCGATCACGTAGCGAGACGGGCCATAGCCTAAAAATTCATCTTTCATTTCCCGCATAACAATAGTCTGCAAGCGGCCGAAATTAACCGCGGATACCCGTGCGTTATTTTGGTTTAAGAGCTCTGGTGAGATTCCCGCTGCGTTTAGTAACTGATTAGAATCCAGCCCGTGTGCTTCTGCATTGCGCAGCACCGCGTGGATAAAATAGTTACCAACCGATATGTTGCGCATCGATGAAATGCTGCTCATGCTGCGGAGCCTCTAATGTGCTGTATTTGGAGTTATAAGCAGGTCTAAGCCGATTAATGTGCACATTTGTATTTGAAAGTGGTGTCCCCGACAGGATTCGAACCTGTGACCTGCCCCTTAGGAGGGGGCCGCGCTATCCAGCTGTGCCACGGGGACATAATAATTGCAGAACGGGCTGCGTAAAGCGAGACGGATTCTATAGTGAATGCCGCTGTGAATCAAAAAGGCTTACCACGCATTTTATTGCACCAAAGGTTGGCTGTACGTGGGTTCGATATCCCAAGGGAAATGTATCCACGTATCTTGGCTGAATTCTCGTACAAAGTGCTCGGCAAGGTCCATCGCTTGAGGCTTAGCGTAGATCGTGACAAAACATGCTTTGGGGAGTAATTCCTTGGCGATTCTGGCGGTGCCGCCGGTGTCGACCAGGTCATCGACAAGTAGGTAACCGTCGCCATCACCTTCCACGGTTTTAAGGATATTAATTTTACCCTGTTGGTCGTGGTCGTAGCTGGCGATACACAGGGTATCAACAACGCGTAAATTTAACTCCCTTGCCAGTATAGCGCCGGGCACGAGACCACCGCGGGCGATGCTAATAATACCTTTCCATGATTGCTTGGTGAGTTTGCGGGCTAAATCGCGGGTGTCACGGTGCAGTTCATCCCAAGATAAATAATAAACGGGGCTGTTGCCGTCTGACATGCTGAGTACCCTTTCTGCTGGCGTGAAAGGTGGCAGATTGTGCCGTATGGATGCCGTGATCGCAAGGTTTTAGGGCGGTGTCTTTGTCTAGGATGATACTGATGTGGGTGGAGTATGTTGTCAATATATTGACTTATTTCGTCATTATCGAAGGATAATTGCCTTTTTGTTGGTATAGTCAATTAAATGACAGGCTGTGGTAATAATAAATGCGGGTGCCCTTTGACTACTAATCATATAAATCCTCGATTTGTTATTTTTGCGCCAGATGACATGCGCTTGCGATTGCAGAGCATTTTATGGTCGCTGGGTGATTATCAAATAGTGAGTGACACTACTGATTTAAGTGCCAAAGATTTCGATGCCATTTTCACAACGGGGCTAAGCGCTGCGCAAAAACGTTGGGTGGGTAGCGAGCCCTTACCTATTGTGGCTTTGCTATTGCCAGAGAAGCTAGACACTAAACAAGGCGGCGAGCTGGTACTCAGCACTACGTTTTATTATCAAGATGTACTAGAGGTCTTGTATCGTCTGCAGCTGGGAAGGGCAGAGAGCAACGCGGGCGCGGTTATTCATAGAGATCGCTTGGTTGGTGCTAGCGCGGCGGTCGCAGAGCTTAGACGCTTGTCGGCGCAAGTAGCAGACAAAGCCGTTACGGTGTTAATTACCGGTCCATCAGGTGCGGGTAAGGAAGTGGTTGCCCGTTCTTTACACGATTTATCTTCTCGCCGTGACGCGCCATTTGTACCGATTAACTGCGGGGCGATTCCGCGAGAGTTATTAGAAAGTGAGTTGTTTGGGCACGAGCGAGGTGCCTTTACCGGCGCGATATCGAGTCGGGCGGGGCGCTTTGAGCTGGCAGAAGGTGGAACGCTGTTTCTTGATGAAATTGGCGATATGCCGTTAGAGATGCAGGTTAAGATTCTGCGGGTTATTCAAGAGCGCACGTTTGAGCGAGTTGGGTCTGATAAAACCCGCAGTGCTGACGTTAGAATTATCGCGGCGACTCACCGAAATTTAGAAGCGATGATTGAGGCGGGGCAATTTCGTGAAGACCTCTACTATCGGATTAATGTATTCCCACTAAATGTGCCGGCGCTTGCCGCGCGGCCTGAGGATATCCCCCATCTCATTCGTTCGCTGTCTAAGCAATTAGAGACCGAGGGCTTGGGGCGGTTGCGTTTGGCCAAGTCGGCTATGCGGTCTTTGTGTGCGCATAGCTGGCCGGGCAACATCCGTGAGCTGGCAAACTTGCTAGAGCGCCTAGTGATTATGTACCCAGATACCGTGCTTGGCTTCGCTGATTTACCTGAAAACTATCGCTACGGCGATGATGGCTGGCGTCCAGAGGTCGCTGAACAAGAGGGCCCGCTGGCGCCAGCCTTAGCCACTGCCGGATTGCCGGTATTGCCAGCGACAGGCGTAGATATGAAGGAGTACTTGCAGGACATAGAGCGTGAGTGGATAGCGCAGGCCCTTAATTTACACGCCGGCGTGGTGAGTAAAGCCGCCCTGCATTTGGGGCTGCGAAGAACGACGCTGATTGAGAAAATGCGTAAATTAGGTATTCAAAGCTAGGTGTCTTCGGCTTGAAGGCTTAGGTCGTTTCGCTTTGCCGCACAGAGCTACAAAACGCCAAATACCTCTATCCAATTGCCGTCTGGATCGGCGATAAAGCCAAACCCTATTCCGTCTGCAAAAGGGGTCACGTCAACGGGAATTTCAACCCCAGATTCTTTGAGTTCTTTAAACCAGCTTGAGACACCATTTACGCCCATAGAAATGTAGCGATAGCCTTTTGCGGTAAAACCGCCACCTGCGATAACCTCAGCGGCGGGGGCCTCGTCGTAGGTAACGAGTTTTATGATGGCGCCGCCAAGGTGGTAGCGATGCATTACGCCACCGGGAAATGCCAGCTCAGACTCGTATTTTAGTCCCAAGGTTTCACCGTAAAACTCACGCATTGTTGCCATGTTAGTGGTTACAACACCAATTTCGATACTGTCGCTAAGTAGCTGCGGAGGCATATCTCGTTCCTTTAATTATTATTTTGGGTGGCTTGGTTGTCACTTAATCACAGCATGGTAGTTGAAGGCCTAGAGGGAGTGAAGTGGTAACGCGAGATGGCGGATAACTTCGTGGCGGGTTCTAAACTATTAAACTACCTAGCGATGTTTTGTATTATCCGCCCGATAATTTAACAGTAAAGCCTTTGCCTTCTAGTAGTGTTTTGAGCACCTGGCGGTGATCACCTTGAAACTCCATTTCATGATCTTTAATCGCACCGCCGGTACTGAGCTTTTGGCGCAGATCTTTAGCCAGCGTTTTGAGTTCGTTGGCGTCGAGTAATACGCCGCTCACAATACTAACTCCTTTGCCTTTGCGACCTTTAGTCTCGCGCCGAATGCGAACAATGCCGTCGCCGCTGGGTGCGGCATTAGCTGTATTTTTACATACACACTCGGTGTTGGCTTGACCGCAATCTGGGCAGCGGCGACCAAGGTCGGTTGAGTAAACAAGTCTAGACACGATTTTCTCCTATTTTGTGCTGCGATGATTATAATAGCTTCGCCCAACTATGGGGGATTTGAGTTTTAGTTTTTAAGGGAGTCTTTAATGGCCGAAGATGTATCAGCTCAGCTTATCGACGTGCAGACTCAGTTGGCGTTTCAAGAAGACATGCTCAATGCTCTGAATGACCGCGTTGTCGCGCAGGATCTCGAATTGCGCAATTTGCGACGCACCATAGAGTTGTTGCATGAGCAAATGAAGCAAAAAAATACTACTGGCGAAGATACCGCGCTGTTAGACACAGAGCGACCACCTCATTACTAGCAAATTTCTGCAGAATTAGACGTACTCGTAATCCTAGTGTAGATAAACCGTAGACTGGGTTTTGGTGGTTGGTACTTGGTATCGTTGTGGAGCGGTTTTCATTAACGCTAATGAGGGTACTGCGGGATATATTTTGGTGAGTACTATGACAATACCCAGATGGCACTGTCATAGCATTTAATGCCGCGTCATTATTTAACTATTGCGACTTCTTCTGCCTGCGGGCCTTTTTCGCCTTCGGTAAGAACAAACTCAACGGCTTGTCCTTCGTTAAGGCTGCGACGCCCTCTGCCTTGGCCCCGAATTGAACGGAAGTGGACAAAAACATCTCCGCCAGCATCTCGAGTAATAAACCCGTAGCCTTTGCTAACGTTAAACCATTTAACGATACCGCGCTCGCGCTGACTTTTAAATTTGTCAGCCAGTGCAGGTAGGTTCGGTGAAAGTAGCATTCCAAGTAATATTGCGATCGTGATGATGGCGGCAGAAATTGGGTTAGCCGCTTCTACGCCAGTGAACTGGAGCGCTGCAATGCTTAAAAAGCTTAAGATGGCCAAAAATATAATTCTAATTATCAGTAACATAAAAATCCAAAAATAGCTGAAAGTGGAAAGAAATAGTCCTTATTTAACGGGCTTGGTGTTTTACCCGCGCATAATTATAGCATCGCTGTTGCTTTGCGTCGCGGCGTCTTAACTTTGCGACATACCTGCCGCAACAAGGTGCTGTAACCGGTCACTACAAATGGCTTGCGCTAGGGGAAACTACGAATAGTTCTCAACACCTTCTAATCGCACTATATGGCATCGTTGGGAGGTGAGGTGATATTCACTCGTGTAGAGACGGGAGTGATACAGGGACATAGTGATGTGTGATTGGGTGGAATCTAAAGAGAGCGGGTTAAGTACCCAAAAGCATCGAGCCATACTTAATGTCGCCATTGTTACACTCAGCGCATTATTACTTGCACTGCTCATGGCTGAGGCGTTTTTTCTTTATCAAAAAGGGGCTTCGAAGCTAGCTCCCGCGGCAATGTTAGCCGAGTTGCAAGGCCGAGAAGAGGTCTTGCTCGAGCTGGATAACGTGCTGGCAAGGGGTAACATTATTCATGAGTTTGCCGCCAACTATCTCGCCAGTGACTCATTTCAAGCGGATATTATTAGCGCGCGCTTAGCACGCGGCCGGCAAATTTTGCTCAGCGATGCCGCTCAGTCATTTCCTCAAGCGACGGTGCAAGACCTTGTTCGTATGCTGGGTCTTTATTTGTCTTACCAGCCTGGTTCTATTGAACATTTGGTTGATGTGCCGGTACCGTTAAATCCGCAGGTTGATACACAGGCGCTAGTCACTGGCTTGTTGGCGTTACGGGCATACCAGCAAGAGTGGGTGTCGGGTTTAGCTACTATAGCGGTGGATCGCCACGAAGCTCTAATTCAACAAGGCCAGTTTCTCTTTGCCTTGCTATTACTGTGTTTGATACCGCTGGCGGCGGGTGTTTATGTGTCGCGGAAATTCGCGCGTGAGCACCAAGATATGCTGAATACGCGGGTCTATTTTAAGCGGCTTATAAATGCCCTGCCGGGCGTAGTGCTGCTTACCGATCGGGCGGGGAATGTCATTTCCGCCAGCCAAGCTGCGGCAGATTTCTTGTTGTATTCCCGTGACCAGTTATCGCAAATGGATATGGCCGCGCTATTACCTAAGCGGTTTAGGCAGCAATACCAATTGTTTAGTAAAAATCATATCGACGCTAGCGCCGAGCGCGATGGGGCGCGTGTTAAAGGTCGTGAATTATTGGTTTTAAATGCCGAGGGCGTAGAAGTACCGGTTGAGCTGTATTTTGGTGATTTTGATACCGCTGGCGGCGGAGTGTTGGTGGTGTGCTTACACGACGTTACCGAGCGTCGCCACTTGTACCAACAATATCAGCATTCTCAAAAGCGGTTTGAAATGGCCATGATGGCATCCCGCGATGGTTTATGGGATTGGGATATGGTTAACGACTCGGTGTTTTTTAGCCCGGCGTGGTTACAGATGATGGGAATTCGCGGTGGCCAACCCTTGGATGGTCGGGTGGTGTTTGATGACAGTATTCATCCCGATGACCGAGTAAGAGTGCGGGCCGATATTGAGAGATTTGTTAAAAGTGACGAGACATTATTTAGAGACGAGCACCGTTTGCGTCGACGTGATGGCACTGTTTGCGATGCGGTGACCCGTGCCTGCGCGCAGCGAGATAGCAGCGGCCAGGTTATCCGCATTGTGGGAATGCATTCCGACGTGACCCACTTTAAAGAAGCGGAGCGCGAGGTTCGCCGTCTAAATCGTAATCTTGAGGATCGTGTTCGTCTTCGAACCCAACAATTGGAAACCGCTTTGTTACAAGCTGAGGCGGCAAATCGGACCAAAGCTACATTTTTAGCAGTTATGGGGCATGAAATTCGCACGCCTATGAATGGCGTTATCGGCATGGCTGATTTACTTAGCAAAACCAAATTAGACCGTGAACAGTGGATGATGATAGATACGGTGCGGCGCTCTTCAATGAGCTTGTTGGGGACGCTGGATAATATCTTGGACTATTCGGCCTTAGATTCCGGTGATGTCGAGCTGGAATCTGAGAGTATCCAGCTGGTGGAGTTCGTCGAAGGTGTGGCCGACGAATTTGCCGAACGCGCCGCTAAAAATAAGCTGCGTTTTATTTTACATATTGATCCGAGTGTCCCAGCTGCCGTTTTCGCTGATGCCACTCGTCTGCGTAAGATACTCGCAAATTTATTAGACAACGCCGTCAAGTTTACTCATGCAGTGGCTGGCGGTGGTGTTATTCAGCTGCGCTTGAATACCTCAAAATCCAGGTCGGGGCCGCGTCAGCGCATTGAGTTTGAAGTGATAGATAATGGCATTGGCGTATCTAGAGAAATGCGCAAGCAATTATTTAAGCCGTTTATGTTAGAAGAAAACAGCCGCGCTCGCCGTTTTGGGGGCACTGGTCTGGGCTTGGCGATTAGCACTCGCTTGCTGCAGCTAATGGGCGGTGAAATAACCTTAGACGAGAACCTAGAGCAGGGCAGTCGCTTTGTCTTCTCCATTCCCTTTACGGTGGACACGGCCTCTAAACGTATTGCTGCTGCTGAGGGCGTCACAGTATTGGCATGTTTATCTGAGGGCTTACTAAAGGAGTCGGTGCATGCTGCGCTGGCCCTAGGCGGGCGACAAACGGTGTGGCTTCAGTCTGAGGGAGAATTAGCTGGCCATTTAAATGCTTTGAACGCAGATAATACCGTGCTGATTTTGGCCGAGGGAGACAGCAGCGATTTGGCGGAGTATGCCGAAAAACGTCAGGTAAAAGTGATTTATATCTCGCCTCGACCGAACCTACTTAAATCCTTAGATCCGAGCAAAGTATATTGCGACCCGCTACTGCCATCTGCGCTTGCTAGGGCCGTAGAGTATAGACCGCGGGCCACCTTAGATAACGTATAAGATGCACATAGCTCAGCGATGGTGCTGAGCTGTCATTGTTGAAAAGGGCTTAGCTCAGATTTTACTAACGTCTTCTGCTTGCAAGCCCTTTGGCCCGTCAATCAAATTAAACTCAACGGCTTGTCCCTCATCCAAAGTGCGATAGCCCTCGCCGCGAATTGAGCGAAAATGCACAAACACATCGCTGCCTTCGTTGTGGGTAATAAATCCAAAGCCTTTGGCGTTATTGAACCACTTAACCGTGCCGGAAACTCGGTCGCTCATTGCTCTTCCTCGTTGAGTTAGTAAACAGATCGGGTGAAAGGGGGATTAAGAATTTGGCTTGTAAGTTAGCGCAGCTTAAGAGAGTTAGTGCGCCAGGTATCAGAAAATTTGGGGGAAGGCTGGCGCTACGGCAGTGACTACTGCTGGGCGCGGGCGCTGTATAAGTCAGCGCGTTGTATCTGCATGCAACCATCACATTACGGCGGATATCGGGCTTGTTGTGGGTTCTACTATAACGGCTTTAGCGATTTTGTCTACGTCTTGGCGCGTTATAGTAGAATTTGCTGCTTAGCTTACAAGGTCTGAATTGTTTGGATCTGTTCGCTTAGTTTTGCCAACGCAGCTTGTTGGCCGGCGAGCTTTTCTTGCTCTTTAGCGACTACATCCGCGGGAGCTTTATCCAAAAATCCCGCATTGCCGAGCTTGCCTTGAAGACGCTGAATTTCCTTATCTAGTTTTTGGATTTCTTTTTCTAGACGAGCAATTTCTGCAGCTTTATCAATCAAGCCTGACATCGGCACTAGTACTTCCATGGCGCCCACTAATTGGGTGGCAGACATGGGCGCAGCGTCGGTGGCGGCAAGCCACTGAATGTCGTCGAGCTTGGCGAGTTTAGCGAGAGATTGGCGATTACTGTCCAGCCGGCGCAGGTCTTCATCGCTGCCGTTTTTTAACAGTAATGTAAGCGCTTTTGATGGCGGCACATTCATTTCACCGCGAATATTACGGATGGCGAGAATGACTTGTTTTAGCCACTCGACATCGGCTATAGCATCGGCATCGACTTTTTCATTCGCGGCTATGGGATAGCTTTGCAACATGATGGTGTCGTCGCCGGCCTTAAACTCTACTCCGGCAATGGGCGCGACCTGTTGCCAAATCTCTTCGGTGATGAAAGGCATAAATGGGTGGGCCATACGCAGCGTGGCCTCCAGTACACGAATCAGCGTACGGCGGGTGCCACGCTTTACTTCAGCGCTGGCGTTGTCGTCCCACAGTACAGGTTTAGACAGTTCTAAATACCAGTCGCAGTAATCGTTCCAGATAAACTCGTAAATGGCTTGCGATGCATGATCCAGCCGGTAGGCCGCCATGGCGTCGGCAACGGCCTGCTCGGTCTGTTGCAGACGTGAAATAATCCAGCGGTCAGCCAAACTCAGCTCTACCGCGTCACCATTGACACCGCAATCCTGCTCTTCGGTATTCATGAGCACGTAGCGGGCGGCATTCCAAATTTTATTGCAGAAGTTACGGTAGCCTTCAAGGCGTTTCATATCCCAGTTGATGTCGCGGCCGGTTGAGGCTAATGAGAACAGGGTAAAACGCAGGGCGTCGGTGCCGTGGGCGCCGATACCTTCGGGGAAGGTGTTGCGGGTGGCCTTGGCTATTTTCTCGGCGAGCTGGGGTTGCATCATATTGCCGCAGCGCTTGTCGAGCAGGGCGTCGAGTTCAATGCCGTCGATCATATCTAGCGGGTCTAAGACGTTGCCCTTAGACTTGGACATTTTCTGGCCCTGCTCGTCTCGGATTAGGCCGGTAACGTAAACGGTTTTGAAAGGCACTTGGGCCTCGCCGTTTTCGTCTTTATTGAAGTGCATGGTCATCATGATCATGCGCGCCACCCAGAAGAAAATAATGTCGAAGCCGGTAACCAGAACATCGGTGGGGTGGAAGGTTTTAAGGCGCTCGGTTTGCTCCGGCCAGCCGAGGGTGCCGAAGGTCCAGAGTGCGGAGCTAAACCAAGTGTCGAGTACGTCGTCATCTTGGTTTAGTGCTAGATCTGCCGGTAGTTGGTATTTCTCGCGGGCTTCGGCCTCGTTGCGGGCAACGTAGATATTACCTTCGGCGTCGTACCACGCAGGAATGCGGTGGCCCCACCACAGCTGACGAGAGATACACCAGTCTTGAATGTCGCGCATCCAGCTGAAATACATATTTTCGTATTGCTTGGGCACAAATTCGATACGGCCATCTTCAACCGCTTCAATGGCGGGTTTGGCCAGCGCGGCGGTAGCTACAAACCATTGGTCTGTGAGCATGGGCTCAATGACTAGGCCGGAGCGGTCACCGCGTGGGACTTTTAAGGCGTGGTCGTCAATCTTTTCAAGCAAGCCAGCTTTTTCAAGATCTGCGACTATGGCTTTACGGGCGGCGTAGCGATCTAGTTTGACGTAGATTGCGGGTAACGTTTTATCGATGTCGGTGTTTTCTGAGCTGTCGCTATTAAAGATTTCGGCTTCGTCGCGAATCGCCGCGTCTTTGTCGAGGACGTTGATCATCGGCAATTTATGGCGTTGGCCTACCGCGTAATCGTTAAAGTCGTGGGCAGGGGTGATTTTGACGCAACCAGTGCCGAACTCACGGTCAACGTAGTCGTCGGCCACAATCGGAATGCGGCGACCTACCAAAGGCAGATCCACAAATTTGCCGATCAGTGATGCGTAGCGCTCGTCTTTAGGGTTAACCGCAACAGCGGTGTCACCAAGCATAGTTTCTGGGCGGGTGGTGGCGACAATTAAATAGTTTTTACCATCTGCGGTGGCTTCTCCATCGGCTAAGGGATAGCGCAGATGCCACATAAAGCCTTTTTCGTCGGTGTTTTCGACTTCTAAATCAGAAATGGCGGTGTGCAGTTTAGGGTCCCAATTAACTAGGCGCTTGCCACGATAAATGAGTTTGTCGTCGTAGAGGCGAACAAAGACTTCTTGCACGGCTTTGTAAAAACCGTCATCCATGGTGAAGCGTTCGTGGTTCCAATCTACCGATGCACCTAGGCGACGCAGCTGGCGGGTGATGGTGCCTCCGGACTCTTCTTTCCATTCCCAGACTTTGTCTAGAAAGGCATCGCGGCCGAGATCGTGGCGCGTTTGCCCAGTCTCTGCGGCGAGCTTGCGCTCAACCAGCATTTGGGTGGCGATACCTGCATGGTCAGTGCCGACCTGCCACAGAGTGTTGTTGCCCTGCATGCGGTGGTAGCGGGTGAGGGCGTCCATGATGGAGTCTTGGAAGGCGTGGCCCATGTGTAAACTGCCGGTAACATTCGGCGGTGGGATCATGATGCTGTAGGAGTCGCCCTTGCCCTGGGGCGAAAAATAGCCTTTGTCTTCCCAGTTTTGGTACCATTTGGTTTCGATGTCTGCGGGCTGAAATGTCTTATCCATTGTGTCTCTGTGGCGTGTTGGCCTGATTTTTCAGGTCGTGTTAATGGCGCCGCGCAGGCTGAGGCAATTGGCGATCAGCGTGGAGGCTCGGCGATTAAAAAGTGCTCAAGTATACTGAGTTTTAGGCGGGCTGGCTAAAAAGAAGGTCTATTTTTCATTACCTTGAGGTGTTAGTTGTCTGAGTGCAGTTGTGAGTACCAGCGCGCTAAAGTCGACTCATCTAAGTTGAGCAGCCGCTTGCGCAGTTGGGCTTCTATTTCTGGCATCATTGAGTCGATGACTTCTTGCATAAGAATTTCTCGCTCGTAGTTACCGTCGTCTGAATACTGGTGGTCAAAGGTGGGTCTTAATTGCGCGTATTCTGCGTCGTTACTGGAATCGAGAGCTGGGTTATCAGTAAGGTCGTGGTCTTCATCATCGTATATTGTGTCGATTTCTAGCGATGTGGGGGGCGCAAGCTCAAGGCTCGGTTCATCTTCGATAATGTCGCTAAGCAGTGGAATTGCGGATAAATCTACTTCGCGCTGCTTGCGCAATACGGCTTTAAGTTCTTCTAGCTCACCCAGTAAGGGGCCTTTGTCCTCTGCCATTAGATTAGCCTGTAATGGTATGGGTTTTTAATGGGTAGCCGCGGTTTTTATAAAAACTATAACGTTCCCGCGATGCGCTCAAATTACTATCTTGTTGATCTACGATTTCTGCAAGGCGCTTAAAGCGGCTAAAAAACGCTGGGACTTCTTTAGCGAGGTTCACCAATACATCGCAGTGCTCGCCGGCGTGATCGCCACAGCCGACTAATACCGGATTTTCATCTGCAGGGTGGCGGCTATGGGGTATAAAGCTTTCGTCGCGATACTGCCAGAGCATCGCGTCGAGTGCTTCTGTCGCATCCACATCATCGCAGTGCAAATACACTTGATGGCCAGCGCGCCACGCTTTTTCAGTAAGGCGGCAAGCGTAATGCATTGCCGCCTCGCTGCTGCTGAGACTCAGAATGTGGAAATCGATCCGTGTCATGTGCTTAGTTGCCAGCCTTGCTAGCAAGGTATTGGCACAGTAGGCCGACCGGCCGACCAGTTGCGCCCTTGTTGCCGCCACCATTCCATGCCGCGCCGGCGATATCTAAATGCGCCCAGCGATAATCTTTGGTGAAGCGTGACAAGAAACAGGCGGCAGTGACGCTGCCCGCTTCTGGGCCACCGATATTGGCCATGTCGGCAAAGTTACTGTCCAACTGGTTTTGATAGTCATCCCACAGGGGCATGTGCCATGCGCGGTCTTGGGCAAGCTTGCCTTGCTCTAGGAGTTCTGCTGCAAAGTCGTCGTCATTGCTAAATAAGCCAGCGGCGTGTTTGCCCAGCGCCACAACACAGGCGCCGGTCAGCGTTGCAATATCAATGACCGAGGCGGGTTTGAATTTTCCGGCGTAGGTGAGGGCGTCGCACAGTACTAAACGGCCTTCGGCGTCGGTGTTGAGAATCTCGATGGTCTGTCCAGACATGCTGGTGACAACATCACCTGGCTTGGTTGCGCTGCCGCTGGGCATATTTTCCGCCGCGGCGATAATGCCAACCACATTGAGTTTTAAATCCATTTCAGCAACGGCGCTGAGAGTACCGACAACGCTGGCGGCGCCGCACATATCGTATTTCATTTCATCCATTTTGGCGCCGGGCTTGAGGCTAATGCCGCCGGTGTCAAAGGTGACGCCTTTGCCAACTAACACGTGGGGCTTATCGGCTTTTTTGCCGCCCTTGTATTCAATCACAATCAGTCGCGCGGGCTGGTCGGTGCCAGCGGTAACTGACAGCAGCGAGTGCATGCCCAGTTCTGCCATTTTCTTTTCATCGAGTACGCTAACGCTGACCGAATCATATTTGCGGCCCAGTGCACGAGACTCGCTGGCAAGGTAATTGGGTGTGCAGATATTGCCCGGTAAATCGCCAAGGTCGCAGGCGATATTAATACCTTTGCCAATGCTGGCGCCGGCGTGAACGGCCTGGCGGTTGGCGTCGGTGTTGGCACCTTGCAAGGTAAGGCGACGAATAGAGAGTGCAGGTTTCGGCTTACTTACCGTGGCGGTGTAGCGGTAGCTGGACGTGGTGATAAGTTGCGCTACGCGTTGGTACTGCCACGTTATTTTGCGATCAGTTACGTTGATATTGTCGAGCATAATGCTGATGTCTTTGCAGCCAGCGCTGGCGGTGGTGTTAATGGCCGCGTTGATAATTTTGTCAAAGTCACTGTCTTTTAGATCTGCGTTATCGCCTTTGCCAACAATTAATAAGCGCGGGGCTTTTAGGCCGCTTACTGCAGGTAAATACAAGGTTTCGGCTAGTTTGCCTTTAAAATCGCCGCGCTTAATGATTTCGGTAATGGCGCCGCCACAGGCGGAGTCTGCAGCCTTGGCGATGTCGGCGCTAAGTGCGTGGTCAACAATGAGAACTAAACAGTCGGTACTTACCGTGGTGACATCTTTACAGGGCTTAAGACTTATTTGCATGGATACACTCGCAGACTATGGGCGGATTGGTGATAATGCACGCCATTATCATATTGAAAGATGGCTAAGGGCTGAAAGCCACGTTGCCAGCAATGCATTAATAAGGCGGTATTCTAGGCTTAGTGTAAAGGGTATCATCTGCGCGTGAAATAGTTTGGCGCAAAGACATGGCGCTCTTGCACGATGAGAGCCAGCAGTGACGGTGGAGATATGGTTGTTTGATTTTATTTAGGTACCTAGCGAGTGAAATGTTAAAGACGGTGTTTGCCGTCACGCTAACCTTACTTGTCATTATTATGAGCGGGCGCTTCGTAAAGTACCTTGGTCAAGTTGCGTCGGGTGATTTTGCGCCGGATGTACTGTTTTTGGTGATGATGTATCGCCTGCCTAACTTTCTTGAGGTGGTACTTCCGCTGGGTTTGTTTATCGGTATTTTACTGTCCTATGGTCGTCTATATGTCGACAGTGAAATGACGGTAATGAGTGCCTGTGGTATGAGTCGGCGCCGATTACTGGTCTACACCCTGATTCCCAGTTTAATTACCGCCGGTATCGTCGGCTATATCAGCCTGATAGTGACTCCTTCCGGTATCCAAGCCTATGTTGATTTGCTTGCCGAGAGCCGCTCCGAGATTGGGGTAAAAGCCGCGGTAGAGGGGCGCTTTCGTTTAGATAAAGCCAGTGGCCGAGTCACCTATATCGAGAGGGCCAACCGTGATGACCAAACCATGGAGGGCGTGTTTATTGCGCAACCAGAGCCGGTTGTTGATGGTGGTCGACCGCTGGTGTCTGTCGTGACCGCTGCTCAGGGCCGCTTCGAAATTGATAAGAAATCTGGGCAGCGTTATTTGGTCTTAGATGACGGTGTACGCTATGTCGGGCAGTCTGGTTTTGTAGATTACCAAGTGACGAGCTTTGCTCAGCTTGACCAATTGATTCGCGATTCAGAAGTAAAAACCTATCGCCAGGAGCTGGATGGTAAAGATACCGCCGAGCTGTGGGCATCGTCAGAACTGGAAGATATTGCGGCTATTCAATGGCGGGTGTCATTGGCCTTATTGGTGCCAATAGCGGCAATTATTGCGGTGTCGCTGAGTAAAACTGATCATCGGCGTGGCCGCTACGGCAAAATGTTTCCTGCGTTTATGGTTTATATGGTGTATCTGGTTTGCTTAAATGCGATTCGTGATGCCATTGCCAAGGGCCAGTGGCCGGTTTTTCCGGGCCTGTGGATAGTGCACGCTGCCTTTTTAATATTAGGCCTAGTTCTGCTTTACCGAGACAGTATGTTGCGGCATTGGTGGCTTGGTTGGAGACGTCGCCGTGACTAAACTGAATCGCTATATCGGCAGAACGGTAGCCGGTTCAATAATCTTGGTGCTGTTGGTGATTGTGGGCTTGGATCTGCTGTCTGAGCTAATCGACGGTTTGAAAGAGGTACGGGGCGATTATACTTTTTGGTCGGTATTGCAATATGTTGGCCTAACATCGCCGGGCAGTTTTTATGACTATTTGCCCTTTGCCGCGCTGGTGGGTTGTTTGGCGGGGTTGGGTACGCTGGCCAGCAGCAGCGAGTTAATTGTTATGCGGGCGGCGGGGGTGTCTACCAGTAAGCTGGTATTTGCGGTGATTAAACCGACCTTGGCGATCACCATATTGGGTTTGTGTGTTGCGGAATATATTGCGCCGGTGTCGCAGCAAATTGCAGAAAGTCAGCGCGCAGTAGCCTTGCAAAAAACACCGGCCATGCATTCTCAACATGGCATGTGGCACCGCGAAGGTCAGCAATTCATGCATTTTAATGCGGTGCAGCCCAACGGTGTTTTGTATGGCGTTAGCATTTATAGCTTTGACGAAGAGCGACGGCTAGAGCGTAATATTTTTGCTGAACGCGCATATTATACCGACGGAAAGTGGACTTTAGAGGCAGCCAAAATAGTGGATCTTGGGCCAAAGGGCGCCAAACAGCAGTATATCCCCCAGCTGCCTTGGGATAGCGGCTTGTCGCCAGAGTTGCTGAATATTTTAGTTTTAGATCCCAAAGATTTATCGATTAGCGGTTTATGGCGTTATGCCGGCTATTTGGAGAAACAGGGGCTTAATGCCGGAGACTATAAGCTGGCATTTTGGAATAAATTACTCCAACCACTCACTATTATGGGCATGGTGTTAGTGGCAATCTCGTTTATATTTGGGCCTTTACGCAACGTTACCATGGGCTTCCGAGTGTTTGTCGGCGTTATGGTCGGTATCGTTTTTAGGACCTTGCAAGATATTCTGGGGCCATCCAGTATGGTGTATGGTTTTGATCCCATTTACGCGAGCTTATTGCCCATTGGTATTTGCTTTGTAGCGGGTACTTATATGTTAATGAAAAAAGCCTGAGTACTTATTCAGGCTTTTTTCTTGTCTTTAGGTATTGAGCGCAATACGGTTTTAGAGGCGCGGTCATGCCATGACAAGCTGTCGCGATCTATCCAAATCCACCAGTAACCTAAGCCGCCCGCAAGCAGCGACACACCGGCCACCAATACTCGAATAGTGCATTGTCCCCAGCTTGGTTTGCCACCATCTTGGCTTTCTAATTTAATACGCCATGCTTGCATGCCAAGAGTTTGCCCATTTTTACGCCAAAACCAACCATAAAAAATAATAATCAGCGTCACCAAATAGGCGCGATAAATCCAGCCTTGCAGCGGAATGTCGAGTTCATGCACCACGCTATTATTAGCGGGATTCGCGATAAATGATTCGGGGCTAATAAAGTAGGCGGGAATCAGTGTGGCTACAAACAGCACCGCAAAGAGTAAAAATGCGTCGTAAACAATCACCGCGATACGACGGAATACACCCGGTGGGCCTTCATTCGCTATTATTTGATTATCGCTGACAGGCTTAGTCGTGGCGTCTTTTTTAGGTAACGGATTAGTCGTTTTAGATTTTTTGGGCATTGGCGGCAAGATCCACAACAGAAACCGCCGCATTGTAGCAGGGCTGCTCGCCCTAGGTGTAGCCAGATCAAAAGGCGAGTGCGACGCCAAGAGTCAGCGAATCGCTGCGCACATGTACGCTGTAGTCTGTGTCGTAACGGTCGAAACTAGATACGGCTACTCGACCTTCTTCGTCGGGTAGGTAACGTTTTGCGCTGGCGCTGCGGTCATGAAAGGATTTATAGAGTGCCTTAAAGCCCATTTTAAGTAGGGCTTTGGTAGCCTCACTACCTTGTTTGGCATTGCTTTGCTCCATCCAAACTCGGTTGAAACGGGCTTGGTTGGCGTTGAAGGCCTGAAATTTCCCCGTGGTTTCATCGCGTTCTATGCAAAAACTGATTGTAGGTCGGTAATTTAACGTTTGACCCTTCGGTACAGTGAAGTCATTAACAGATTCTTCTCCCCAGTTGTCGCTTAATACTGCACAGGGCATGAGCCCGCAGGCCAGTAACATCAAATAATGCAGTTTGCTTAGATAATGTGTAAGACAGGCATAGACATTTTTTATATTATTCATTGCTGTTAGTCTCCCTTACCGGAGCTGAAGCTGTTGGAAAAAAGTCTACGCGCCTCCATACTAAGGAGGAATAAGTAGATGTACTTCACCAACTTAGGTCTTTCATCGATGCTTGTTTCGCAGTTGAAAGGCGGACGGGCAGCAAACCATAATAAAAGCGGAAGGGATTAATGTAGATGCGGGTTTTATTGATAGAAGATGATGCGAGCGTAGCCGAGTATATTGTGAAAGGCTTGCGTGAAAGCGGGTATCAAGTTGAGCACGCTGCCGACGGCAAAACGGGTTTAGTGAAGGCAACCACAGAGCAATATGACGCCTTAATTGTAGATCGTATGCTTCCCCATGTTGATGGCTTAACTATTATTCAAACCTTGCGGGCCTCTAATGACAGCACGCCCGCGCTAATTTTAAGTGCTTTGGGCGAAGTGGATGACCGCGTAAAAGGGCTTAAGGCGGGCGGCGACGACTATTTGGTTAAACCGTTTGCATTTGCAGAATTGCTAGCTCGTATTGAAGTAATATTACGTCGGAAAGAAGCAGGTTCCGCGGTCACGCGTTTAAAAGTGGCCGACCTAGAAATGGATTTGCTGGCCCATAAAGTGTCACGCGCGGGGCAGCCGTTTAATTTGCAGCCCAGAGAGTACAAATTATTAGAATACCTGATGCGTCACGCCGGTCAGGTTGTGACCCGCACGATGTTGCTAGAGAACGTGTGGGACTACCATTTTGATCCCCAAACCAACGTCATCGATGTTCATATCAGTCGCTTGCGTCAAAAAATCGACAAAGGCTTTGATAAACCCCTGCTGAACACCGTTCGCGGCGCTGGATATATGTTGGATGATTCTCAGTAAAATATTTACCAGTTTTACCTTCCGGTTTCTGGTCAGCTATGTGGCGTGGCTCAGCGTTGCGGTATTTATGGTGCTGGCGCTGATCTACGCCTTTATCGCCTATGATTTCTTCGCCGACGTTCATCATTCGGTGTCAGATGAGCTGGCATCCTTGAGTCAGGCCTACGAAACCGGTGGCGAGGCGGCGGTGGATGAATTTGTAAAAATCCACAGCGGCCCTGATCGGCTTATCCGGTTTTTCTATTATGTCGGCGATGAAAACCTCAATAAAATTGCGGGTAACCTTGACCAATGGCCAGACAGTGAAGAGTATCGCGACGGTTGGTTAGGTTTCAATTTTGAATCATTAACCAACACTGCAGATTCGGTAGGCACAGAATTTGTGGCGCGCTCGCGGCAGTTAGCTGGCGGCGAACATGTGCTTGTTGCACGGCATTACGCCGATGTTCTGAATAGCACCAAGCTAGTTGGTGGTGCGCTAACACGCAGTATGGTCGCAACAATTTTACTGGGTACTATTGGCGGCGCGATAGTTGCAGCTTTAACACTTAGGCGTGTTGAGCATATTAACGTCACCTTGCGGCGGATTATGACGGGTGATTTATCTGAGCGTATTGATACCCATACGAGTAGCGGCGATTTCTTACGCTTATCAGAAAGCGTCAACCAAATGCTGGATCGTATAGAAGCCTTGATGACCGGCGTGCGGCAAGTGTCAGACAATATTGCCCACGACTTACGTACACCGCTGACTCGCTTACGAAACCGCCTTAGCGATCTAAATGAAAATTGTAAAGACCCAGCAAACCGCGACCAAATAGAGTTGTTGATAGAAGAAGCCGACGGTTTACTGGGTACGTTTAGTGCTTTGCTGCGTATTGCTCAAGTAGAAACAGGGCACCGCCGTTCAGGCTTTGCAGAGGTCGACCTATGCACCTTAGTGACAGATGTTATTGAACTTTATGAGCCACTAGCGGCAGAAAAGGATCAATCCTTCCATACTGGCCTTGCTAAAGTTGGTAGCTTTCATGGCGATCGCAATTTGTTATTTCAGGCCGTGGCCAACTTGGTAGATAACGCGATTAAGTACACCCCTGAAGGGGGGCTTGTTCGGGTGAATCTCGCCGTTGAAGGCAGTATTGTTCGAATTGAAGTGGCAGACAGCGGTATTGGTATTCCTGAAGAAGATCGCGAGCGCGTTTTTCAGCGCTTTTTCCGCGTTGAACATAGCCGTAGTCGCCATCCAGGAAATGGTCTGGGCTTGAGTTTGGTGCAGGCGGTTGTGCGTTTGCACGACGGTTATATTGAATTAAAAGATAATAATCCTGGTCTGCGAATCGTACTGAGATTCCCGCGCGGCCATTGAATACGGTGTTAAAAAATCCTGTTATAGAAATTGGTGTTACAGGAGCTTTAGATGCTCGGTATTTGGCGTGCGGTAAGTGGCTTTTGGTTTTTCGTCCAACAGCGGAGTGCCGACACAGCATAAGCTTAAGTGGCTATTTTGCGGCGCAGTAAATACCTGTGGTGCCGCTGGTGGTAATAAATTAGTACCGGCCGCAGTGAGGCTGAGGTGAGTGGTGTCGGGTGCCGGCACGGGTGGTATAGAATCACTTTCTGCTAGAGTCTGACCAATATCGGCAATGCTTAGGTGATCTGTATCGGGGGCGGAAAGCGGCGGATGTTCACGTTCATCGGCAGTTAAAACCGGTGTGCCATTTGGGCATAAAGACAAATTAGACGACGGTAAGATTTTGCTTTCGGCAGTCTGAACTGGCGTTGGCGTAGCGGCCATGACCTTGGTGATAACGCCAATATTGTTAAAAGCTTGCTGATAGCGCTGTAGCTCGGCTTGATTAAGGTCTTTGCGGATGCGACTGGGCTTGCCATTGAGTAGCTTGTCGATCTGTTCCACTGGGCGCTTAAACAACGCCGCGAGCTTATTGATGGCAGCCTCGCGCGACACGCCGGGGGCGAGATTGCCAGTGAGTATTAGATCAAAGCGAGAGTCAGTCATAGTCCTGATTATGGCCAGCTTGGAGAATCTATTCAAGCGGGTAGAGATTTTTGCACTTGGTAGATAATTTACCTTAGTTTGCCGCTTGGCTGCTAAGATAAAAACTAATATAAGAAAAATCGAGTTAAACGCGTTGGAGAAGTCAGCTGAGTAATATCGATCTAGAAACCGTACCAACCAAATTCGCTCGTTCATTGCTGAATTTAGCTGCTGAACGCGGTTATGACCATAGCGGAATTTTGACCGTGGCGGGTATTGGATTTAATCCCTTGAATAATCGCTCGCCGGGTTATCAAGCCAATATATCTGCTATGCAATACACTAAATTGTATCAGCAGGTCATGAGCCTTTTACAGGATGAAGCCTTTGGCTTAATGCTTGGCCAGAGTGTGACCCCAGGCGCATTTCGTATGATGTGCTATTGCATTATCGGTTGTGAAAATTTGGGCAAGGCAATCAAGCGCGCTTGTGAATTTTTTCGTACTTTTTATGATGCTGATGCGCAAATTTATTTAGATACTCGCAAGGACAGCGCAATAGTAGGTTATGGCAGTGTCAAAAAAGGTTTTGCTGGCGATAAAGTAGATGCCGCAGATCTTTATGGCTTGTCTATTTGGCATCGCTTTTTTTGTTGGTTGGTGGGCAGTAATATCGAGCTAAAAGAAGTGCGCTTTGCTGGCCAAGCTCCGGCGGGGAAAGTCCGTGTAGATAAATATCAGCAGTTATTTTCCTGCCCCGTATATTACGGTCAGCTGCGAGATGAATTTGTTTTCGATACTCGCTATTTAAATTACCCCTTAGTTCACAATGAACGAACCTTAAAAGATTTTTTGCGAGCCGCACCATACCCATTAATGGTGATGAGTGGCGCGCGAGACGACGGTAGCTTAGTTGCGCGAGTACGTGCAATGATCGGTCATGATTTTTCGCAAGGTTTTCCAAGTTTTGAACGTATTACCGACGCCCTGAATATGTCTGCGCCCACCTTGCGCCGTCGCCTTAAAAAAGAAGGTACCACCTTTCAGCAGCTTAAAGACGAATGCCGTCGCGACGCCGCAATGGCATATTTGGGTAATTCGGAATTATCAATAAATGCGGTTGCCGCTCTAATGGGGTTTACCGATCCGTCGGCATTCCATCGCTGCTTTAAAAAATGGACGGGCACCACGCCAGGTGAATATCGTCAGCATGAACGCGAAAGCCAGCGCTGAGAGCCTAGCTTTAATTATTATGCCGGCGCCGCAATTAGAGTTAAACGTTTTTGCCAAGTGCTACTGGAATGTCACATTAGCGGAAATTCAGTAAGCGCTTTTGGTTGTATGCGCGGTATATTTTCCCTGAAAACCTCTTAGGTAGGTATTTTATGAGAGTGGTATTAGCTGTTTTGTTTTTGTTGTTTGCGTCAATGACGAGTGCATATGCAGATGATGAAATCCCAAATTTAAAAATTCAGAAACTTAATGAGAGTGTGTATCTTCACACGTCTTTTAAGGCCGTAGACGGATTTGGCTTAGTTGATTCCAATGGCTTAATAGTCCTTGTTGGTAATGACGCATACATCGTCGATACACCGTGGTCGGTCGAGGACACTGAGCAACTTTTGGAGTGGATAATGTTGCAGGGCTTTAGTATTAAAGGCAGTGTTTCAACGCATTTTCATGAAGATCGAACGGCGGGTATTCAATATTTAAACTCGAAAGCTATTCCAACGTATGCCTCTGAATCGACTAACGAAATTCTCAGTAATGCTGGTAAGGCAGAGGCGACAAACAGTTTTGTTAATGACGACTTTTGGTTACTTGCAGGTCAAATAGAAGTCTTCTACCCGGGGGCGGGGCACTCAAAGGATAATGTTGTTGTTTGGTTGCCAAATCAAAAAATACTTTTTGGGGGATGCCTTATTCGCGCCAAAGAGGCGACGAACCTTGGCAATACCAACGATGCGGTAATCAGTGCGTGGTCTGGAGCGGCCGAGACGCTTCAGTCTCGATATGGCGATGCCAAGCTTGTGATTCCAGGACATGGCAAGGTGGGCGATGTGTCCTTGCTGGAGCACACCAGAGAACTGGCCGCCGATAAGCTTTAACCACTCTACGTAGGTGGGGTGTTGAGCGAGCGTGACATAGCAATAAGAAATGCAGAGTAAGCACTTAAGTCCTTATAGTGCTTACTCATATGATTTACTTCACTTCACCCAAATCTGCTTAGTGTTCACAAACTCCCGAATTCCATGCGGCCCAAGTTCGCGGCCGTAGCCAGAACCTTTTATACCACCGCTAGGTAAACGTGAATCGGTTTTAACAATGCCATTAATAGCAACTTGGCCTGCTTCTAGGCGGTTGGCAATGTTGGTGGCAAGTTCAGCGTTAGCTGTCCAGACTGCGGCGCCGAGGCCATATGGGGTTTCATTGGCGAGCTGCACGGCCTCTTCAACGTCGGCAGCACGTATAACAACCATGATGGGGCCGAAGGTTTCTTCTTTAAACGCGCACATGTCTTCTGTTACATCGATGAGTAAGGTTGGCGGGTAGAAAAAGCCGGGGCCATCGCTTAGCTCGCCGCCTAGCAGACAATTGGCGCCAGCATTGATGGTTTCTGTTACTTGGCGATGCAGGTTTTGGCGCAGGTCTTCGCGGGCGATAGGGCCTACGTCGGTATCGGCCAGTAGAGGGTCGCCCGATTTAAATTTAGCCATGCGGCTTTGTAGTTTTTCTACAAAAACATCGTATACCGCGTCTTCCACAATAATACGTTTGGCTGCAATGCAAGATTGTCCGGCATTGATCATGCGGGATAGGGTGGCAATGTCAGCCGCTGTCTCTAAGTTGGCATCCGCGAGAACAATGCAGGGGTCTGAGCCACCTAACTCAAGCACCGTGGGTTTGATTTCTGAACCGGCTACTGCCGCAACGATACGGCCAGCATTACCTGAGCCTGTGAAGGATACAGCGGCGATACGTGGATCGCGAATAGCGGTTTCTATCGTGTCATTGCTAATAGGAAGGTTCACCACAATATTTTCGGGCGCATCGGCGTCTGCGAATACTTTGGCGATGGCAATTGCGCAGGCAGGCACATTGGGGTCGTGTTTCATTACGCAGGTGTTGCCCGCCATTAGTGCGGGTGCGAGGTAACGGAAGGCCAGCCACAGCGGCGCGTTCCACGGCAGAATGCCCAGTAATGTCCCTAGCGGCGGATGACAAACATAGCTAATGCTCGCATCGGATGGCAGCGTTTGCGGGGCTAAGTATTCAGCGGCGTGTTCGGCGTAATATTCGGCGCAGCCTGCGGCTTTTTCAACCTCGGCGGTGCCTTCTTTAATAGGTTTGCCCATCTCCATTGCCATTAGTTTCGCTAGATGGTCTTTTTGGTTTCGGAGTTCAGCGGCAACCGCTCGCAACACTTGCCCACGCTCTTGGTAACTGCGCGCCTGCCATTGATCGGTGGCTCGGAAGGCGTCGCCGATACGTTCGTGGAGTTCGGTATTGTTGAGGGTAGGGTATTCGGCAATAATTTTGCCGCTACAAGGATTTGTCGCTATCAGCATGGCTACCTCATCGTGATGTTGGTTTAGTCAAAAAGGGCTTTAAATAAATGGCTATATTATTCACCGCTTTTTGCTTTGGCCTTATCGTCAATTTTGCCGGCCTCGGCTTTTTCACGTTTGTTTTTACGCGCTTCGTCAAACTCTAGTAGCGCCGGTTCTGCTTGTTCCGGTTTGACGGTGAAGTCTCTGTCCATTGTGAAAAATGATTCACAGCCGTCATCGGTAATATAAATTGTGTCTGAGATCCCACAGGTTTTATCGCCATCTACTCCCCACATCCACGGAATGATGTGGAAGGTCATGCCGGGTTGCAGCACAGTCGACTCGCCTTGTTTAAGACTGACGATATAACCTTCGTCCCAGCTAGGCGGAAACGCGATACCTATAGAGTAGCCTGAGCGGGTAATGAGTCGTGCACCACAATCATTGTCAGAAATAATATTTCGCACCAAATTGTCGGCGTCAGAGACGGTCATTCCCGGCTGTACTTTTTCGCGTACTGCTTGTAATGCGTATTTCATTTTTTCTTGTGCGTGATGCATAGAGTGACTGAGTTTGCCGAGTACCACGGTACGCATCATGGCGGTGTGGTAGCGGCGATAGCAGCCGCCAACTTCTAAAAACACATGCTCGCCGGGTAGCACGGTACGACCTTCCCATGTGGCATGGCCAATCATGGTTCTTGGGCCAGAGGTGACATAAGGCATAACGGCAGGTGGTTCGCCGCCGGCGCGGAACATGGCGGCGCTGATCGCGGCGCCAATTTCATTCTCGGTTACGCCGGCTTGGCAGGCGTCTATACCCGCTTGCATACCTGCTTCGGTGGCGAAGGCCGCTTTGCGCATAAGCTGGATTTCAGCGGATGATTTACAAATACGGCCTTGTTCAACAATCCCAAAGCAATCTAATAATTTGGCTTCGGTCAGTGTGGTGTGTATACGATCTTGTTGGTAAGCGGGAAAGAAGTAGCTATTGCGTTCATAGCCGATACGTTTCTTGGATAGACCAAATTCCCGTAAGGCATCCACTAACATTTGAATGGCATCGCCGGTGTCAGGGTAGGGGCGCGTGCGCTCTACCCATGTGCGGGCGATGATGTTTGATTCCTCAAGTGCGCGAGTAATCATGAAGGGCTCGTCGTTTAAGGGCACAACGAGCGCTTGGAAGAATGAATAGCCGGTGGTTTGGTAATCGGTCAGATACATGATGTTTTCTGGATCAGAAATCACCACGGCATCTAAGCGTCGATCAGCAATGCGAAGCCGCAACTCACTAAGGCGGCGTTCATATTCCTCAAACGGGAAAGTCATGTCGTCACGATTGATCATGCGGCAGCCTCCATGATCCTGGTGGTATTGCGAACCAAGGTATCTAGGCCCTGTTGTAAGTCTTCATCTGGAATAGTCAGCGGTGGTATTAATTTAACAACGCGGCCACCCGTGCCGCAGCTGGCTATAAGTAGGCCGTCGGCGAAGCAGCTATCGACAATCGCCTTGGCTCGTTCGCCACTGCCAACGTCTAAACCGAGGATCATGCCCTTGCCGCGTACGGCAACCGCGCTAAAGTTTTTCTCTAGCGGCGCGAGTGCACGCGCCATGACGCCAGCTTTACTACTTACTTCGGTCATCAGCTCGTCGTCTTCGAAATAACTCAATGCTTCTGAGCCGGCTACAAACGATAGAGATTGCCCCCTAAATGTGCCGGTATGTTCGCCGGGCGACCAGTGCTTATCTATCTCGGGTTTGACGAGGTTGAGCGCCATAGGGGTGCCCATGCCGCCAACGCCTTTAGCGAGGCAAACTACATCGGGGTCGAGATCCATATCGTCGAAGCTAAAGTAGTTTCCGGTGCGGCCACAGCCGACTTGGATGTCATCAATAATGAATAGCGCGCCCACGTCTTTGGCAAGTTTTGCCAAGCCTTGCAGCCATTCTTTACTGGCGACGTTAACGCCGCCTTCGGCCTGTATGGTTTCGACTAAAAATGCGGCAGGGGGTGTGATGCCGCTGGAGGCATCGGCGTAATAAGCGGCGAGTTGTTCAAGATGCTCTGTGCAGCCAAATTTGTGGTGTGACACATGGTTGAGGGGTACACCCGCGGCGCCACGGAAATAGGCATTGGCAGTGCAGGCCAGTGAGCCTAGGGTCATGCCATGAAAGCCGTGGGTAAAGGCGGCAATTTCTTGTCTGCCTGTTGCGCGGCGCGCAATTTTTAGCGCAGCTTCTACCGCATTGGTGCCGGTGGGGCCCATGAACTGCATTTTGTGGCTCATGTTACGGGGTTCAAGAATGGTTTTTACAAAGCGTTCCATAAAGGCGCGTTTGGCCGTGGAGTGCATGTCTAGGGTGTGGGTAACGCCGTCTGATTCCAAATACTGAATCATGGCCTTTTTCATGCGCGGATTGTTGTGACCGAAATTTAGCACCCCAGCGCCGGCAAAAAAGTCGATGTATTGTTTACCGTCTTCATCGGTTTGGCGGGCATTTACGGCTTTGTCGAATACCACGGGGTAAACACGGCAATAGGCGCGGATGTCTGATTCACGTTGCTCAAAAATACTCATGCGAACTCCTTCTTGTAAATAAAGTCGGTCGACGTATCGACGTTTTGCTATTTTCAGATGGTTTGTTGTGCAGGTTTTTCGGGCGTTGTCACGCCACAAAGGCGAGAAAACAATGTGCTCACTAGAGGAATTAATTTGTCGTTAAAGTCGTAATGCGGACTGTGACAGGGCACTTGATGGTGTTCGTCACCATCATCTGCACCGATGAGCGCAAATGCGCCGGGAATTTCTCGGAGGTAATAACTAAAATCTTCAGACGCCATAATGGGCGTGCGGGTGTTTAGGTCGATAGAATCTGTGCCGTAGCTGTCTTGCCATAGCTGGCGAACGCGCTGCGCTTGTGCGGGATGGTTAATAGTCGGGTTATAGCGCGGCGTAATTTCTACACGGCATTCCACCCCATAACTCTGCGCCGTTTGCTGGCTGACTTCGGTAATGAGCGTGTTGATCTGATGGCGGGTAGCATCATCCGGCACTCTAATACTGCCGCCTAATACGGCTTGCTGCGGAATAATAGTCGGCCCGCTGTCAGCCATGAATGAGGTTACGCTGATCACCGCAGCTTGTTGTGGCGCTAGGCGCCGACTCACAATCTGTTGCAGGGCCAAGGTAATCGCACTGGCGGCCAGCACCGGATCGCGGCAGAGTTCAGGTTGGCTGGCGTGGCCACCTTTGCCGATAACAGTAATGGTGAAGGTGCCGTTGCCACACATAACAATATCGTCCGGGCAAACAAGCTTCCCGAAGGGGACGGCAGGCCAATTATGCCAGCCGTAAATTTCGTCGATACCGTCTAGTGCGCCTTCGTTAATCATTTCTCGTGCGCCGTGCCCGCCTTCTTCTGCTGGTTGGAATAATAATGTGACAGGGCCAGTCAGACTTTGTTCATTGTGTTTTAGCCATTGGGCACTGGCCAATAAGGTGGCGGTATGACCGTCGTGACCACAGGCGTGCATACAGCCGGATTGGGTAGACGACCACGCTTTGCCGGTTTGTTCAATAATGGGAAGGGCGTCGATATCACCGCGCAAAGCAATATGTTTAGCGCCGTATTGAGGGTTTGATGCTTGTAAGGTGGCAATGGTGCCAGTGCCTGCACATTTGCGCCAAGGTATGGCTAGGCGATCGAGGGCGTTGCGTACCGTTTCAGCGGTGCGAACCTCTTGCCAGCCGGGCTCGGGGTGGGCGTGTAAGTCACGGCGCAGAGTTTGCGCAGCGGCCATAGTGTCTAGCCAGAAAGTAGTCATTACGTTTTTACTGTGGCACAGCTTTTGCGTTGGGGCAAATTTACTTTTAACTATTTTTATGAATTTTTTCGAGCGCGCTGCTTTGGTGCGATTCTTGATCTGTTGGTGCGCTAGAGTGTGAAAAAGTATGGGAATTAATTTTTACTGATAAAATTTCAATATTTTCGAAACTGCGTATGGTTATACATTGTGGTGTTTTCAGCTGGATTTATAGTGCTTTCTGATTTTTGGTCGGCACAGTTTCTGCATGTTTCTCTGTGTTCAAAGTAAGCACGACGCAATATATATAAATCATTATGTAGTGTGGCTGTGTAGTATGTTGGTGTTATGAATTTTTGTAACAGCACCCGGAGTCTGGTGGGAGCTGGGCTCTGCGTTCAAACGCAGGTATTAAAATGCTTTTAGCAACGGATTTAGACGGTACATTTTTAGCGGGCGATAACGATCAACGCCTTAAACTCTATCAGTTGATTGCGGCTCATCCCGAAATCAAACTGGCCTTTGTCACTGGTCGCGGGCTTGAGTCGGTGTTACCGCTGCTTGCTGATCCAACGATTCCTGAACCTGATTACATTATTTGCGACGTGGGTTGTACCGTCGTAGATGGTCATACCCAGCAAGCTATTCAACCACTACAGGGCGATATTGATAAACGTTGGCCGGGTGAGCATGTGGTTGAACAAGCGGTGGCACATATCCCAAATTTACAACGTCAGGATGTTCCTCAGGAGCGGCGCTTCTCCTTCTTTTGTGGCGCAGAGGCCATTAGCAGCGAGCTTGAAGCCGTGGTGCGCGACCTAGATTGCGAACTCTTGTATTCGGCTGGTTTGTATTTGGATATTTTGCCCAAGGGAGTCAATAAAGGCTCGACGCTACGAGGCTTAGTCGAGCTGCTAGGTCTTGGCGATGAAAATGTCTTGGTAGCCGGCGATACTTTAAATGACCTCTCTATGTACGAGCATGGTTTTATCGGGGTTTGCGTGGGTGACTCTGAGCCAGCATTGCTAAAAAGCACTGAAAATAGAGCGCGTGTCTATCACGCTGAGCAACCGGGTTGTGGTGGCATACTGCAAGCGTTTAAGCATTTTGGCTTTCTCGGTACGGCTGGTATGGAGGCAGAACAGCGCGATGTAGCAGTGCCGGGAAAGTCTGATTTGGTGATTGTGTATCACCGTCTTCCCTATGAAGAGTTTCGTGAAAATGGCCAAACCATTCGCCGCAAGCCCACATCGCCCAATGGCATTATTCCAACGTTGATGAGCTTTTTTGCCGATGGGCGTGCGGGCTCATGGGTGGCGTGGTCTATTCACGAGCCGACCGACGGCAAGTTTGAAACCCATACCGAAGTTGATACGGCTCAATACCCGAATCTTGTCGCGTCGCGGGTGGCCTTGAGTAAAAGCGACGTCGATATTTTTTATAAGAAGTTCTCTAAAGAAGCCTTTTGGCCTACGTTACACACGTTTTGGGAGCGGGCCACTTTTAGAGAAGATCACTGGCAAGTGTTTCTCGATGTGAATCGACGCTTTGCAGAATCAGCCGCCGCAGAAGCTGCAGAAGGCGCAACGGTTTGGATACACGATTACAATTTGTGGATGGTGCCGGCATATTTGCGCGAACTACGTCCAGACGTTGTTATTGCATTTTTCCACCACACTTATTTCCCCTCGGCGGATGTGTTCAATGTCATTCCGTGGCGTCGAGACATAATCGGCAGCTTGCTGCAGTGCGATTATATTGGCTTTCATATTCCCCGCCAGTCCGAGAATTTTGTCGACGTGGCGCGTGGCGTTACCCCCTTGGAAGTGACGGCAAAAATGAATTGTGCGCCACGCTTTTTCACCTACGGCTGTGCGGTAGGTTTGGATGAAATGAGCACTGAAATTAAGGTGAATGATCGCCGTATCTGCTTAGGCGCCCATCCGGTCGGTTTGGACTTGAAGCGGGTAGAGAATGCCTTGAAAGAGGAAAAGGTCCAGCAGCGTATGGATGAATTGCGACAAGAGCTGCACGGCACTCGCATGATTTTGTCGGTGGGTAGGTTGGATTACACCAAGGGCATAATCGAACAGCTTGAGGCTTATGAGCGCTTATTGGATGAGCATCCAGATCTGCACGACAAAGTAACGCTAATGATGGTTTGTGTACCCGCCGCCAGTGAAATGACGATTTATCGTGATTTACAAAATCAAATTGAGCAGGCCGTGGGGCGTATAAATGGCCGCTTTGCCAAAGTGGGTTGGACGCCATTGCAGTTCTTCTTCCGCAGCTTGCCGTTTGCCGAATTGGTAGCTTATTACAGCATGGCGGATGTCATGTGGATTACACCGCTGCGGGACGGCCTAAACTTGGTCGCCAAAGAATATATTGCCACCCAGGGGATGACCGATGGGGCAGGTGTGTTGGTCTTGTCGGAATTTGCCGGTGCCGCTGCTGAATTACGTGGGCCAATTTTGGCAAACCCCCACGACCGAAGTGAATTAGTGAAAACCTGCTATTTGGCGCTAACCCTTAATCGCGATGAAGCGCGCAGCCGAATGCGGGAGGCTTACGACATTGTTAAGCACAATGACATCAATGTGTGGGGCGACGAATTTATGAGTGCGGTGGATGCTTGTCGCGATGCGGAAAGCTCATCAGCGTTAAGTGAAGTGGCTTAGTCGTAAAAGCCATCAGTATTACCCCTAAGGCAGGTGGCCAATACTGATGGTTTTTAATAAATGAAATAAGATTATTTTTTTAATAGGCCTTCAATTTTTTGCCAATTAATAATCTTAAAATTTTGATTGGCGGCTGGGCTTACGTTACGACCGTCTTGTACGACCATTATTCCTTGAGGGTAGTCCTTAATAGGTTTTGCGCTTACTGCAAGGCCGTCGGTTTCTGAGGCGCCATCAAGTCCAGTGTGGGTGTTGGGGCCAATGCGAAATTTGCTAAGCATCTTCCATGGCGCAATTTGATAGACAACATAGCTGTCGTCGCCTTGGCTAGAGGCAATGAGGTATTGTTGGTCGCCGTAATAAATATCTAAGCCCTCTACATCCGCGACTAAGTTGCCTTGCGCCATGGTTTCAATCAGGGTCTTTTCACCGCTCATTGGCGCTATTTTCCAAATACCTTTGTCTTCTTGGCCAACGTAGAGCTGATGGTCTACGGTGTTGTAAACACAGCCTTCGGTTTGGGAATCAAAATGGTATTCTGCAAGCATATTACCGCTGCGGTAATTATTATCTAGCTGCCAGTATTGAACCAAGCCTTCAGAGTCACCGGCAAAGACCGCGATCTTGCCGCTGGCGTCTTTGGCCATGCACAAGCCGTAGGGGTCGTCCATGGCGAGCGGTATGGCAGAGATGAATTCGATACGGTTTTTATCGGGCTCGGCTATAAATAAATCAATGCTGTGACTTGTGCGATTGGTGGCGGACAGCAAGAAACGGTTGTTTGTTAGCGCAAGGCTATCAACATTGTTTAAGCGGCCCCGTTTAAGAAAGTGGATTTGCTTGCCCTGTGCGTTATATACCCGAAGGCCTTGCTGTTTGTCGGTACCGGCAATCCATAGTGTGCCCTTATCGGAGACTAAGATGGCTGGGTCGTCGGCGGCGTCACCGGCGCGATCAACCGAGTCGGTTTCAAGGTCAGCGCTAATAAGCGGGAATGGTGCCTGCGGTGCTGAATGGGCGTGTTCGAGTATCAGGGATTCCGGTGCCGACGAAAGTTGCTCGATTAGGTGGTGATTAGCCGCCACATTGGCGGTGCGAATCACGGTGTCGGTTTCGGGGTTGCGATCGACACTCATGGCCCCCAAATAAGGGTCTAGGTAGATTAATGACGATTCATTTAACAGGCAGCGTTCTACATCGGGGTTGATAGCAAGATTGCGTACGGCGTGGAATTGCCCGCCTTGTGGGTTAAGCCAGTAGTGGTGCATGCCGCCATCGCCGTCGCTAATAAAAACGTCTAGTGCCGTGTCGGATAATGGCGCGGCACAGAGACCGTCAACACCGTGGTCTAGGGTGGCAATTTTTGTGGGTGTCAATGTGCTGTTACTTAGCGATGCCATCCACAGTTCCTGTTGTGGATCCTCTGCCCATATGAGCCATTCACCGGATTTAGTGACGGCTTCTATTTCGTTTTGGCTGCTATAAATGGGCGCGTCAGTGTAAAAGATATGCTGTTTATTGAAACTTAAGGCATTGGCGCTGGGATTCGTTACGCTGGCTAACGGGGAGCAGGCGCTAATACCGAGTAGGGCGCTGGCGAGTAATGTTTTTCCAAAAGTATTCATAAAAATTCCAAAATTTAGTCAATGTCGCAGGCATCTCAAACAGCCTGTTGTAGCAATTTTGTATGTGGCGGTTTAAAAACTACCGCGCAGCGTGAGCAAAATGGCTGGCGAGGTATCTTCAATTTCAGTTTCTGTCGATTCAAACTGTCCAGCGCGCAGTGCTGCGGTGTCGTCGTACTTTCGGATAAGCTCATTCTTTTCGGCATCTAGCAGGTTTTGACCAGACAGGCGTACCGCATAGTTGCCTTTGTCAAAACGCTTTTCTATAAAAATTTCTAAATTGCCATCATAGCTTATACGATTGATTTCGTTGCCTTCGAACTCTTCGCTGTCACCTTGCTGCTGATAGCTGGCACCGTAGCTGGCTTGCAGTGCTTCTAGCTCATGTTCAAAGCCAAGGTTGTACACGTATTTGGCTTGGCCACTGAAACGTCTTTTTAGACCCGTAAAGTAATCGTCTTCTACTTCTGAGTCTAATAAAGTGAGGTTGAAAAATGCCTGTGCCGTGGGCATGTTGATGAGTGTCATCGCAGCGCTGAAATCAAGTTCTACACCCATGATTTTGCCGGTATTGCGGTTGTTGATTGCTTGGCGTAATTCAAAATCTGCACCGCCCACCGTGATGTCGGTTTGGCTATATTCAATTAAATCTTCCACTTCTCGGTAGAAAAAGTTGATGCCAATCACGCCGCTGTCGGCAATGAAGTGGTCGTAGCCAAGGTCTAGGCCGATGGCGCTTTCTGGATCTAAGTCGCTATTGCCGCGAAACTTTTCGTCATCGATAGTGAGTTCTACAGGGTTTAATTGGTCGAATTGCGGGCGACGAAGCGTGCGGGCGATGCTGGCGCGAAATTGCTCTTGCTCGTTGAGGTGCCAGCGAATATGCGCGGAGGGGTTGTAGTCAATGCTGTCGTCGCTGCTGCGGGTTACGCTGTCGTTAAAGTCGCGACCGATTATTTCAATGTCGCGGTATTCTGCCCGCAGACCCACTTCAAGTTCTAAGTCTTCGCGTAATTTCCAGTTGCCGCTGGTGAATAGGTTAATGCCTTGGTCGTCAACACTGAAGTCCGCAAATTCATCGTTTTCGTCATCGAGGTCACCATTGTCATCAAGGGCTTTGAGATTGAAATCGCGGGTTTTATTGATGTACTCCATGCCAAATTTAGATTCAAAGCTGGCGGATTCATGTTTCCAGCTAAAGCCTAGGCGATCTTCGGTGTCGTCAATGTCGGTTAACTCTTGTTCGTCTAGCTCCAGTGGATCACCGAGATCCGCCTCAAAATTGGTTTCGCGCTTATCTTGTTTAAATTGATGGCTGCTGGCGTAGACTTTCAGTTCGCCTGCCGCGGTTTTTAATTCGTAATCAAGGCCGACGCTGGTGTTGCTTTGGTCGATATCTTCTAGCTGGCTCTCGTTAACTATTTCGTCAATGGCATAGGGCGAGTTGCTGTCAGCACGTTCGAGTGCAGTAACGCGAGTGTGTTCTTTTTCTTCGCGTTGGGTATCTATGTGCAGCACATTAAGGCGTAGTTTACTGGCGTCATTGAGTTGAAAGGCAAGGTCGGCGGCAAGTGCCACATCTCTGCTATCGCGAACATCACTTTCAATCACATCTTCGCGTTCGTCTTCTTCTTGCTCGCTAGAGACTTTGTTTTTGGGGTTGTAACGCTCTTGCACGTTGACAGAGAAACCGTATTCGATTTTGTCGCTAACACCTGACATACCCACAAAACCGCTGCCGCGATTTTCTTCCATATTGACGACGCCTACGCGCCAAATTCCGCCTTCGTGGCGGGCGCCATCTTTAAGAATGATATTGAGGGTACCGCCGATACCTTGGCTGCTGATGTCGCTACTAGGACTGCGAATAATTTCGATTTTTTCGACCATCTCGGCGGGAATTCGATCTACGGCAATCGCGCCGCTGTTTTCTTCACCGGGAAGACGGCGGCCATTGATAAGCACCTGAGTGTAGCGAGAATCCAGACCACGCAGGCGGGGAAGGTCGTATTCACCTACGTCACTATTAAATGTCACACCAGGGACACGCTTGAGCATGTCACCAACCGAAATGGGCTCAAAGCGTTGGAAAAAATCGGCGTCATAGACCAGTTTTGGCGACGCGCTGTTAACGTGATTACGCTTTACCACACGTTTCGCTAGCACCTGCACGCTTTCGACTGCGCTTGTTTGGTTTTGGTCTTGGGCTATAGCGCCGTGGCTGCCGAGCGCCAAGGCAACGGCCGAGGCGATGGTGCTTAACGTCAGTGTTTGCAAGCGAGTGTGGCTGGCGGTCTTCATGGTGTTGTCCTCTGTGTAATGGATGTGAGCCGCGTAATGACAGAGCAAGTTAATGGCGCTGTGTGACAGTTCGTTGACAGTCGATGTGTCGGTGCTGACAAGTAAGGGAATATTCGGGGCTGCGTGGCGTCTTTGAGCTGATATGACCTTTTACTGAAACCTTTGCCCGTTACACTAAGCAACAATTGCGCGCTTGATGGCGAAGGTTTAAGGCAGAATGTCGGCCTATCTCATATCGATAAGGGCTTTATTGAATAAGGTAAATATATGAAAAGAGTAAATTCGCTGAGCTTTTCTGACTGGCGAGGCTTACATCACCGAGTGCCGGCCCTAAATTCAACTAGCCCTTATCGCTATGGTCGGGTTTATGGTGTGATGGTCTTGGCTTTTGGCCTATTTGCATTGGCTGCGTCAGCTGGTGGCGAGTTGAAAGCGTGGATAGAAATAGATTGGCTCGATGTTGCAGGTGAAGGCCTGGTTGTTATTGCGGCATTAAGCTGGCTACATTTTTTATTGCAGTGGCGACCGCCGGGGCCCGTAACCCAGTGTTTACTGGCGGGCTTTGGCTGCCTTGGCTTTGGTTTTTACCTTGATGTATTAGACGAGTTTATTCGTCTGGGCGGAGCAGGGTGGGGCGCCTCATTAGAATCGGTAGTAACGCCATTGGCGGTATTGCTAATTACGTATGCGATAGTCGCACTAAGCCAAGAGCAGCGGGTGTTGTCGCGGCAGCAGCGGCGTAGAGAAGCAGGTGTTCGGGATCATCGCGATATTGATCCCGTCACTGATTTATACAGTGGAGCCTATTGCCGACGCGCATTAACAAGTGCACTTAGTGAATCTAAAACGGTGTCGCTATGGCTGATTGATTTAGATAATTTTAGTGCGGTAAATCGCCTTTACGGCTTTGCCTGTGGCGACGAGGTGCTTAACCGCGTTGCCGCGACGTTGGTGGCGGCAACGCCTGATGGTGCATTGGTATGCCGCTATGGCGGTGATCGTTTTGTGGTGATAGCGGGCTGCACCCAGCGTCCCGGATTGCAGGGCGCAT
Source organism: Zhongshania sp. (assembly GCA_018066965.1). Classification (GTDB taxonomy): domain Bacteria; phylum Pseudomonadota; class Gammaproteobacteria; order Pseudomonadales; family Spongiibacteraceae; genus Spongiibacter. The sequence goes on along the minus strand of JAGPVP010000111.1, from coordinate 4,896 downwards.
TAGGGCGATTGTTAAGCGAGGCGATACAGATGGCCTTATATCATCAGGCGGGCGATAGCTTTGATATCGCCGTGCGCTTGGCGGTAGTTGAATCGCGCAAGGGGGAAAATGCGGAAGAGTTGTTGGCCCGCGCCAACGCGGAAATACTAGCTATAAAGCAGCACGATAATGACTGCTGATCACTATCTTGTCGCTAGCGATAAGGTGATTCCGGCGTGGCTGCAGCCGGTTGCGATACTGGATTTATGTGCGGCCAGGGGCATCGACACCCACGCACTATTATTGAATACCGCTCTATTTGCCAGTGACCTGCCGTTTACGGGACGGTACATAAGTTTAATACAGTTTCAACAATTACTGGCCAATGCTAACCGCCTATGGCCGGGCTCAGATTTTCCGTTTCAATTAGGTCATCAGTTACTGCAGCATGGCTTGGGGCCGATCAGGGCTTTGGTAGATAGCCATTCAGATTTGCGTCCAGTGTTAGCGTTATTGTGTGACTACTCCACGCTACTGGCTCCTGCTTTGGCCATGTATATAGTGTCCCCTGCGCCAAACGAAATATTATTAATGATTAGACCGTCGGCGTTTGAAAATACTGATGGTATTGCCTTGGTGTCTGCATTAACGGCGCTGGCAAATATTATTAAGTGTTTTAAGGGGGTGAGGGAGCCACGATATTTTTTTCGTGCCTCTGCTGGTATAAATCGAGAAAATTTTACCGCGCATTTACAGGGTGAGTGCTATTTTGATGCGCCGTTTGATGGTCTACGTATTTTAATTGATACCACTGAAAAGGAGGCGGCGACCCAGAATTTACGTGCACAAGTTGCCGTGGCCGACTGCTATGCGCTGTTGCCTAAGGCGCGGTATCTGGGAGAGTGCTTGCGGCAATTATTTGCCAGCGGAGATAGCGGCTATCGTGACCTTGGTGGCTGCGCTCAGCAGCTGGGTATTAGTCAAGCTAGCTTGAAACGCCGTCTGCGTGAACACGGCTTGTCGTTTCAGCAGCAATTGGATCATTATCAACTTGAATTAGCATTGATCGAACTATTACTGAAGCGGGCTTCTGTTGATGAAGCTGCCGCTCGTTTGAATTTTCATGATAGTAGTAACTTCCGGCGTGCGTTTAAGCGCTGGACTGGACTTAGCCCGAGCTTAATGAAGACACATTTTAGTAGTCTAATGACGCCACTGCCAAAGTAGCTTCATTACTAACGATCTCTCGCCACGGATCGCCCGCTTCGTAGCCTGATATTCTCAACCATCGGTAATTGGGGAGTAGGGTATTGGCGACGACGCCACTTTGGCGTAAGTCTAAAATCCAGCCTTGTACCTCTACGACGAGGTGGCCGCTGCGCCCTAGCTCGCAGTAGACGAGCCTGCTTGGAATCCCCCTGTCTCTTAACAATACACGGCAGGCTAGGCAAAAACCGTCGCAATCGTCGCGCAGCCATTGGAGGCCGGTGTAACCTGCTGGTGGCATATCCCAACTTTCGCCCGCGTCACTGAATTGTACAAAGTGTCTACTTACGGTGTGGTGAATATACTGTAGCTCTTTTCTTAGTTCGCTCATCTCAGCAATCTCCACGTTGGTCCCGCGCTAATAATTCTTGGCAACCCAGTGGTGCATTAACCACTTTGCCCAAATGAAAGGGCTGGGGAGGAATATTGCTGCACGCGCTGAGGCCTAGTGTGCTGAGGCCAGCTGCGCTTAAGGCGATGCCAAGGCTAGCTAAGAAGCGTCGTCTGTTTAGTGTTTTCACTTGGAAGTTCTCTTGCTGCTTTAACTTGGACTTAGTTTAGGCGTGGCGTAATGATCGCTACAGTGTCTTATATGACATATAAAGTGTTGTTTACGCCAAATGCTGAAGTTCAGCTTGCGCTGCGCTAATTTATCGCTAATGTGGCGTATATGGCATTTATTATGCTGAATGAGATGCGATGGGAAGGCTGTATGAGTAGACGGATATTTATTCTCGCGGTTGATGGCGCGATGGCGAGCAGCTTGGTGGGCAATCGCGATTTGTTTATGGTTGCGAATATGATCGCCAAAAACACGGCAAAGAGTGCAGGGCCTTTATTCGATGTGCGTTTTGTGTCGATGGATGGCGGGCCTATCGAGTGCGTAAACGGCTGTCGTATGGAGGTGGACGGCAGTGTTGATGATATTCGCGCTGGCGATACTCTGTTTAGCCCCGCGTTTATGATTCCTAATGCCGCTAGCGTTGGCGAGAACCTGCTGCAGTGGCGAGAGCTGATTGATTGGCTGGGCGAGCATGGTAAGGATTTAGAGCTTATTGCCACCAATTGCAGTGGCAGCTATGCGGTGGCCGAGGCGGGCTTGTTAGAGGGGGGGCGTGCGACCACAGCGTGGTGGTTGCAAAGTGAAATGCAGCGTCGCTATCCCAGAATTCAGGTAGATCGGGACGCAATATGCGTGTACTCGGGCAATGTGCTTACTGGTGCTGGGTCTAGCTCCTATTTAGACGTTGGCTTGAGCGTCATCGAGAAGTACGCTGGCAAGCCATTTGCGCGTTTGCTGGCAAAATACATGATGCTCGACAGTCAGCGTATTACCCAAGCGCCGTACGCAATACTGTCTTGGTTCGACAGTAGCGATGAGGTGGTCAATAAATCTGAACAGTGGATACGAACAAATTTGGCGCGTGATTTTAAAATTGAAGACCTAGCGGCGAGTGTGGCGGTGAGCCCGCGAACCCTCATCCGTCGCTTTAACAATGCCATCGGCGAATCACCCCAAGGGCTAACTCAAAAGCTGAGAATAGAGCGCAGTAAAATATTATTGGAGACCACCCAGCTTAGATTTTCAGAAATTGTGCAGCGCTGTGGCTACCAAGATGAAAGTGCATTTAGACGGCTATTTAAGCGTTATTGCCAAATGACACCGCGGGAATATCGGCAGCGATTTGTGCGTCCGCCTGAACTGCATTAAATATAAGCTGCGATTTAGCACAGTAAATAGCGAAGAAGTGGGCGCCAGCGGTTTGCATGCTTGCCGAGCAATGGTTATGGTTAAGCATCACTCACAGACCGGAGCCGTCGTATGGCCTTACGCAATGCTGTGCAGATGATTTGTTATCCCAATCGTCTTGGTAACAACTTAAAAGATTTACACACCGTGATTGAGCGGCACTTTTCGGACGCGATTGGCGGTGTGCATATTCTGCCGTTTTTTCCCTCGAATGCCGACGCGGGATTCTCGCCGCTAACCCATAAAGAGGTCGATCCTGAGTACGGCACTTGGGAAGACATTGAGCGTATCTCTTCACAATATGACCTTTGCTGCGATGTTACGGTAAACCATATTTCCGATGAGTCGGAGGAGTTTAAGGACTTTGTGGCCAAGGGCTACGAGTCTGAATATGCCGATCTCTTTGTTCACGTTGAAATATTTGGCGAGATAAGCTCCGATGACCTGGCAAAGATTCATATTCGCAAAGAGAAGGAGCCGTTCCGCCGAGTCGACTTTGCCGATGGCGGCACGGGGCGCGTGTGGTGCACCTTTACTGAGCATCAAATAGATTTAAATTACGAATCTGAGCTGACCTTCCAATTGATGGAAAACTACATCGGTTTTTTGGCGCAGCGCGGGGTTAAATTGTTTCGGTTAGACGCTTTCGGATATACCACCAAGCGCATTGGCACCAGCTGCTTTTTGGTTGAGCCTGATGTGTATCGAAATCTTGATTGGATCAACGGCGTGGCGCAGTTACACGGCGCTGAAGTTTTACCAGAAGTGCACGATCACAGCAGCTACCAGTACGCCATTAGTCGTCGCAATATGCATCCCTATGGCTTTGCCTTACCGCCGCTATTGTTGTTCTCTCTGTTGGACGCTAATAGTGTCTACCTTAAGAATTGGCTGCGTATGTGCCCGCGCAATATGGTCACGGTGCTAGATACCCACGACGGCATATGCATTCCCGATGTGGAAGGGGTCTTACCCGAGGAAAAGATTCGCGCCCTAATCGACAATATTTCTAGCCGCAGCGCCGATCCCATTTTGCGACGCTCCGCCGCCAACATTCACAGTGTTGGCGCCATTTACCAATTAACCTGCACTTTTTACGACGCCCTAATGCGCAATGACGATGCCTATTTGGCGGCGCGCGCCATCCAATTTTTCACGCCAGGTATTCCGCAGGTTTACTACGTGGGCCTATTGGCCGGCTGTAATGATAATGAGCTGATGGAGGCGACTGGCGAATTGCGCGATATTAATCGCCATTACTACAGCATGGCGGAAATTGACGAAGCAGTTGAGCAGCCAATCGTGCAGCGATTGCTAGCGCTTATGCGGTTTCGGAACTATTACCCTGCCTTTGATGGCCACTTTGAACTGGGTTATTCCAATGATTCTAGTGTGTCTATGGGGTGGCGGCACGGTGATTTTTACTGCCATTTGTTTGTCGACCTTAACTTTAATACCGCCACGGTTACCTATCTAGACGAAGATTCTTTGGCCGAGTGCCGGCTGCAGTGTTAAGGCTTTGTGACAAAACTCTGTGTAAACCCTGAATTTATAAGGGTATTACACAGGCGTTTGGTAGTAATAGGGGGTAGACAAGTACAGAAATGTCTATATACTCAGTCCCAGCTAGAAAGTTCGACCTATATTTATGTACACCATTTCGAAGTCCTGTCTGTAGTTTTCGTCCTGTACTTCATAAGTAATAGAATCACTTCCAGCCTAACCGATCTGATTTTAGATCAAAATTACCTTTGAATATTTCAGGAATAAAATTATGTCTACTACTACTGGCACAGTAAAATGGTTCAACGAATCTAAAGGCTTTGGCTTCATCGAGCAAGAATCTGGCCCAGACGTTTTCGCTCACTTCAGCGCTATCTCTGGTTCAGGCTTCAAAACTT